>JBEVJT010000044.1:0-2622 GCA_040510075.1 Xanthobacteraceae bacterium | reverse complement strand
CGCGAAGAGGACCTTCGCTACGAGAAGGTGGTGATCATGACCGACGCCGACGTCGACGGCATGCACATCGCCTCGCTGCTCATCACCTTCTTCTATCAAGAGATGCGCGGGCTGGTCGAAGGCGGCCATCTCTATCTCGCCGTGCCGCCGCTTTTTCGCCTGAGCCAGGGTGCAAAGAGCGCCTACGCCCGCGACGACGCGCACAAGGCAGCGCTGCTGGCGTCCGAATTCAACGGCAAAGGCAAGGTCGACGTGAGTCGTTTCAAGGGTTTGGGCGAGATGATGCCGAAACAGCTCAAAGAGACGACCATGGACCCGCGCGTGCGCACCATGCTCCGCGTCCAACTCGTCGAGGAGGAGCGGACCCAGACGAGCAAACGCGTCGATCAGCTGATGGGCAACAAGCCGGAAGAGCGCTTCCGTTTCATCCAGGAGCGCGCCGAATTCGCCAAGCCCGACGAGCTGGATATTTGAGACCAGGCGTCTGTGTCATTCCCGCGACAGCGGGCATGACAATCGCTCTCATTTTCCGTCATTTCCAGCCAACCCCGCGCATTTGGCCCTTGCGCGGAAGCCGGGAGCCGCTTATCTGATTGGTAAGCGTTGCAGAGGGTTACCCACCGCGATGCTGGCGTGGCGTCTTGCGCAAGACCCACGAATCGTTGCAGCAAATCTTTGCGCCTAAAGAAAGAAGATGTGCGCGGCGCTTCAGGCCCGCGCAGTATTTTAGCTAACGCATGAGCTTCTCACATCTTGGCTTAAGCCCGAAAGTTTTGTCGGCCGTCGAAGCGGCCGGCTTCACCACCCCCACCCCCAATAAAGACAAGTCGATCCCCCACGCCGTCGCAGGCCGCGACGTGCTCGGCATCGCCCAGACCGGAACCGGCAAGACAGCCTCTTTCGTGCTGCCGATGCTGACCCGGCTCGAACGCGGGCGCGCGCGAGCGCGCATGCCGCGGACGCTGATCCTGGAACCGACGCGCGAGTTGGCCGCCCAAGTTGCCGAGCATTTCGAGACGCTAGGCAAGAACCACAAGCTGACCGTCGCGCTGCTGATCGGCGGGGTGTCCTATGACGACCAGGACCGCAAGCTCGATCGCGGCGCTGATGTGGTGATCGCGACGCCGGGCCGGCTGCTCGATCATTTCGAGCGCGGCAAGCTGCTCCTGAACGGGATCGAGATCCTGGTCGTGGACGAAGCGGACCGCATGCTCGACATGGGCTTCATTCCCGACATCGAGCGCATCTGCAAAAAGCTCCCCTTCACGCGGCAGACCCTCTTTTTCTCGGCGACCATGCCGCCTGAAATCAAGCGCCTCGCAGACAATTTCCTGCACAATCCAGAACGCGTCGAGGCGGCCCCCCAAGCGACTGCCGCCGCTACCATCGTGCAGCGCCTGAAGAAGGCGCCCGACGATCCGGCAGGCAAACGCGAGGCCCTGCGCGGGTTGATGCGCGAGATCGACGTGAGGAACGCCATCATCTTTTGCAACCGCAAGAAGGATGTCGGCATTATCTATCGCTCGCTCCAGCGCCACGGGTTCAATGTCGGCGCGCTGCACGGGGACTTGGACCAGCATCAGCGCACGGCGACGCTGGACGCGTTCCGCAACGGCACCATCGCCTTTCTTGCGGCGAGCGACGTAGCGGCGCGCGGCCTCGACATCCCCGACGTGAGCCACATCTTCAATTACGACGTTCCCATCCATCCCGAAGATTATGTTCACCGCATCGGCCGCACCGGCCGCGCGGGGCGCGAGGGCTTCGCCGCGATGCTCGTGACGCCGAAGGACTTCAAGGCACTCAAGGCCATCGAGAGGCTGCTCAAGCAGGAGATCCCATGGATCGACGGGGCGCACTCCGAAACCGAAATGAGCGAGGCCGCGGATGCCCGCCCGAACGGAAACGGGCGCCGCCGCGGGGGCCGCTCAAGGCACGGCAAGGGCACGCCGGGCAAGAACGGGGAGGCCGCGCATCCGCAGCGCAATGCTGCAAACGGCAATAGCGGCGGGGACAAGCCGAGGGAAGAGCGCCGTCACCAGGCGCGTCACGAACATCACCAACCCAATCAGCAGCACAAGCCTCACGCCGCGCAGAAGGAGGCGCATCGCCCTGCGCAGCCGGCGCCGGTTGAGCGCGCGTCGCAGCCGCATCGGGGCAAGGCGCAGCCGGGTATGGGCGATCACGTCCCCGCCTTCATGATGCGCCCCGTGCGGCTGACTTAGTCTCTCAGAATTTTCGGCCTGCTGAAATCTAGCTCCATCCCTCCCTTGATGGGGAGGGCGGCACGCTTTTTGGCGTGCCGGTTGGGGTGAATATCCCTACGTGGAAGGAAGGCCCCACCCCAGCGCGCACATTTCAGTGCGCTACCGCTTCGCTACATGAGCGCAAGTGCGCGCCGGGGAGGTATGAAGCTCTGGAATCTTTCAGTTACTCTATGGCTTCGGTGGCGCGGGCGGCGTCGGCGGGCTTGAGTGCGACGGATTCGCCGCAGCCGCAAGCGCTTGTCTGGTTCGGGTTGTTGAACACGAAGCCAGAGCGCATCCGGTCGGTGCGGTAGTCCATCTCGGTGCCGAGCAGGAACATCACCGCAGTGGGGTCGATCAGGAGCTTGACGCCCTT
>JBEVJT010000043.1:0-2656 GCA_040510075.1 Xanthobacteraceae bacterium | reverse complement strand
TGCGCAAGGGCGAGATGGCAGCCGTCGTCTTCATCACCTCGAAGCCGGTCGATGCCTTCGTAAAGGGACGCTGGGAGCCTGGCTTCAAGTTCCTTCCGGTAACATACGACAGCAAATTCGAGGATTACTATCTCCCCGCGGTGCTGGAGGCGGTCGAATACCCTGCTCTGATCAAGCAAGGCGAACGGGTGTCGACGATTGCGGTGCCGACCGCACTTGTCGCGTTCAATTGGCCCGCGAAAACAAACCGCTATCAGCGCGTCGCCCGCTTTGTCGACATACTATTTTCGCGTATCGACAGGCTGCAGGCGCCGGGCTTCGACCCGAAATGGAAATCGATCAATCTCGCTGCGACAGTCCCTGGCCTCGAGCGCTATGCACCGGCGCAGGAATGGCTGGATCGTCAGGCGCGCGCACCGCGGGCGTCGCGATGAAGGCGATCCCCTTGTCCGTGGCATTCGAAGTTGCAAGCGGGATCGCTTTCGCGCAAGGCGTGACCGATCCGCTGGCGCATCTTCGCGCTTGCTCCTTAATGGAGCGTGCGGAGCGGCTGGAATGCCTGGATAGACTGTCGCGTGACATCGCGGTGCCGGATCGCGCGGCGGGGAGCGGCGACAACTGGATCATCAGCGAGACCACCTCGCCGGTAAACTATATGCCGATGGTGACCGCCACCGCGGCCTCTCGCGGGGGCCCCGATGGATCGTCGATGCGGCTCGCCATTCACTGCCGCGGCGGCCGCACCGAGCTGGTGGTCTCAGGACCCGCCGTCTCCCGCAGCAGTTCGGATTACACCATTTCCTACCGCGTCAATGACGGTCAGCCGATGCAACTTCCGGCAGCGTCGCCATCGTTTGGAACCGGCGTTGCGTTCACAGGTGACATCGTGCGCCTGCTGCAGTCGCTCCCTGAGGAGGGTCACATTGCCGTTCGCATCACCGCCCGATCGGGTGCCTCCCAGGATGGGCATTTTTTACTTGGCGGACTGAAGACGGCGCGGGAGAAACTGGCAGCGGCGTGCAAATGGCCACACGCCATTGCCGCGCCACACAACTAATGGTCACCGGATGGGAAGAAACTCCATGACGAGATTCAGAAAAATGGCTGGAGCGGCAGCGGCGATTGCAGCACTGCTCTTGGTCACGCCGTCGTCGGAAGCGCAGGTGAACAAGAAACAATCTGCGCAGGCGACCAAGCTTAATGCCGTTACCAAAACGAACCTTCCTCAGGCACACCGCCTTATCCTGCAGGTGAACAGCAACGAACCCGCGATGATGAATCTCGCGCTCAACAATGCGAGTAACGTCGTCCAATATTACAAGGACCTCGGCAAGAAAGTGTCGATCGAGGTTGTCACTTTTGGTCCTGGCCTTCACATGCTGCGCGATGACACCTCGCCGGTAAAGGCACGAATCGAGGCGCTTGCGCTGAGCAGTCCGGAAATTTCCTTCAAAGCCTGCGGCAATACCCGCGAAAACATGAGCAAGGCCGAAAACAAAGAGATTCCGCTGATCTCGGAAGCGAAGGTCGTGAAGTCAGGCGTCGTGCGCGTGATGGAATTGCAGGAGCAGGGCTGGACCTACGTCAAGCCGTGAAGCGCCGCTCCAAGGCATGCACGAGAGGTATTGCGATCCAGATGAGTATCTTCAGCACTGTGCCCGGCTAGAAACTCGCCTTGGGCCATCACCACTCACGCTCTGCTGGTGCACGTCGGCCGTCCTGCCTGGTTCATCGCATGGGAACGCATGCAGCAACTGAGCAGCCAGAACCACCAAGGTCTGGATGCGGCGCTTTGGCCTGCCGCTGCGGGACGCCGGCCAGCATTGATCTGCGTGCTGTGCCCGACCTACGGCGCCGTAGCCTCGTGGAAGCTGCTGCTCACCGGCCACGCTTATGGCGAGTTCCCGCATCGGCCAATTATTCCGGGACCCAGCGGATCATCGTAATATCGAGGAGGTGGAGAAACGCGTGCGCCAATACCGCGTGGCGGCTGGCGCCGCGGCGGGCAAACGTGTGGGACCTGTCTTGAGCGCCTCTACGCGGCGGCTTTTTGTTTGCCTCGCCCGGCGCCTTGACGATGTCTTTGAACCCGAGGCTTTCCCGGACGGGGCCGGTGCAAGCGGCCCAGAAAATCTGCCGGCCCACGGCGCTACCGCTTCCACGATGAGCAGAAACCAGCGTATCCATTGCGAGTAAACAAGCGCATGTTGCATTCGCGCTGGACGGTAGCCATCGTGCTTAATTTCGTGGATCCAGTCCAAACCGATGGGGACCTTTATACCTCGGGCTGCGCTGCTATGGCGGTGGTGTGAAGCGCCTAATCAGACTATCGCAGCAACAGCACGGTTTTGAAGTTGGCGCGCCGGCTGTTCCACGATCGGCGAGCGAACGCCGGAAAATCGAAGCCGTCACCATTTTCTCAACCCGGTGGCGGCTTTTTCGCTAATATGCTTCTTAGCGGAGCGCCGCAGAGTTCCACACGCGCGAAATTGCGGGTGTCGGCTGAAATATCTCCAAAGTAAATAGGCCAGACAGTGTTCGGATAGCTGCCGGAGCACACCAAATGTCTCGCGTAGTTAGCGCAGCGGTTTAGACACTGCTTAGCCAGCGCAGCTTGACGATCAGGACAGCTCAGGCCAGTTCTTTTGTCTTCGGC
>JBEVJT010000042.1:0-3158 GCA_040510075.1 Xanthobacteraceae bacterium | reverse complement strand
GGGTCGCCACGGCACACCAATCTTCTTCGCTCCCCACCGGCGCCGCCTCGCGCTGAGCTGTCTCAACGGCTTTTTCCACTTCGGCGGAAATTTCCGAACGCCATTTCTTGATCGTCTCGGAGTCAACCCAGTTGTTTTCGAGGATCAGTTGCTCGGTGCGCCCTACACAATCCTGCGCCCACGGTTCTGTCTTCATTTTCGCTGGCACGTAGCTGGCGTCGTCGTGTTCGCCGTGACCGGCCAGACGCAGAAGAGAAGCGACCACCAACTGCGGCGGTCCACCGGCCCGCGCGCGGGCCACCGCGCCGCCGATCACTTCGAGGCAGGCGGCTAAATCGGTGCCGTCTACCCTGTGACCTTCGTAGCCGTAACCGCGCGCCCGATCCACCAGATGGCCACAGGCAAATTCCCGATCGTTCGGCGTCGAGTAGGCGAAGTGATTATTGGAAGCCACGATCACAAACGGCACCTTTTCCACCGAGGCGATGTTCATCCCTTCATGCGTCGCGCCGGTTTGCATCCCGCCCTCGCCAATCGTCGTTAGGCCAATGAAACCCTTCTCGCCTTTCATCCGCTTGGCCAGCAGTTTGCCGACGACAACCGGAATCATCGCGCCGAGATGGCTGATCATGGCCAGCTGCCCCGCCTCGGGGCAACCTCGGTGGATATTGCCGTCGCGGCCGCGCATCGGCCCCTGGCGGGAGCCGAGATAGGTGCGCGTCACGTTCAGGAGCGGCTCGCCAAAGGCTGCGCGCCCCGCCTGATCGCGGATGAGCGGCGCAAAGACATCGCCCTTCTGCAAAAACAAACCGCACGCCGTGCTCACCGCCTCCTGTCCGCGCCCGACGTAAACCCCGCCCGTGATCATGCCGCCGCGATAAAGGCTGGTCAGCTTTTCTTCGAAAATTCGCGTTTGCAGCATCCAGCGAAACGCTTCCAGGTAGCGCTCGTGTGGCGGGGTCTCGGCGGGGCGGGATTCGCCGGCGCGTTTCGCGGTTTGCAGCATCGGAGGATTTAAACCAGCAACGTTCGGTGCGCCAAAATTTTTTCCTTTTGGCACGACGTGGTCGAGCCAGTCAGCCCACAGCGTAGCGCAAGCTTTCCAATTGCAGAAATCTCTCCCGGCAAGCTCGAAGCTTGCGCTACGTTGCCGCCGGACAGTTCAATCTTGGCCGCGATGCTCGAACATCTCAACGACCTGATTCTGCGCCTCGAGCACTGGGGTTACGTGATCGTCTTCCTCATCGTGCTCCTGGAATGCCAGGCCTTTCTGGGCTTTTTCATGCCGGGGGAAAGTATGGTGGTGGTAGCGGGATTCCTGGCCGGACAGGACGTGCTCGATGTTCGGGTCCTGATCGCGGTTGTGGCGGTCGGAGCAATTCTGGGGGACAGCATCGGCTACGAATTTGGCCGCCGCTTGGGACGCGACTGGCTACGACGGCACGGCGGGAAATTCTGGCTGCGGCCGGAACAACTCGATCGGTTGGATGCGTTTTTCGTCCGCTACGGAGGTTTGAGTGTGCTCTTTGCGCATTTTCTGCATGTCGGGCGCGCGCTAATGCCCTTTCTCGCGGGAGCGTCGCGTCTGTCATATCTGCGCTTCCTCACGTACAACGCGATCGGTTGCATTCTTTGGGCAGTGATTTTTTCGCTCCTCGGCTACCTCTTCGGACAAAGCTGGCATTTGATCGAGCGCTGGGTGGGAAGAGCCGGCGTGATCGCCGCCATTCTCATCGCGATGGTCGTCATCACGTTTTGGCTTTGGCGGGGTATCGCGAGCCGTGAGCTGGAGATTCGTGAATGGTGGCGGCAATTTTGTGCGCGACCCGCAGTAGAAAATTTCCGGCGGCGCTTTGCCCGGCAAATCGACTGGCTGGAGCAGCGACTCTCTCCGGATGGTTATCTCGGCATTCACCTCACGGTGGGAATTTTCCTTCTTCTCGCCGCGACCGCCATCTTTAGCGGATTGCTACAGCAAATCGAGACGCGGGCTTGGTTTATTACGGCGGATTTTCGGGTCGCGGAATGGTTCGCCAATCGCGCAGGCGGGCCGTTGAGCACAACGATGAAGTACATCGCGCACCTCGGATCCGCATTCTGGCTTGCGACGTTAGTGCTGGCCGCGGTGCTGATCTGTCGTCGCGAGCGCCATTGTTTGCGTCTGCTTCTCATCGCGGCGCCGGGCGGCGTGCTTTTCGACTTTGTGTTAAAGCAGCTTTTTGCGCGGGAGCGGCCGCATTTCGGCCCCGCCCTCGGGCGCGGCATTTCCGTCGGACCGCTGGATGGCGACTTGATGACAGCCACGGTCGTCTATGGTGCGCTCGCCTACGTTCTCGTGCGCAGCCTCGAACGCTGGCGCTGGCGCGCACTGGTCATCGCCGCGACCATCCTGCTTATTTTTCTCGTGGCGCTGAGCAGTCTCTATTTTGGCGCATCGCAGCTGAGCGATGCGGTGGCGGCGATGATCGAAGGTGCGGCGTGGCTCCTCTTCTGCATCAGCGGAGTGGAGATCGTCCGCTGGCGGGAGAACGCTCGAGGCAGCACATCTTGCAACTAAAGAGTCGGGCAACCGACCGCCCGGGGCGAGATGAGCCTATTCGCCCATCCGTTCGCGCAGGCTAGCGACGGCGTATTCGCGATTCATCTTCGCGATAAAAGTGGCGCTAATTTCCGCCGGACAAACCGCTTCGCATTCGTAAGTGTTGGTGCAGTTGCCAAAGCCTTCTTCGTCCATTTGCCTAACCATGCGCAGGACGCGGCGGGAACGCTCCGGCTGGCCCTGCGGTAGGAGCGCGAGGTGTGAGATTTTCGCCGAAGTGAAAAGCATTGCGGAGGCGTTGGGGCAGGCGGCGGCACAGGCGCCGCAACCGATACAGGCGGCGGCCTCCATCGCGAGATCGGCATTGTGTTTTGGGATTGGAATCGAGTTGGCCTCGGGCGCGGAACCGGTGCGGGCGCTCACGAATCCGCCCGCCTGCACGATTCGATCGAGGGCGGAGCGATTGATGACGAGGTCCTTGATGATAGGAAATGAGCGGACGCGAAACGGTTCGACGGTGATGGTCGCGCCATCCTTGAACTGGCGCATGTAAACCTGACAGGCGGCAGCCGGGTGTGCGGGTCCATGCGCTTCTCCGTTAATCGTTAGGCTGCAGGTT
>JBEVJT010000041.1:0-8858 GCA_040510075.1 Xanthobacteraceae bacterium | reverse complement strand
GCAATAGCCGTCACGCTTGCTGCATCGGCGGTTTTTGCTGTGCTCTCGCTGCGCTCGACCGGGATTGGTTTTCTCATGATCACGCTCGCGCTGGGGCAGATCGTATGGGGAATTGCATATCGGTGGGCGAGCCTGACGAACGGCGACAACGGCATCAACGTCAGCACGCGGCCGGCGCCATTCGGAATTGCGCTTACCGATGCCTCGTCGTTTTATTACGCAACCCTGGTTGTCTTCCTCCTGTGCGTCTTGTGCATGGCGGTGCTCGTGCGCTCGCCCTTCGGTGCAAGCCTGCGCGGCACCCGCGACCAGGCGCGGCGCATGAATGCGCTTGGCTACAATGTGTGGCTCATTCGCTTTGTCGCGTTCCTGTTCTCAGGTCTGTGGACCGGCATCGCCGGCCTTCTTTTCATTTATTACAACCAGTTCATCAGCCCGCAGGTAGCGGCACTGCAGACTTCGGCCGAGGCGCTGTTGATGGTGATTTCGGGAGGAACGGCCACCCTGCTCGGCCCCACGATCGGGGCCGCCCTTGTCGTGATCATGAAGAATGTCGTGAGCGCGTACGTCGAGCGCTGGAATCTCGTGCTCGGCGTAATCTTCGTGCTCATCATCAGCTTCATGCCCGAGGGGTTGGTGCCCGGCTCGGTAAGGCTGTGGAAGCTGGGCTGGCGCGCGTTGCGACAACGCACCCGGCCGGACTCGCTCACACTGGCAGAGCCTGCGCCGCCATGACCGCACTGCGCGTGGAGAAGCTCTCGAAATCATTTGGCGGCCTGCGCGTCACCCGCAATGTGAGCTTCACCGTAGAGCCGGGCGAGCGGAGGCTGATCATCGGCCCGAACGGGGCTGGAAAGACAACGCTGTTCAACCTGATCACCGGTGAGCTTGCGCCGGACTCCGGCAGCGTCATCTTGTTCGATCGCGACGTCACCCGCGTGGCGAGCAGGATGCGTCCGCACCTCGGTATGGCGCGCACCTATCAGATCATCACGTTGTTTCCGAAGGATACCATCCTTCGCAACGTGATGCTTGCCCTGCTCGGGCTGGCCGCACGGCGCTGGAATCCGTTCATCGATCTTGACAGCCAGCGTGACTTGTTCGAGCAGGCGCATGCTGCGCTCGCTCGCGTCGAGCTCGATCATCTCGCGGACCGCCCATTGTCGCAGACCTCCTATGGCGAGCGGCGGCGGGTCGAGATTGCCATGGCGCTCGCGCAGAACCCGCGCGTGCTGCTTCTCGACGAGCCCTTCGCCGGTCTTTCCATTGATGAACGGCAGCACGTGCACAAGCTCTTGTGCGGAATGCCGCGGGAAATGACGATCGTGATGATCGAGCACAATATGGACGTGGCGCTTGATTTCGCCGAGCGTATCACGCTCTTGCATTTCGGCGAGGTGATCGTCGAGGGCACCCGCGCCGAAGTCGTCGCCGATCACCGCACGCGGGAGGTTTATCTTGGCGAATAGCGCGCTCGCGCTGCGCGGCGTCAACGCCTTCTACGGCGACAGTGAGGTGCTGCAGGGCGTCTCATTCTCGCTGGGTGAAGGTCGGCTGCTCGGACTCCTTGGCCGCAACGGCGCTGGCAAGTCGACCTGCATGAATGTCACCGTCGGACTATTGCCCCCGCGCGACGGCGAGGTCGAAGTGTTCGGCGAGTCGGTAACGCGGCTTGCGCCCGAACAGATTTCAGCACGCGGGGTAGCGCTCGTTCCGCAAGGCCGCCGCGTGTTTAAAAGTCTCACCGTACGCGAAAACCTCGCGGTTGCCGCGCGCACGCCGCGGCACGGCGCGGCTCGGGAATGGACGGTAGAGACGGTGCTCGAGAACTTCCCTCGGCTCAATGAGCGCCGCAGCCAGTTCGCCGCCCACCTCTCCGGCGGCGAGCAGCAGATGCTCGCTATCGGCCGTGCCCTCATGAACAATCCCCGCGTCCTGCTGATGGACGAGCCCTCGGAAGGGCTCGCCCCGCAGATCGTCGCGGATGTCATGACGACTATCCGCAAGCTCAAGGAAGGAGGACTTTCCATCGTGCTGGTCGAGCAGAGCCCGAAGCTCGTGTTTGACATCGCCGATGATATCGTCATTCTCAACAGCGGGCGCGTTGCCCTTGCCGGCACTGTTGAACGACTGCGCGATGTCGATTTGCGCCAGCACCTCGGCGTCTTTTAATAACGCTGCGTCACAAGCGCTCATCTCAAACCGTCATCAGTCGTTTCATGCGTGAAATCTGGAACACATATGCGAACACCGCGGCGCGCCGGCACAGCAAGCCCGGGCGCGAGCTGCGACCTGCGAGCGCCACCATCGACATCCATTCCCATGTAGCCGTTCCTGCCGCCGCTGCCCTTGTGACGCCGCATCTCGATCCCGCGACCATTCCACTCGCGCATTTTGCCGACGCGCCCACCAGGGAGCTCAATCAGAAGCAGGAGCGGGACATACGCGCCCGCATCACCGGCTACGACGAGCGCCTGCGCGAGCTCGATGCCATGGGAATCGACATGCAGCTGGTGCTGCCCTCGCCGCCGCAGTGCTATTACACGGTGCCAATCGACATCGGCGTCGAAGCCGCTCGCGTGGTGAACGATGGGCTCGCCGAATACGTCGCGCGCAGGTCGGACCGCTTCGTCGCGCTTGGGACAGTGCCGCTCATGGATGGCAGCGAGGCCGCGCGCGAGCTCGAACGCTGCATGAAATCCCTCGGCATGAAGGGCGCGCAGATCCTGACCAATGTAGCCGGAAAAGAACTTTCTGATGCAGCCTACGCGCCTTTCTGGAAAAAGGCGGAGGAGCTGCGCGCTCTGATCGTCATCCACCCCAACGGTTTTACTGAGGCGCGGCGCTTAAGCCGCTTTTACTTCAACAATGTCATTGGCAATCCGCTGGAGACGACGATCGCGCTCCACTATCTGATCTTTGATGGCGTGATCGAGCGCTATCCCGATCTGAAAATCCTTGCCGTGCACGGCGGCGGGTATCTGCCCGCCTATTCCGGTCGTATCGACCACGCCTGGGGCGCGCGCAGCGATTCCCATTCCGACCTGCCGTATCCGCCCACGACGTATCTGAAAAAGATCTACTTCGATACGGTCGTGTTCACGCCGCATCAGCTGCGCGAGCTCGTACGCTTGTTCGGAGCCGATCATATCATCATGGGGACCGATTATCCCTTCGACATGGGCGAGTACGACCCGCTTGGTCACCTCGCCTCAGTCGAGGAATTCGATTCCGCTACTGTCGCAGCCGTCGCTGGCGGCAACGCCCGCCGCCTGCTGGGGATATGATCACCCTGCACCGCTCCTCTACGCGAGAAAGCCCGCGCCGCCACAAGCCGCTCCTCGAATTGCTTGAAAACGGCGGGATCGCCGTCTCAGGTGCGCCGCGCTGTCGCGCTCAGCGCCTCCGGATTGACCACATTGATCGGATTGCCCGCCGCGAACGCGACGATCTGATCGAAAACATCGGTGAACTGCGTCTCGTATTCCTCGCGCGTGACATAGCCGATGTGCGGGGTCGCAACCACCTGCCCGAACTGCAGCAGCGGGCGAATCGAAATTGCGCACCGGCTCCTCCTCGAATACGTCGACTGCGGCATATCCTGGCCGGCCCGTGCGCAGTGCATCGACGAGCGCGCCGGGCTCGATCAGCCCAGCACGGCTGGTATTGACCAGAATCGCATGCGGCCGCATGCGGGCGAGGTCCTCGCCCTTCACGATTGAGCGTGTCGCAGGAACGAGCCGCACGTGCAGCGAGATGACGTCGCAGCTCGCGAAGAATTCGGTCTTGCCGGGTGCCGTCGCGTAACCGTCGGCGCGCGCTCTCGCGAGCGATTGTTCGCGCCCCCATGCCAGAACGTTCATGCCGAACGCCTTACCATAGCCCGCAACCGTCGCGCCGATGCGGCCATAGCCGAAAATGCCGAGTGTCTTGTTTCGCAACGTGGTTCCCACACCGATCTGCCAGTTGCCGGCCTTGAGCGATGCCATTTGTTGCGGCAGCTGGCGCGCGGTTGCGAGAATGAGCGCCCAAGTGAACTCGGCAGCCGCATAGGACGGCGTGCCGGCGTGTTGGCTCGAGGACACGATGATGCCCAAGCGCGTGCAGGTTTCGATGTCGATATGTGGATAAACGCTGCGTTGGCTGATCAATTTGAGCCTGGGGAGCCGTTCGAGCAGGGCATCGCCAATTTTCGTGCGCTCGCGGATAAGCACAATGCACTCGGCCTCCTTCAGGCGCGCAGCAAGCGCATCGCTGTCCTGCACGTGATCGTTCCAGACCGTGACCTCATGGCTGTCCAGCTTGTGGAAACACGAGAGGGTGCGCAGCGTGTCGAAGTAATCGTCAAGAATTGCAATCTTCATGCGTCACGCTCCGTCGGTGGGACCTCGTCTCGCGAACATCAGCCAGCGAAAGCGGACAACGTCTCATCGAGCATTCTTTCTTCCTCTCCCTCGTAACGCGCGGAAAAATGGAACGGCTCGATGCGCCGCACCTGCGCCGCGCGGGCAATTTCGCCGGCAGCCGCAGTCGTCAAGTGGGCGCGCTCGGCTGCCAAGGACGCATCCGCCTTCGCGAAGGCCGCCTCGATGAACAAAATGTCGGCGCCTTTGGCGAGTTCGACGATGGCGCTGCGGTTGGTGATGGTATCGGCGGTGTCCGTGACGTAGGCGATCTTTTGCCCGGGCGTGACGGTGAAAAAATCGCGCAGCCGTGCAAGCGGCCTCTCATGCCCGTCGGGCGTCCGGACCGAGTAATCATCAGGCTTGTTTTCCATTACCGCGCGTTTGAGTTCCCGCAACCAGGGTCCGACCGGCAAGCCCGTTTCCGCAAGCCGGTTCTTCCAGATATTGACGTGTGCGGCCTCTTCCATCGCAAACGCAAGACAGGGCGTGCGATGTTCCAGAACCGCAGTCGAGACTTGGAAGGTGGGCTCGCAGTAGAGAACGCCTTGCTTGACCACACTTGTGCCGAGCGATTCAGATGCGAATCCGTTTTTCAGCCGGAACCGCGCCCTCCGGGAAGCAAGCGAAGCGTGGATTTCGGTAACCACGAAGATGAGATCGCAGACGTAGCGATCAACCAGATTCCACCGGTAGGATTGAAGCTTGTGCTGGACGTGCCCGATAAAGTCCTGCGGACCGAAGAGGTTGATTGTCTTGTCGCGCCCGACCAGCACTCTGAGCAGCCGATCGAAGCCGAAGAAGTGATCGATATGCGCGTGGGAGACGAATACATGGTCGAGGCGCTGGATTTTTCGCGGCGTCAGTGCGGTGATGTCGCCCAGATCGAATAGAATCGCCCGCCTCTCATAGAGCGTTTCGATGTAAAGCGCCGGGTCGCCGGTCCGCCCGTTGAGCAGAGTTGGGTGCAGAACTGGACGCATGGTCTGGCTAAGATGACGTTTTACCGGAGTGGGGATCGAGCCGCATGTGGATTGGCGCGCAGCCCTGCGCCGGGGTCCGCTGGAGTCACGTGCGGGTAACCATTAACCGCATCTTTTCGAGCCCAGACGCGCTTCGCTGAACGATTATTGCCGCAATCGGCATGCTTCCTTCCGCACGCGTCGGGGGACGCGCGTTGCCTCTGCGGGAGGCGGCGTGGGGCAGGAGTGGGGACCTATTGGTTCAGTGGGGAATCCGCGCGATTCCGCTTGGAATCGCCGCGATGCTGTTGGGGTACGTCCTTAATTCGGAAGGAACGCAGCCCGATCCGGCGGATGCCGGGTCGGTGAGTTCGGGCGTTTCCGTTTTTGGCACGATCCATCCTGACATCTTTCGGTTCCGCGCGCCGCTTGGGTCAGCGCCTGGGCGCGCTCGCCTGGAACTCGCAAGCCTCAGCCCACAGATCGCGTCCGATGCCGACGATGAATTGGACCTCCTGAGCGAGACGTCCTCATTGCCGTGCGGCAATGCCTGGCTGGACGAGCCGGCAGAGAGCTTGAACAGTCGTGTGGCGTTTTTCGACAAGCCCATCGGTTCGGCCGACGGGTGTCCGGCCTCCTTCGACGACAGATTTGCCTCCGCCACTCCGGTGCGGGCCGGGACATTCCAGACCGCCTCGATCGAATCGGCGTCTGATCTGAAGCTCCAGAATGGGCAGTCTGAGGCGCCGAAACCGCCTGTTTCCATCGCGCGCGTTCGTCCGGGCCCCCCGCGCAAGGATCTGGCCCCGCCTGTAGACGACGGCCGCACCGCGATCTACGACATCTCGGCGCGTACCGTCTATCTGCCGAACGGCCGGCGCCTTGAAGCCCATTCCGGCCTTGGCAGCATGATGGACAATCCCCGTTATGTGAACACGCGGATGCGGGGCTCTACGCCGCCGAATATTTACAATCTCACCTTGCGCGAGCGGATGTTTCACGGGGTGCGCGCCATCCGCCTCAACCCCGTGGATGAGGGCAGGATGTATGGCCGCGCGGGGATCCTGGCACACACATATATGCTCGGATCTAACGGGCAGTCGAATGGATGCGTATCGTTCAGCAATTATCCTGAATTCCTGAACGCCTATCTCAAGGGCGAAATCACCCGCCTCGCCGTGGTCGAACGCCTTGAAAGCCCACCCGGCAGGCTTGCCGCAGGACAACTGCCGCCGTCTGTGAAAGAGCTGCTCAAGGCGACGTCCCGGAGCACGCAATATGCCGCTGCCGCCGATCGCTGACTCTTCTTCGAATCGCCATCCCACACGCATCTAAACTCGTCATCCTGAGGTGCCCGGCGCAACGCGCCGAGCCAACGCAAGTCGGGCTTGCCCGACTTGCGCACTAAAGATCCGATCTCGGGTAGACCCGAGGTCGGTGGATGCACGGCCGCAGTCGGTCCGCCATCCTTCGGAGGCTCACTCGCTGCGCTCGCTCGCATCTCAAGATGACGGTTTCAGATGGGCCTTCGCGACGCAGTAGTGCTAATGCGCCATGAATATCGGGAGCGTCGAATTTCCTAGGATGTAGCTGGTGGTCCCGCCGAAGATGAGCTGGCGCAGCCGGCTCTGCGTATAGGCTCCCTTGATCACGAGATCGCAACCCAGTGCCTTTGCATGGGCAAGGACCGCCTCGCCCGTTAGCCGGCCATCGAGACCCACTGTCATCGATTTTGCCGGCACCCCGCTCAACTGCAAATACTGACACAATTCCTGGCCCGTCGGCCCAGGCACTGCGGCGCCACCTTCGATTGTCAGCACGATGACGCGATTGGCGCGTTTGAGCATTGGCATCGCAAACGCGACGGTGCGCGCCTGCTCGGTGCTGCAATTCCAGGCGATCAGCACATTCGTCCCCATCTCGGTCAGGGGCGACGGCGGCGCGATCAACACAGGTCGCCCGCTTTCGAACAGCGCGGCCTCGAGGGTGGCCATGCGCGGCCCGTCCGGATCGCGAGCGGGCCTGCCTACGACGATGATGTCAAACAGCCGCCCATGGCTGCCCACGAAGAGATCGCCCTCGGGGGCATCCTGCAGCCAGC
The DNA here is from genome assembly GCA_040510075.1 of Xanthobacteraceae bacterium. Taxonomy (GTDB): domain Bacteria; phylum Pseudomonadota; class Alphaproteobacteria; order Rhizobiales; family Xanthobacteraceae; genus VAZQ01. The sequence goes on along the minus strand of JBEVJT010000041.1, from coordinate 1,392 downwards.
TGCTTGACAGCACGGTTGCGGCGGCTCCAGGCGGCACCCCGTGCTCCCGCATGAAACTTTCGAAAAGATTTCGGTTGCGCTGCGCGGTTTCGGCAAAATCCTGTTCCAATGAAGGGATGGCCACGGTGGCCACGTCGCCCACCACGTAGGCAGCGGGGATCCCGGGGCGCAAAGCGAAGCCTTCGATGTAACTGCCAAACTGGCGTGCGAGGAGCAGCGCGGTTTGCAGGGTCGAGATCATCAGATCGTGTTGTTCGACAGGAACAAGAATTGTCTTGAATCCCATGGCGATCTCCCCTTCAGAATTATCACGGCTCGAGCCGTGAAATAATACCACGGCTTCCTGATCGCGTGGTTGCGATCCTTTCGGGCGCGCGCACGCGCCATTCGTTCGGCTAGAAGGGTCAAAAAGGCGGAGCTATCAGGCCACGCTCAGGGGACGGGTGCATGTCCCACCCGCAGCCAACTCACTCGATCAGGTCATCAGCTCGAATGAGAAGGGGCAGCGGCAGCTCCAGGCCGAGTGTGTTGGCGGTCTTTTGATTGACGACCAGTTCGATTTTCGATGGCTGCTCTACCGGCATTCGCCGGGAGTGGCACCCGCGAAAATCTTGGCCACCATGACCCCGCACTGTCGCCACATCTCGGCGAGGTTGGGCCCATACGAGATGAGCCCTCCCGCTTCCGCGTGTTCCCGCCACTGATAGATCGCCGGCAGCTTGTATTCCGCGGCCAATTCGATGATCTCGTGATCCAGGGAAGACAGCAACGGTGATGAGACGACATTGAGCGCTTCTGCGCCTTGCGCCTTGGCTGCTGCGAATGCTCCCCGAAGCTGCTCTCGACCGCGTACTTCCCACGACGTACAGATCCACGTTCAGAAACTGCGCGGCGTTCTTCGTCAGCAACACCTGTGCGGTGCCCGTCGTCGGATCGGTAAGGGTGGCCACTCGGGTGATTGTCGGGAAGACGCTTTTCAGCACTTCCAGCCGTTTTGCGCTCAGCTCCGGCGAGAGAATGGTCAATCCCGTGAGGTTGGCGCCAGGATGCGATAGATTGGCAACGAGGCCCGCACCGACGATGTCGTCGGTGATGGCAATAATCGGTGTCGCGTGCGTCGCCTCCTGCGCCAACTTTGGGGCGAGGTCCCGAAAGTCGAGATTCCGTCCACGTTCATGTGCACGAGCTCTGCAACGAGGGTCGGCAGGGCTTGCATGCCTTCTCGTGCAAATCGCAGCTCCACCCTTACGTCGCGGCCATCGACGTAGCCTTGCTCGCGCAGCCCTCGCCGAAACGACTCCATACGCGGTGACGCTGGGGCAGTAATTCCCGGCCATAACAGTCCGATCTTCGGCGTGTTGGGCGCTTGCTGTTGCGCGCGCACCGCGTCCG
>JBEVJT010000040.1:0-4680 GCA_040510075.1 Xanthobacteraceae bacterium | reverse complement strand
GCTGCGCTCGCGCCGGACGCGCCCGTACTGCACGAGGAGCTGGGCACCAATGTCGTGCACACGCGCAGCTTCGTTTATGGCGATCCCGACGAGGCTTTCCGCAGCGCCGACAAGACCATTTCGGTGAAGGTCTCGTATCCGCGCGTCAATTCGACGCCCATGGAGACATACGGGGTCATTGCCGATTTTGATGCGGGCATCGGCCGCTACAACATCTGGTCTAATTTCCAGGGGCCATATGCGCTGCACCCGATCATGTGCGACGCGCTGCGCGTGCGCAGCCATGAGCTGCGATTGATCTCGCCGCCCTCGAGCGGCGGCAGCTTCGGCATCAAACACGGCGTGTACCCGTACATCGTGCTCATTGGGCTTGCCAGCCGCAAATTCGGCTGCCCGGTGAAATGGATCGAGGACCGGCTCGAACATCTAGCCGCTTCCTCCGCCTCCTCCGGCCGCGTGACCGCCATGGAGGGCGCGTTCAAGACCGACGGCACGCTCATCGGGCTTCGAATAAAGCAGGTGGAAAATGTCGGCGCCTATCTGCGGCCGCCCGACCCCGCGGCGCTCTATCGCATGCATTCCACATCCAGCGGTCCCTACCGCGTGCGGCATATCTCCATCGACAACCGGGCGGTCGTCACCAATCAAGTGCCCAGCGGTCTGAACCGCGGCTTTGGCGGTCCGCAATTCTTCTATCCCATGGAGCGCCTGATGGACCGCGCGGCGCTTGCGCTGAAAATCGATCCAGCCGAGCTGCGCATGCGCAATCTCGTGCGTGCCAATGAATTTCCCTATGCGTCGCCGGCGGGGTCGCTTCTCGACAGCGGTGACTATCAGGGCGCGCTGGCGCTCGGTTTGCGCCAGCTTGGCTACGAGGCGCTGCGCGCCGAGCAACAGACAGCACGCCGCGAACGCCGTCTCTTCGGTATTGGGATTTCCTGCGGCGTCGAGACCTCAGCCTCGAATATGGCCTACGTCAATCTGGCGCTGACACAGGAGCAGCGCAGCCGTTCTCTTCCGAAATCCGGCGCTAGCGGCAACGCGCGGCTGAGCATGGACCCGCTCGGCTCCGTGGTCGTGCATATCGACAGCACGCCCAACGGCCAGGGGCACAACACGGTGGTGGCGCAGATCGTGGCGGACGAGCTTGGCATTGATCCGCACGATATCGCGGTGATCAACGATCTCGATACGCTGAGCGGCCCCTGGTCCATCACTTCGGGCAACTATGCCAACCGCTTCTCCGCTGTCGTTAGCTCAGCCGTGGCGCTCGCCGCGCGCAAGGGCGCCGACAAGCTCAAGGCAGTTGCAGCTCGCATGCTCGGCGTCGCGGCGGACAAGGTCGAGCTTGCGGGCGGAATGGCGTCCGCTCCCGGTGCGCGCAACGAGCCCATTCCGATCCGCCGACTTGCCGCGCAGCTGCACTGGGATTCGAGCAGGCTGCCCGAGGGCGTGGACGGTGCCGTAGACGAGGTGGTGGAATTCTCGCCCAGCATTCTGGGCGAGCCTGACGAGAAGGACCGACTGCGCTCCTCACTTGCCTATTCGTTCCAATGCGATCTCGCTGCCGTGGAAATCGAACGCGAGACTGGCCGCGTGCACGTGCGCCGCTACGTGAGCGTGCATGACGTGGGCAACATGCTCAACCCGGCGATGGTCGACGGGCAGATCTATGGCGGATTTGCGCACGGCTTTGGCGCTGCCATGATGGAGCGCGTCACCTATGGGCCGGACGGCACGCTGCTGACGGGCACCTTCCAGGACTACCTTTGCCCCACCGCGCCCGAACTGCCCCCGCTCGAAGTCGGGCATCTCTCAACGCCTACTCCGCACAACGTGCACGGCGCCAAAGGCCTTGGCGACGGCTGCTCCATGATGGCGCCGGTCACCATCGCGAATGCGATCGCAGACGCGACCGGACTCGATCACCTCGTGCCGCCGTTCATGCCGGGACGCGTCTGGGAGCAGCTGCAGGGCCGCGACCCCGATGCCGTCGAGGATCGCAAACCAGCCGGCGAAACGGATGCGCTGCCGATCCTGCCCGGAGGGTTTCGCGGCAGCGGCGAAGCGGTGATCCATGCGCCGCCCATGCGCGTCTATCAGACGCTGCTCGATCCGGAGGCCCTGCGGGCCATCATTCCCGGGTGCGAAAGCGTCGAGATAACCGGTCACGAGACCTATCGGGCGCGCGTGCGCATCAGCATCGCGGGGATCGGCGGCAGCTATGACGTGGTGATGCGTTTGTTTGACCGCCGCGAGGGCGAACGCATGCGGCTTTCCGGGCACGCCGAGGGCAAGCTCGGATTTGGGGAGGGCGTGGCCATTGTCGCGTTGGCTCCACTTCCAGACGAGCGTACGCGGCTGACGTATCGGTATGTGGCGACCGTGGGCGGCAAGCTCGCCGGGTTCGGACAGCGCATGCTCGACGGGGTGGTGCGCGTGCTGCTTGCAAGCTTCTTTGACCGACTTGCCGCGCATCTGAGCGGTGCGTCCATGCGCGGCGGCTTTGTTGCCTGGCTGAAGAACACCCTCTCCATGCTCCGCATGCTCGTGCACCGGCAATGAAACCCGCGCGATTTGCATATCTGCGGCCCGACAGCGTCGCGCAGGCATGCGAGGCACTGGCGCGCCACGGCGAAGAAGCCCGCATTCTTGCGGGTGGGCAGTCGCTAGCGGCCATGCTCAACATGCGGCTCGTGCGGCCCACGCTGCTCATAGACATCAACCGGCTTGAAGCGCTGAGCAAGATCGAAGTCGCCGGAGATAGCGTCGTTACCGGTGCCCTCGTGCGGCAAGCGGATGCGTTCGCCGATGCGCGAATTCGCGCCCGCATACCGCTCCTTTCCATGGCGCTGCCCCACGTCGGCCATTATCAGACGCGCAATCGTGGCACGCTCGCGGGGTCCGTCGCCCATGCCGATCCGAGTGCCGAGATTCCGCTCGTGCTCGCCACGCTTGGCGGTGACATCGATCTCAAATCGACGAAAAGAACGCGCCGCGTGCGCGCCGCTGATTTCTTCCGCTCCGCTCTTGTGACCGCGCGGGCCGCTGAGGAGATGATCAGCGCCCTGCATTGGCCTGCAGCCGGCACCCGTATGCGCTTTGCTTTCGAAGAGTTCTCGGTGCGCGGTGGCGACTACGCCATCGTGGCCGTCGCATGCATGCTCGACGACGAGCATGGGAAAGTGCGCCTTGGCTTTGGCGGATGTGGCGAGGCCCCGCAGGTGGTCGAGCTCGACTACGACCCGGGAGCCCTTGGGCAAATGGCTGCCGATGCGGTCGGCAAGATCGAGTGCCGCGCGGATATGCAGGCGAGTTCGGCCTATCGGCAAAACCTCGCTAACGTGCTCGCAACCAGGGTTCTGACTCGTACTATCGGTCGGGAGCTCGCACCGGCATGAAAGCGACACGCGCAGACGAGAAAGTGCGCATCAGCTTCACGCTCAATGGCCGGCAGGTGAGCGGCGAGGCCGAGCCGCGGATGCAGCTTGCCGATTTTCTCCGCCACGTCCTCCATGCCCACGGAACGCACGTGGGCTGCGAGCACGGCATCTGCGGCGCCTGCACGATCATGCTCGACGGTCGGGCGGTACGCTCGTGTCTTCTTTATGCCGTGCAGGTGGAAGGCTGCCGTGTCCAGACAGTTGAGGGGTTGAGCCCAGGCGAGGGCAAGCTCAACGATTTGCAGGAGGCCTTCCGGCGACATCACGCGCTGCAATGCGGCTTCTGCACGGCCGGCATCCTAATCTCGGCCACGCAGTTTCTGAGCGAGCATCCGGCGCCGACCGAGCACGAAGTGCGCGAGATGCTGTCCGGGCACATCTGCCGCTGCACCGGCTATCATGGGATTATTGAGGCCGTTCTGGAGACCGCGCGGCGTCGTGCGCAAACGCAAGGGAGGGCGGGATGAGTTACCCGGAGAATCTCGATGGCCTGAGATACGAGAAAGATTCCGCTGCCAAAGCCGGGTACGTGATCTTCGATCGACCCCCCATGAACGTCATCAGCTATCCGGCGCGCGCGCAGATCGCCAAACTGATCGCCGCCATGGATGAAGACGACGAAATCCGCGTCATCGTGATCCGCGGTGCGAAAGGACTCTACAGCTCGGGCGGCGATATCGCGGGCTTTCTCAAAGTGCCGCGCGACCAGATGCACGACCTCGCCTGGAACGTGGCGGCGCCCGAGCGCGCCAAAAAGCCCGTCATCGCCGCGATCGAGAAATATGCGATGGGCGTTGCGTTCGAGCTGGCGCTTGCCTGCGACTTCCGCCTGGTGACCGAAAATTCACAGCTGGCGCTGCCCGAGATCAATCTCGGCATCACGCCGGGAAGCGGCGGTACTGTGCGCATCGCGCATCTCGCCGGGCTGACCCGCGCCAAGGAGATGATCATGCGCGGCCGCCGCATCAGAGCGCGCGAGGGCTTCGAATGGGGGCTCGTCACCGAAGTGGTGCCCGACGGCAAGCTCGATGAGGCGATCGCGCGCTGGGTGAATGATCTCGCCTCACGTCCCGCCGTTCCGCTCACTGCGCTCAAGCGCATCCTCAATTCGACCTACGACACGCCATTGCATGTGGGCCTCGAGCTTGAGGGGCAGACGTTCGAGAAGCTGCGCCCGGGGCCTGAATTCAAGCTCGGCGTCGAAGCTTTCCTGCAGAAGAAAAGACCGGACTTCAGC
>JBEVJT010000039.1:0-32749 GCA_040510075.1 Xanthobacteraceae bacterium | reverse complement strand
AGGCGCTGCGCCGGCGCCACCATTACGGCACGACCGGCACGCGCGTGTTTCTTGATGTGCACGGCTCGTTTTCCGATCCGATTTCCACTTTTGCCGATGACCCCCAGTTGGGGTCCGCCCGCGAAAGCACAATGCGCTCGGCGATGATGGGCGACATCGTGCGCGCGCGTGCAGTGCCGATGCGCTTTACGGCCGAGGTCATCGGCACCGCACCGATCGAACGGGTCGACGTGCTGCATGGGACCAAGCTCGTGCAAAGCTTCCGCCCTTTCGCAAACACTGACTTGGGCCGGCGCGTGCGCGTGCTGTGGCAAGGCGCCGAGTACCGCGGCCGCGGGCGTGAGACCTTGTGGCAGGGCAAGCTCGCCGTTGCCGACAATCGTCTGCTGCGTTTTGCGCCGGTGAATTTTCTCAACCCCGAACGTCGGGTGCGTGAAACAAGCGCGCAAAAAAGTCTCGAATGGACTTCGGTCACAACCGGCAACCTCGCGGGAATCGACCTCTGGCTGGAGCGCCCGCGCGAGGGGAGCATCGAAATCGGAACAAACGTGGTGAGCGGGCGTGTCGACCTGCAGGCGTTGGGTGAACACACGGTCGCTTTCGAGGGCGGCGGCCTCGATCGACGCATTAGCGTCTATCGGCTGCCGGAGACCGAGTGGACCAACCATCTCACGCTCGAGCACACCGTGCGTTTTGCCGGCGCTGCCGATGTGCCGGTTTACGTGCGGGTGACCCAGAGCGATGGGCACCAGGCGTGGTCCTCGCCGATTTACCTGATCCCGTGAATTCCCGCCGCGCCATTCGTTTCGACGTCGACGCGCGCGGACCATTGCACGGCGTGCGCGTGCTCGATCTCTCGCGCCTCGTGGCCGGCAACATGCTTTCGCTGCAACTTGCGGATTTTGGCGCCGACGTGATCAAGATCGAACCGCCGCATGGCGATCCTTTGCGCGACTGGCGCGACGCAGGCCGGGAGCTCTACTGGAAGGTTTACGGGCGCAACAAGCGTTCAATCGTGCTCAATCTGCGACAACCGGAGGCACGCGATGCGCTGTTGCATCTGGTGCGCAAATCCGATGCCCTCATCGAGAACTACAGGCCGGGCACACTGGAAAAAATGGGACTCGGTCCCGATGTCCTGCTCAAGGCCAATGCCGATCTGATCATCGTGCGCATTTCAGGATTTGGGCAGAGCGGTCCCTACGCGCCGCTGCCCGGGTTCGGCACCCTGGTCGAGGCGATGAGCGGAGTTGCGGCGCGCACCGGCTTTGCCAACCGCGAGCCGGTATTGCCCCCCTTCCCGCTTGCCGACATGACCGCGGGACTCTACGGCGCTTTCGCCACCATGGTGGCGTTGCGCGCGCGCGAACAAGGACAAACGCGCGGCCAGGTGATCGATCTCTCGCTGCTCGAATCCGTTTTTTCCATCCTCGGGCCAGAAGCGGCGATCTATCAGACGACGCGGACGTTGAAGGAGCGGGTCGGCAGCGCTTCCCATACGTCGGCGCCGCGGAACGTATATCGGTGCGCGGACGGCGCGTACGTTGCGCTTTCCGCTTCGACGCAGGCCATGGCGCGACGGGTTTTCGAGGCCATAGGCCGGCCGGAAATGATCGAGGATGCCCGGTTTTGCACGAACAGCGCACGCATCAAGCACCGCGCGCTTGTGGACGAGGCGGTGGGCGGCTGGTTTGCATCACGCACGCGCGAGCAGGCGCTCGCGTCGACGCGCCAAGCGGGCGTTACGGTGGCGCCGGTCTACACGATCGCGGACGCGTTCTCTGACGCGCATTTCCGCGAGCGCGGGATCGTGGTCGAGGCGCGGGATCCTGAGCTGGGGCAATTGCCCATGCACGGCATCGTGCCACCGCTGTCGCACACTCCCGGAGTATGGCGGCGGCCCGCACCGCGCCTGGGGGAGCAAACGGATGCCGTGCTCGCCGAAGCGGGGCTCGATGCGGACGCAATCCGTGAGTTGAAGAAGAAGGGCGCTGCCGCGTAGCCCCCGCCTCCGCTCGCTCACGAGCTACGGCGGATTACCCTCCATCCACGATCAGCGAAGCCGCAATAATCTCATCGATTTCAGCTTGGCCGTAGCCCAGCTCAGACAGGATCTCCGCGCTGTCGCCGCCCAGCATGGGTGCAGGCCGATGCTCGGCGCGCAGACCCGCCGAGAATTTGTTGGGGTTCGCGAGTTCGATCATCTGGCCCTCGAGCGGATGGTCAACCCTGCAGAAGAACCCGATCTCCTTGAGATGCGCATCTTCCAGGAGGCTGTCGAAATCGTGCACCGGGCCGGCAGGAACGTCCGCTCTCTCGAATATCGAGATCCATTCCTCCGTGGTTCGTTCCTTGAGCGCTTCCGCGCGCACTGCGAAATACGCGTCCACATTTGCGTAGCGCGCCTGCACCGACCTGAACCGTGAGTCCCGCTTGAGCTCGGGCCGGCCGATCGCATCGAAAAATGCGAAGGCCTGCGCGTCGGTATTGGCCGATACACAGATCCATCCGTCCTTGGTGCGCAGCGGCCGTCCAAGCGGATTGAGCACGCGCTGGTCGCCGCTCTCGCGTCGGCGCGGAACGAAGCTGCCCTCGCCCAGATGCTCGGAGAGTACAAACTGCGCCATGTTCTCGAACATGGGCACTTCGATCGCCTGCCCCTCGCCGGTTTTCTCGCGCCGGTAGAGCGCAGCCAGGATGCACTGAGCCGCAATGAGGCCGACCACGTGATCGACAAAGACCAACGGCACGAAACGCGGTTCGCCAAGCACCCGCTGGTTGCAGGCGGCAACGCCGGCCATGCCCTGGATGATCGTGTCGTAGGCAGGCCGGTTGTGATAGGGACCGTCCTGGCGAAATCCCGCGAGCGTGCAGATGATAAGCCGGGGATAACGCGCTCGTAATGCCGCCGCATCGAGCCCAAGCCGCTTGAGTGCTGCAGGACGCATGTTGGCGATGAACACGCGCTTTCTCGAGCAGGCGACCGAGTACGACTCTGGCGTTGCTCTGTTTCAGATCGAGGGCGAGTGAGCGCTTGTTGCGATTGAAGTGGCTGAACTTCCCGGAGAGCTGGCCGGTTTTCGAGCTGCCGCCGAGCGTGCGCAACAGATCCCCTTGCGGCGATTCCACCTTGATCACGTCAGCACCGTAATCGGCGAGGCAGAGCCGTTGGGCCGACCACGACGCTGGTGAGGTCGATGACGCGCATGCCCGCAAGGGGGCCGCCGCTCATTGTCCGACCGAGACGTTCACTTCATAGGCGCGATGCCCATTCGGCCCGCACGCCCAAAGCTCCGCGCCATTATCGCGAAGCCGCCCCTGCATGGAGATGTCCTGGTCCACGAAGAGCGGGCGCAGCGCGCGCGCCGTATAGCCGGCGATCGCGCCGGGCAGATGCGGGCGCGCGGTTTCGATGAGCAGAAGCAGCGTCAACCCGCCGTTCATGACCAGATCGGGATAGCCTTCTCGCTCGCGCGTGTAAGGAAGATCGTAGTGGATGCGGTGCGCATTGAACGTGAGCGCGGAGTAGCGAAACAGCAATACAGGATCGGGCCGCACCGTTCGGGTCCAGTCCGGTTTCTCACCGGGGTCGCGCGCTTCGTTGACCTTGCGGGCTGTTGGCGTTGCGGGGAGGTCGTTTGCCGCAGGACGATAGACGATGTCCTGCTCTTCCCTGATTGCCGGTTTGGAGGCAACGCCAAGCTCATGCACAACCGTCACCAGAGTAAATGGGCCGCTGCGGCCGGTTTTCTCCTCTACCCGGCGAACGGCCGACGCGCGCTTGACCACATCGCCCACATGCAGCGGATGGTCAAATCGCACTCTGCGACCGCCGAACATGCGCCGCGTGTTGTGCAAGGGCGGCAGGAAATCTCCAGTGGTCGGGTGTCCGTCCGGGCCGAGCGTGCTTTGCCGCGCAACCGGCCCAAACAGGATTGCGTACCAGCTCTCCGGCAGCGGGCTGCCGTGCCGGTATCCGGCCAGGTCCTGATCCAGCATCGCCGCGAACCGGCGCACCGCGCCCAGGCACACTTCATCCTCGTCTTGTTGGGTGCGGCCGGTCCAGTTCCCGATTGATGCTGTTTCGTTCAATCCAATCCTCGCCTGCCCGCCTCTGCCGTTCACGGCTTCTTGCAAGGACGCTAGAGTGCTCGCTCGAGGGTAACGAGGCAAGCAGGCTCCGTGCTGACCCGATCCTTCCTGTACGTGCCGGCAAGCTCGCAGCGTTTCATCGCGAAGGCGCACGAGCGCGGCGCGGACGCCATTGTTCTGGACCTCGAAGATGCGGTCGCGCCGGCCGAGAAATCGGCGGCGCGAGTGCGGCTTGCGGAAAACGCGGCAAGCGTTCGCAAAAACGGGGCATTGGTGTTCGTGCGCATCAACGCCGCCCCCGATCTTTTTCGTCTGGATGCGCAGGCAGCCTGCGGGGCAGGCGCATTCGGTCTGTTTGTACCCAAAAGCCGCGATCCGCGGGCCCTGCAGAGCTTGGCCGAGCTGCTGGAGCAAATCGAGCGCGCGATCGGCCGCGCTCCCACCGTCCTCGTGCCCATGATCGAAGACGCCGCGGCCGTGCTTGATGCACACGCCATCGCAACCGCGACGCCGCGCGTCTACGGCCTGATTACCGGGAGTGAGGATCTCTCAACATGCATGCATGCCGAGTCGACGCCGGAGTTTCTCCGATTTCCGAAGCTGCTCGTGCATTTTGCCGCGAAGGCTGCAGGCAAGAAGTCTTTCGGATTATTGCGGAGCGTTGCCGATTACAGCGACCTGGGCGAGATCGAGAAAAGCGCACGGGAAGCGCGCGCCTTCGGTTTCGACGGAGCGACGTGCGTTCACCCTGCGGTGGTTTCTATCCTCAATCGGGCGTTTTCTGCGACCGAGCAGGAGCTTGCCCATGCGCGTCGTCTGATTACGGCTGCGGAGGCCGCGCAAGCGCGTGGCGAGGGCGCCTTCGCTTTCGAAGGCCGAATGGTCGACGAGCCGGTGATCGCGCGCGCCCGCGAGCTCCTCGAGGGTAACGCGGCAGAAGTTATGCCGCCGCCTCCAGTGCGCGCCGGGTGACGGTGCGCGTGAGGTCGCGCCGATAATCCGCACTCGTGATTACGTCATCGAGCGGCTCGACGACGGCGGCCGCAGCCTCGGCCGCAAGCTCGAATGTGGCACGTTCCGGCGGGCGCCCGACCAGCGCCCCCTCCGCTTCTTCGATACGGCGTGGCTGCTCCTCCACCGCGCCCAGAGCAACGCGCGCTTCGCTGATCAATCCTTCGTGCAGGCGGTAGCTGGCGAGCGCCATGGCCAGTGCAAAGTCACCGGCGCGGCGATTGAACTCGTAGAAACCGAACCGTGTGTCCGGCGCCGGAATGGGGAGGCGCACCTCCGTGAGAAGCTCCTCCTCCTCGAGCGCCGTGGTCATGATGCCGCGAAAGAAATCGGCTGCCCCTATGGTGCGGATGCGCGAGGTGTTTTGCGCGATCATCTCTCCCCCAAGCGCCGTAACAAGCAGGCACCATTCAGCGGCCGGGTCCGCATGGGCGAGACTCCCACAGAAAGTACCCCGCGTGCGGATCGGGTGATGGGCGATGTGGCGGACGACCTGCACCAGGAGCCGGCCGAGAGGGCCCTGCACTACCGTTTTATGGAAGGCGGCGTGGCGGACGCAGGCGCCAATGCACAACTGCTCCCCCTCGACCACAAGCCGGTTGAGCCCGGCCACGCCGTTGATATCCACGAGGTAAGCCGGTCGAGCCAGGCGAAACGCCATGATGGGAACGAGGCTTTGTCCGCCCGCCAGCACCCGTCCATCGTCGGGCGCGACTTCTCCCAGCATCTCCACCGCCTCGGTGACGGTCTTCGGCGCGTGGTAACGAAATGGCGCAGGCTTCATGATTGCTCCGCCCTGCCTGTGTCACGCGACCTGCGGAGGCCGATGAAGTGCAGCAAAATTTCGCGGCGGTGAGACCGGGCGCGATGCTCGGCTACATAGATGCCCTGCCAAGTGCCGAGAGCGAGGGCACCGTTTTGCACCGGCACATGCAGGCAAACGCCGGTGAACATCGTCTTGATATGCGCCGGCATGTCATCGGCTCCCTCCACATCGTGCACCCACTTGGCGTTTTCCGGCGCAATACGATCAAGCGCGGTGATCAGGTCACGTTGCACATCGGCATCCGCGTTTTCCTGGATCACCAGCGAAGCCGAAGTGTGTCGCATGAACAGCAGAAGAATGCCGTCGCCCGCGCCGGCGCGCTCGACGAACTGCGCCGCTTGTCGCGTGATTTCAGTAAAGCCTCGGCCGCGCGTGTGGACGGTCAGCGTAGCCTGAGCGATCAGGTCCGGGCTGCTGTCGGCGATGCCGGACAAGCTGACGTTCGGCAGTGACTCAACTGGGGGCATCAGGTCCGTTTCAGGATTTCCCTTTGCAGGCTCCACACCATGTCCACCAGCCGGCGCCATACGTTGTCCATCATGGAAATGAGCTTGTTGATCTGCTCGGGCAGCCCCGGCCGGGGCTCCTCGGCTTTTGTAGAGGAAGGCGGAGTTGCGGCGCCCGGCAGCGGCAGGTCGTGCGCCAGAAGTTCCTTCTTCAGAACGGCGTTCTCACCCTGCAATCGTGTAATTTCGGCCTCGAGCGCGGCGCGCTCGTCCGGCACCAGCTGACAAGCCCAGCCCACGGTCTTGCGGGTGCATAGGGAAACCTGTCCGGTGCGTCCGTCCAGGCGCAGATATCCTTCATCGACTCGACTGAAGCTGTAGCGCTCTTCCTCCGGCTGTGCCGTCGCATGCTGCACCCAGCACGCATTCACGCAAGCGGCAATGAGAAGGGCCGGTCCCATTCTGTGAAGCATGTGCACTTGCTTCGGCGCTAAGGTATCCGGTGTTTGCAACGGAGAATGTTGCAAACGCAATACCCACGCCCGGTCGCGAAGTCTACGGCAGAATGCCGTTTTCTTGACTCACTATTGGGCGGTCAGTATGGTCCGCCGGCCTTTGCGCGGCAAGGACGGAGCGCCGTTGTCGCGGGTGTCGAATGGATGAGCAACGACGCACGCGAGGAGAATGAGCGCGCCGAACCGCCACCTGCTGAGGACGATTTCAATGCGCGTTTGCGCCGGGCGCGCAAACGCCATTCCGAGGACATATCCGAAAACCGTTCGCATGTCGGCGCCGATGCTTCCGCGCTCGCCCGCGGCTTTCGGCTCTCAACCGAGTTGGTTGCAGGAGTTCTCCTGGGAGGCGCCATAGGATGGCTGCTCGACCGCTGGCTTGGAATTTCCCCCTGGGGGATGATCGTGTTTCTCCTACTCGGATTTGCCGCGGGCGTTCTCAACGTCATGCGCGCCGCGGGCATCCTTCCGCCGAGAAGGATGCCGCCGCCGTCTTCCTAGCAATTGAGACACCTGCTCACTGAACCCCGGCCGGTTGTCATGGATCCCATCCACCAGTTTCAGATCAAGAATCTGTTCCCCATCGCGCATATCGGTGGAAGGGAGATCGCGTTCACAAATTCCGCGGTTTTCATGCTGATCGCGCTGCTGCTGATCGCGTATCTGATGATTGGCGCAACGCGCTCGCGCGCCCTGGTCCCGGGCCGGCTGCAGGGGCTCGCAGAAATGTCGTACGAGTTCATCGCCGATAATTTGCGCAGTACCGCGGGCGCGGAGGGAATGAAGTTCTTCCCGCTGGTGTTTTCGCTTTTCATGTTCATCCTCATGGTCAATGTGGTCGGGATCATTCCGTATGCGTTTACGGTGACGAGTCACATCATCATCACGGTGGCCCTTGCGCTGCTCGTCTTCTTTACGGTTGTGATCTACGGTTTCTGGAAGAATGGGCTGCGTTTTCTGAAGCTGTTCGTGCCGAGCGGGATTCCGATTTACATTCTGCCGCTGGTTACCTTTATCGAGGTGATGTCGTTCCTGTCGCGACCGGTCTCGCACAGCGTGCGGCTCTTCGCCAACATGCTTGCCGGCCACATCACGCTGAAAGTGTTCGGCGGCTTCGTCGCCATGCTGGGCGCGCTCGGGGTGCTGGGTTGGCTGGGCGCGCTGCTGCCGCTCGCGCTCACGGTTGCGCTCACCGCGCTGGAATTGCTCGTCGCCTTTCTGCAAGCGTATGTGTTTGCGATCCTGACCTGCATTTACCTGAACGACGCCATTCATCCGGGCCATTGAACGGCCTTTTGCAAAGAAGGAGATACCCATGGATCCTCAAGCGGCAAAAATGATCGGAGCTGGCATCGCCTGCATAGGGATGGGCGGCGCCGGCGTGGGTGTTGGCACCATCTTCGGCCATTATCTGGCGGCTGCCTTGCGCAATCCCTCTGCCGCGCAGGGTCAGTTTGGAAATCTGATATTCGGTTTTGCCGTCACCGAGGCGCTCGGCATCTTTTCGCTCCTGATTGCGCTGCTTTTGCTCTTTGCGTTGTGATCGGCTGAGCCCACAAGCCGCCTCCGCTTCTCGGAAAACATGGCAACCCCGCAGCCCACTTCGACGACCGAGCACATTCCCGCGAGCGAGCATGGTCGCAGCTTTCCGCCGTTCGATTCCCAGACCTTTGCATCCCAGCTCTTGTGGCTCGCGCTGACATTCGTGGCGCTCTATCTCTTGATGTCGCGGGTCGGCTTGCCGCGCGTGCAAGGCATTCTCGACGCGCGCAGGAGCAAGATCGACGAAGATGTGGCGCAGGCGCAGTCCTTCAAGGAGCAATCTGACGCGGCGCTCGCCGCCCATGAGCAGGCTCTGGGCGAGGCGCGCGGACGCGCGCAGGCGCTTGCCAATGAGCGCCGCGAGCGGGCGACCGCCGCCGCCGAGACCCGGCGCAAGGAAGTCGAAGCAAAGCTCAGCACGCACATCGCCGAGGCGGAAAAGACGATTGCGCAAAAACGCGAGGCTGCGATGACGAACGTGCGTGGTATTGCTGCCGACGCGGCGGCGGCAATCATCGAACGGCTTATCGGCAAATCGCCCACGCGCGAGCAGGTAAGGGAGGCCGTCGACACGGTCATGAAGAGTTAGTTGCCGCAATGTTTGAAGCGGAAACCTGGGTCGCGGTTGCTTTCGTCATATTCGTCGGCGTGCTTGCCTACTACAGGGCGCACAAGCCGATGCTGCGCATGCTCGACGACCGGCGGGAGCGGATCAGGGCGGAACTCGATGAGGCGCGTCGTCTGAAGGAGGAGGCACAGGCTCTGCTCGCCTCCTACAGGCTGAAAAAGGAAGGGGCCGAGCAGGAGGCGCAGGCCATCATCGCGAGCGCCCAGGCCGAAGCCGAGCGGCTCGCCAGCGAAACCGCCGCCCGCATGGAGGAACTCATCGAACGGCGGACGAAGATGGCGGAAACGAAGATTGCGCAGGCGGAAGCGCAGGCGCTGGCCGATGTCCGCGCGGCGGCAGCCGACGCAGCGGTTGCTGCGGCCGAGCGGATACTGAGCCGCACGGTCAAGGACAACGTGGCCGAAAACCTGCTGGCCGAAGGCGTTGCCGCGCTCAGAGGACGGATGACGGAGGACGGAAAACCGATAAAGGTCGAGCAGAGATAGTCCGCTGTCCTCTGTCGGCTGTAGCGGATTCGCAACACGCGAGTCATTCCGATCGGCGAGGGTGTTATCCCCCGCGCGGGCACTAAAACGGTGCATAATCGCCAATACTGCCAATGCCCGACTTTTGCCACGTACAAACGATTCCTATTCTGTGATTCGGTGCGTTCGATCGGGGGCAGCGCAGCACTGTGCTGCGAGGGGCTATCGTGATCATCTTCGACTGCAACGGCGTGCTGGTCGACAGCGAGCAGATCGCGACAAGCGTCGCGGCTGAGGAATTCACGCGCATCGGCATCCCGCTTACCCCCGCGCTGGTGAGCCAATTTTTCTTCGGACGGCGTCCCGACGATATGTTTGCCATGGTCGAAGCAGCAAGCAGGCGCAAGCTGCCGGCGAGTTTTGCATCCGGCGTCGCGGCCGTTACCCTGCGCCGGCTGCGCGCAGAGCTGCGCAGCATGCCGCATGCGGCTTACGCGCTGACCTGGCTGCGCGGACCAAAATGCGTCGCCTCGTCGTCGAGCCCTGATCGCATTCGCGCCAGCCTGGAAGCCACGGGCCTTGGCCGATTTTTCGAGCACACCTTTTCCGCAAGCACCGTGGCGGCAGGCAAACCCGCCCCCGATCTTTTTCTACATGCAGCAGAACGAATGGGGATGACACCGCGAGACTGTATCGTGGTCGAGGATTCACCGGCCGGGGTGACCGCCGCAACAGCCGCGGGCATGACCGCAATCGGGTTCGTAGGGGGGAGCCATGCAGGGGGCGATCTGAGCGAACAGCTGATTAACTCGGGCGCGCAGGCGATGGTCGCCGACCTGCGTCACCTCAAGGCGGAAGTGGTCGCCATTCGGGGTTGGTGAGCAGCTACGACTTCCGGCTCTTCCCCGTGCGAGCCGGCTTTTTCTCCCTCGGGTCGCCAACCTCGTCGAAGCCGACATAGACCACGTAAGCCTCCAGTTCAGTGGACGGAGGCAGAGGAAAGCTCAGCGCTTCTTCTATGTCCATGAATTGAGCGTGTCGCTCTCCCTGTGCGATGGTCACAGACGTGCGCTTGAACTTCGTGACGATCGTCTTTGGTTCGGGACCTTCGCGCACGACCGCATAGCGCAACGGGACGTCAACCGTACCCGGCGCGCCCAAAGGGCCGACAATCGCGCGCCCTTGCACGCCAACCTTTATGGTCATCGTGCCGCCTTGCACTGCGCATTCGCGTGCCGTCTGGCCGAACGAGAGCTGGTAGCGGACATCGGCTGCAGTCGCCGCGTCCGCCTTGGCGGTGATGTTCAAGGTCGAGGCGCCGTTGCGAATGTCGACGCCCGGGCATTCGACTTCAGGGGTCGACGCAATCGGAGAGGCCGGCTGGCTCACGCCCGGCTTTGCGCCCGAGAAAAAGCTCGCAACGCGGGCGGTCCAGGTCGGGGAAGTTGTCGGGGAATTCTCGTCAGGCGAGGAAGACGAAATCACACCGGAAACGGACGAGCAGCCGGCCAGGAGAGCGCCTGCCAGCAGCCACAGCATCTCTTTCCCCCCGCGCATGCGAATTCTCGCGTCCCCACGCCGGCACACGGATGTTGTGTGCTCGATCATACCAGCCAAACCATGGCGTCCCCGTGGCGCCTATGGGTCGCTTTCCAGGCGGGCAAAAAGCAAATGGTCCTGCCAGACGCCGTCGATGCAGAGGTACTGCTGCGCAAAACCTTCGCGTTTGAATCCTGTTTTCTCAAGGAGGCGGATCGAGGCGGTGTTGGCGGGAATGCATGCTGCTTCGATGCGATGGAGCTTCAGCGTGCCGAATGCAAACGGGATCAGCGCCCGCACAGCGGCGGTCATATAGCCCTTGTGCGCGTAGCGGGCCCCCATCCAGTAGCCGAGGCTGCCAGCCTGCGCGCAGCCGCGGCGTATATTCGCAAGCGTCAGCCCACCGAAAAGTGCGCCGTCCTCCTTGCTGAATATGAAGAACGCGTAGGCAAGATCGCCGCGCTGGTCCTCCGAGTAGCGCTTGATGCGGCGGCGAAAAGCGGCTCGAGTCAGATCATCGGCGGGCCAAGTTGGCTCCCACGGCGTCAAGAAGTCACGACTCTCCTCGCGCAGGCGGGCCCACTCGGTCCAGTCCGCCATCTGCGGCGTGCGCATAACGACAGCCTCGCCGGTGATCGCAGGCGTCAGATCGGACAGGTTTGCGGTTCGGAAAAATGCCATGCTCAGGCGGCGCGCGGGACCAGACTTTCAGCTATGGTCGCGGCGCTTTCTATGCCGTGCCCACGTCCGAGGGCGGCAAGCGCCGGTTGACCGCGTGCGATCACGGCGCGCCCCGCCGCGCGGGTGCTTTCAACAGTCACCGCTTCGATCTTGGCGACCAGTTCGTCAAGGGGAATAGGGCGGCCCCAATTGAGGATCTGGCGCGCAAGTTGCTCCGCACGCGCGCCCGAGCTCTCGAGCGCCATCAACAGCCCGGCTTTCATCTGCGCCTTGGCGCGCTGCACCTCTTCCTCGTTTACGTTTTCCGCCGCGGCATGCAGCTCGCCGACGACGACGCGCATCAGTTCGGACACATCGGCAGCGTCGGTGCCGGCATAGAGGCCGAACATGCCGCTGTCGAAATACGGTGTATGGAACGTATAGATCGCGTAGCACAATCCCCTCTGCTCCCGGATCTCCTGAAACAGGCGCGAGGACATCCCGCCGCCAAGAATGCTGGTGAAAACCTGCAGACTGTAGAGCGTGGGGTCGCGCTGCGGCACGCCGTGCATGCCAAGCGCGATATGCACCTGTTCAAGCTCGCGGCTCTCGAGCCGCGAGCCGCCGACAAACCGCGCCGGTTGCGGCACCGGCGCCGCCGGTCCGGTGAATCGCGCGAATCTTTGCTCCACTTCGGCGACGACTGATTTGTGATCGACCGCACCCGCGCCAACGATCACCATATCGGGAGCGCGGTAATTTCGCGTGAGATATGCGATCAAGTGGGTGCGGTCGAACGAGCAGACCGTCGTGGGAGTGCCGAGAATCGAGCGGCCAACGGGCTGCCCCGGAAACGCGAGTTCCTGCAGCCTGTCCCAGATCAGATCATCCGGCGTATCCTCCACGGCGCCGATTTCCTGCACGACCACGTTCTGCTCGCGCCGCAGTTCCTGCGCATCGAAAGTTGGATCGCCGAGGATGTCGGCCAAAACATCGAGCGCGAGGGGAACGTTCTCGCGCAGCACGCGCGCATAATAGGCGGTGGTCTCGGCCGAAGTGGCTGCGTTGAGATCGCCGCCCACGGCCTCGATTTCCTCCGCGATCTGCCGGGCGCTGCGACGCGAGGTGCCCTTGAAGGCCATGTGTTCGAGGAGATGCGATATGCCGTGCTCATCGGGCCGCTCATCGCGGCTGCCGGAGCCCACCCAAACGCCCAGGGAGGCGGTCTGCAAATGCGCCATGGCGTCCGTCACCACGGTGAGGCCGGAGGAAAGACGGGTGACTTCGACGCTCATGCGGCGGCTCCTTGTTGGGCGGCGCGACTCAGGGAGAGGATATGGTCTTCCACGGCGTTTTGATCGACTGGCAGCGTCGTGAACCTTTCGGGGCGCTGGTCGAGATCGGCGAGCCACTCGGGAAGAGGCGGTCGCAACCCGCAGGTTCTCTCGAGCGCCTCAGGGAACTTGGCGGCGTGCGCGGTTCCCAACACGATCATGGGGATCGCAGGATCGCGTGTTTCCTTTTCGCTCACCGCCACGCCGACGGCGGTATGGGGGTCGATGAAATGGCCGGTCTCGCGCAACATGGTTCGCATCGTGGCTGCAATCTCCTCCTCGTCGGCCCGATCAGCGGAGAAGACCGCACGAATGGCCGAAAGCGCGCGATTGGAAAGGGAAAAGCCTTCCATGCGACCGAGCGTGCTCATCAGCCCCCGCACGGTGCGCGCATCGCGGTCATACGCTTCGAAAAGCAGGCGTTCGAAATTCGATGCGACTTGAATGTCCATGGACGGCGCGGAGGTCGCCACGACCTCACGCGGGGTGTAGGTCCCGGTTGCGACCGCACGGGCGAGTATGTCGTTGACATTGGTGGCGATGACCAGCCGGTCGACCGGCAACCCTATGCACAACGCCACGTATCCGGCATAGACATCGCCGAAATTGCCCGTGGGAACCGTGAAAGCCACTTTGCGCAGTGGCGCGCCGAGCGCCACGGCGGAAGTGAAATAATAGACCGCCTGCGCTACGATGCGGGCCCAATTGATGGAATTCACGCCGGAGAGCCTGGCCCGCTCTCGCACGCGATCATTCGCGAACATGCCTTTGACCAGCGCCTGGCAGTCATCGAACGTGCCCTCGACCGCAATGGCATGCACATTCTCGTCGGGGGGCGTCGTGATCATGCGCTGCTGCACGGTGGAGACGCGCCCGCGGGGAAAGAGCACGAACAGATCGACGCGCGTACGGCCGCGGAACGCTTCGATGGCAGCTGCCCCGGTATCTCCAGAGGTGGCAACCACGATGGTCGTGCGCTCGCCTCGCGCGGTGAGAACGTGATCAATGAGCCGGCCGAGGAACTGCATGGCCAGATCCTTGAAGGCGAGGGTCGGACCATGGAACAGCTCGAGCAAAAACTCGCTCGCACCGAATTGCACCAGCGGCGCAACGACAGGGTGGCGGAACGTGCCATAGGCCTCGCGCGCCATGCGGGCGAGATCATACTCGGCGATGGCTTTGCCGATGAACGGGCGCATCACGTCGACCGCGACTTCCGCGTAGGGGCGACCCGCGAAGCCAGCGATCGTCTCCGGGTCGAGCCGCGGCCATTCGGATGGCACGTAGAGCCCGCCGTCGCGGGCCAGCCCCGTGAGCGTTGCCTCCACGAAGCCGAGCGGGGGGGCCTCACCCCGAGTGGAGATGTACCGCACCATCACTCCGGAGGAACGTGAGCGCTTCACGAGGGCTGATCAGACCGCCGGATCGCGCGTAAGTCTCTGATCCCGCTATCGTTTCAGGCAAAGCCCGAAACGCGGACAGGTCTCAACATACTGGCCGCGCCGAGGTTCTACAAGGAAGGCGGTGCGAACCATGCGTTGGGTTCGTTTTTACAAAATTGGCAGCCGCCGGTGGAGTGCACCCCTGAAATGAGACACCGCATTGTAAACAACAATAAAAATACAATGGGCGCTGGTGGACTGCACCCCGCGTGATGCATGCCCGCTCCTCCCACCTGAGCATCGGTTGCGCAAAGCCGCGTGGATTCGTTTTTGCACTTTTGACATCCAAAGTTTGGCCGCTACCGCTTATGTTCTTGTTTTGTTCTAGCACGACAGGGAGAAAATTGCAAGCGAGATCTGGGGTGCCGTGTTTGCATTATGAGGCCCTCCGCGCGCGGCTTTTCAGCCAAAACGCGGACATCACGAGCACGACTGCCGCCAAGCCGTACCAGGTGATTGCATATTGCAGGTGGTCGTCGCGCAGGTTCACCCGAAGAGGAGCGGGAGCCGGCAGGCCGCCCGGCGGGAGCGGAACTTCAAGATCGACGTAGAAAGGTGCGACATCGCCCCAGCCCTTGGCTGTGGCAATCGCAAATTGGTCGCGCGCGAACCAAAGATCGTGCTGCGGATCGGCGGCCGGTGAAAAAAAGCTGCGCGGCTCGGGCCATCGCAGCACGCCAATGAACTCGATCGTTCCGGTCGGCGGCTCGTCGCCCTGCGCGCCCTCCGGGACGAAGCCGCGATTGATCACCACGATGCCGCCACTGGTCACGGCAATCGGCGCAAAGATCCAGAAGCCCGGACCGGAGATGCCCGTCCGGGCAGCCGAGCCGATGCCGTAGACGCGCGCGTAACTGCGATCCGCGAATGTCCCCGAGAATGTCACGCGCTCGAATTCATTTTGGCTCCGCTCGAGCTTCGCCCAGCTTGCCCGGGGCGGAAGCCGAACCGGGGCGTCCGCAAAGCGCTGCTCCATGGTTGCAATCAGCGCCATCTTCCAGGTTCGGCGCTGCATCTGCCAGGTGCCGAGCGCAACAAAGAGCGTGAACGCGAAAAGCGCGAACATGACGGGCACGGCAAATCCGGCCCGCAGCCTCGCAAGATTCACTGGGTGTCTTCGCCGTGAGTAAAGCGCCCCTCGCCTGCCTTGTGATGATATTGCAGGGCGATCATCAGGCCCTTGAGGGGGCGCAGGGGCGCGATCCCGGTAATCAGAATGAGCGGCCCCCAGAGCACCGCGTGCACCCAGTAAGGGGGCGCATAGAGCATTTCGACTGCCAGCGCGGATCCCGCGACGATGAACCCCGAGATGAACATCGCGAAAAAGGCGGGGGCGTCGGCCGAATCTGCAAACGAGAAGTCGAGCCCGCACCGGCTGCAGCGCGGTGCCACATTCAGAAAACCCGCAAACAGCTTGCCCTTGCCGCAGCGGGGGCAGCACCCCATCAGCCCTGCGACGATCGGGGACGGCGGTTTATCGGCAGGTTCGGCCACGAGCGATCATTGGAGGCGTAGCCCGGATTGCGCGGGGGCTCAAGCCTCTCCGGACCCGGCCAGGCAACTTCAAGCCTTCGCGTATTCAATTTGCTTGTTAGGTTGCGCCGAGCGCTTCAGGATGACGACGCGAGATAGTGAGATTGCGTCTGCATCTCAGCTGCGCCCTGAGCCAACCGAAGCGCCGGTGCGAGCCGGGTCCGACTGCCGCACCGGATGCATGGTGTAAGACAGCGTAATGGTGTCGAGCCCATCCTCCTCGGAATCCTTCATCAGCTCGGGATCGACATAGAAGACGACCGGCAGCTCGCGGGCTTCCCCCGGCTTGAGCAGCTGCTCGTTGAAGCAGAAGCAGTTTATCTTGGCGAAATAGGCTCCGACCGTCGGTGGAGAAACGTTGTAGGAGGCGACTCCCACCGTCTCCCTGGCAGACTGATTCGTCACGCGATACGCGATGTTGACCACCTCGCCGATGCGGACCTCAACAACGGTCTGCTCCGGCTCAAATCGCCAGGGCAATCCGCCGACGACATTGGCGTCGAATCGCACTTTTATCTTGCGTTCCACCATCTGTACGGGCCCCGCAGCTGCGATCTTCGGGGTGCCGCCAAAACCGGTGCTGCGGCAGAACCAGTTGTAGAGCGGCACCGCCGCATAGGCCGCACACACCATCACGCCTGCGAATACGCCGCAGGCTGAGCCCACCATCACATTTCTGCGGGTGCTCGGCCTCGTGCGGAGTATGCTCATTGGTTCATCACAGGGGGCGGTTCAGAATCGCAGGCCCCTTCACCAGGGTAACAACATAGAACAGAGCGACCAGCACGCCTAGCGCAAGCGCAATGGCAACGGATCGTGCGCGGCGGGCGCGCCGCTGCTGCTCGGTAAGAACGATCCTGTCCGGCTTCTGATCCATCGGCGCATGCGTCATGGCGGCAGGGGTCCGCCGTCGATCAGCAGCCCTGCGCCCGCGCGATAGCACCGCACACGGCACACCGGAAGAGCCTCGGCAGGTCGTCACCCCGCGCGGCAGGCGGGGAGAAGAACGACTCCCTGCCAGCACGATTCCTGTTCGCAATCCATTCCGTGTCCCCGCCGGCACGTTTTTGCCATCAAGCATCGGCGGCAGCATGCGTTGCTGGACCGTTTTTCGGCCATAATGCAGTGGTTTACGGATCATTGACACGTCGACTGCACCATGTGGTGCGCAAGCCGGGAATCTCGGTCGGGGATTGGCCGAGAGCACATGTCGGACGGCTTGATGTTTCGGGGGAACGCGATGTCACTCAGTCGAGCCACGTTCATACGCACGTTTTGCGCGCTCATGCTACCTGCCGCTCTGGCGGTTGCCGCATCGAGCGTGCCGGCCGCAGCGCAGGGAGCGGTGAAGTCGGTGCACAGCGATTGGCAGGTGCGCTGCGATACGCCGCCTGGCGCGCAAGGGGAGCAATGCGCGCTGATCCAAAGCGTCACGGCCGAGGATCGCGCCAATGTCGGGCTAACCGTCATCGTCCTGAAGACAGCCGACCAGAAGGCGCGCCTCATGCGTGTCGTGGCGCCTGTGGGCGTGCTGCTGCCCTCCGGACTCGGGCTCAAGATCGACCAGCAGGATGTCGGGCGCGCTGGATTCGTGCGCTGCCTGCCTAATGGCTGCGTTGCCGAGGTCGTCATGGACGAAACGCTGCTGAAACAGTTGCGCACCGGGCAGACGGCAACCTTCATCATTTTCCAGACGCCCGAGGAAGGCATCGGGTTTCCCATGAGCCTCAAGGGCTTCGGCGACGGCTTCGACAAGCTCTCGTAGGCCGCCAATCTAAACCCGTCATCCTGAGGCGCGAGCGAGCGTAGCGAGCGAGCCTCGAAGGATGCGGCATGAGTCGAGGCCGTGCATCCTTCGAGGCTCGGCGCGTTGCGCCGAGCACCTCAGGATGACGAGGTTGGAATGGCGGTGGCCTCGCAACGGGGCCGTCGCGCAACTATCTATTCTCGGTCGCTGAACCGGGCTCGCTCGATGACCTCTCCACTTGCTTCGCTGTTCGAACGCGCCGGACTCGACCGCGAGGAAGCGCGCCAATGCCTGGCCGCAGGGCTGGCAGGAGCCGACGACGGCGAGCTTTACCTCGAATATGCCCAGTCGGAGATGCTCCTCTTCGATAACGGCCGGCTGAAGCAGGCAACCTACAATACGGACCAGGGCTTCGGGCTGCGCGCCGTAAAAGAAGAAGCGGTCGGCTACGCCCACTCGTCGGAAATTTCACAGGCGGCCTTGGTCCGTGCAGCCGATGCGGTGCGCGCGGTGAAAGGCGGCTATTGCGGGACCTATGCGGCTCCTCCAAGCCGTTCCAATGTTCGCTTGTACGGCGATGAGAATCCGCTTGGCACGCCTGACTTTGCGACCAAGGTACGGCTTCTTGAAACCATGGACAGCTATGTGCGCTCGCGCGACACGCGGGTGCGCCAGGCGACATTCTCCCTCGGGGCGAGCTGGCAGGTCGTTGAAATCCTGCGGGCCGATGGCGAAACGTATCGCGATGTGCGCCCGCTGGTGCGCGTCAATGTCACGGTCGTAGTTGGTGAAGGCGATCGCCAGGAATCGGGCAGCCATGGCTATGGCGGACGCCAGGTGTTTTCAAATCTGCTGGATACGGCGGCCTGGCAGAGCGCGGCTGACGACGCGCTGCGGCATGCGCTCACGAATTTGCAGGCAGTACCGGCACCGGCGGGGGAAATGGACGTGGTGCTCGGCCCCGGCTGGTGTGGCGTGATGCTGCACGAAGCGGTGGGCCACGGCCTCGAAGGCGACTTCAACCGCAAGCGTACTTCGGCGTTCGCCGGACTGATGGGCCAACGCGTGGCAGCACCGGGCGTGACCGTTGTGGATGACGGAACCCTTGCCGAGCGTCGCGGCTCTCTCTCTATAGATGACGAGGGGACGCCGACGAGCCGTTCGGTTCTGATCGAAAACGGCGTTCTCGTCGGCTACATGCAGGATCGCCAGAACGCTCGGCTCATGGGAATGCGAGCGACCGGCAACGGGCGGCGGCAGAGCTACGCGCACATGCCCATGCCGCGCATGACGAACACCTACATGCTCGCCGGCGATCGCGATCCGCAGGAGATCATCGCATCCGTTACAAGGGGCATCTATGCGGTGAATTTCGGCGGCGGCCAGGTGGACATCACCTCGGGCAAATACGTGTTCAATGTCACTGAAGCTTACGAGATCGAAGCGGGAAAGATTGGCCGGCCGCTCAAAGGCGCGATGCTCATTGGAAACGGGCCAACCGATCTCAATCGCATAAGCATGGTCGGCAACGATGTTGCGCTCGACCCGGGCCTAGGCACCTGCGGCAAGAACGGTCAAAGCGTTCCGGTCGGAGTTGGCCAGCCCACGCTGCGCATGGACCGCATCACGGTCGGCGGGACGGGGTAATTGATTCCGGTTCGTCATTGCCGGGCTTGACCCGGCAATCCATCTCTTTGCGAAAAAGATGGATCACCCGAACTCGGCACTTTAAGTGCGCACGTCGGATGTATCCGACTTGCGTGGTCAAGCCCGCGGGTGACGACACAGTTAGGCCGCGTCCGTAAGGAGCTCCGCGAGCTTCTTGCGCGCGTAGAACATACGCGTCTTTACCGTCGCTTCGGGAATGCCGATGACCTCGGCCACATCCTTTATGGATTTCCCATGGTAATAGACGAGATCCAGAACTTCCCGGTGTTCGCGCGATAGCGCAGCGAGCCCAGCACGCAGCAATTTGCGCTCGTCCTCTCGCTCCATCACGTTTTCCGCGTTGTCGGCCGGATCCGGGATGCGTGCCGCCGCGCTCTCTCCGAGCGGCGCATCGACGCGCCTTCGTACTGCCGAGAGCGCCTTGAAGCGCGCAATCGCCAAAACCCAGGTCGCGACCGAGGACCTCCCGGCAAACGAGCCCGCCTGGCGCCATACATCGAGAAAAACTTCGTTGAGCACATCTTCCGCGAGTGCGGCATCGCGGACGAAGCGCAAGATCCAGCGGTACACACGGGTTTGGTGCCGCGCAACGAGAGCGCGCATCGCGAGTGCGTCGCCGCGTGCAATACGGGAAAGCAGGATTTCGTCCGATGCGGCCGCAGCCGCAGAAGCTGGGGCACTCGCGTGCCCCGCCTGGGTCAATGCCGATAACATGAGCGTGCCCCCCTGTTTACGTCCCGACACCAAATGAATGCGAAAGTCGCGAAAACGTTCCGAAGAATTTTTCGCACCGCGTTAGGGATTGAGGCCGCTATGCGGAGCGCGCTTTTTTTAGGCCCGCCCTATATGGCCCCCTCCACCACCCGTCGCTCACTGCGCTCGCTCCGGTCGGTCCCCCTTGCCCGTGCCGCTTCGCTCCGCAAGGGAGGATAAGCGCCCACCGCCCCGCCGCGTCAAAACATTGCCCACGAGCGAGCCGACGCTCGGTACCTCGCTTTCCGCAAATGCAGCGGGACGGCACAAGTCCATTACAATGATACCAAGCCGCGCCATTCGGTAAGCGGCATAGAGCGCTTCGGCCGTGGTGCTCGCAATGCGCTCGGTCACCGCCCCTCCGAGCTGTTGCACAATCGACGCGCTGGCAATGTCAACAGCGCCCAGTTTGCCTGCCTCGATAAGGAGTCGACGCAGCAAATGAATGGTCGTCGCAGCGGTTGGCCGATGCCCATACGAGGCGGCGATCCCGCGCACCATCCGCAACCCGCAGGCGAGAAAGAACGCAGCATCTGTCAGTGCGGTAGGACTGATCGCCGTAATCCCGAAAGCCCGGAGCACGGCGGTGCGGACATGCGCTTCGGCACGGCGATCGAGCGGCGCAAGCACCGTGCGCGACAACAGCGCGACCTGCTGGGAAGCGCTGTGATGCATCTGCACCTGCCGTTGAAAGGTCGCGATGGCGACGTTTATCTCCTCCTCGCGCGGCACCACGGCGAGAATCTCGGCGATTGAATTGCGCGCATCCGCAGGCTGGATGCGATCGTCTGAGAGCCGGCGGCGGGTAGCTTCGACATTGCGCAGCCGGAAAAGGCTCACGAGCTCTCGCCCGATCAGTGCCCCTGCTCCGGCCAGGCCAGCTAGAAGCGCACCGGCCGCAAGCGTCCCGAAGGCTGTGCTGCGCTCGAAAGCCGCCAGGACCCAGTTGATCGCATCGAGGCAGAACCAGCCGGCGAGACCCACGGCGATGCCGGCGCCGGCGAATGCGCGAAACCGCCTTCTGCGCGGCTCGACACGGGGGACGAGTGCACCATGTTGGGATGGGACTACCGGCTCTGTTCGCGAGTCTGGAATGATACGGGGGGAGGCTGCGGGTGCCGGCCCTTCGTCGTCGGCTTCGGTCTCGATCACCCGCACGACCAGCGGAATGTCATCTGTTCGAAGTGTCTCGTTCATCGCAGGCGATCCCCCAGCAGGAATTCGAGGGCAAGATCGAGATTGATGTGGGCGATCCCGTCCACGGGCGCGGCATCGATCGGCGGCGGCTCGAACACCGGGACATTCAGAAAGGGCGACCCCCAGGCACTTGCCCGCGGGGGCCGGATAGGAACGTTGCCGACAAAGAATTTCGAACGTTTCTTTGCGCCGACCGTGCGCCCGACAACGACCTGCACGCGCTGGCCATCGATCTCCTGTGATTCCTCTTCGGTGGATATCACGGAAGCGATGGCGGCGACGTCCATCTGCGCATGGCTGCTCATGACATCGAGGGCGGGAAGCGCCACCATGTTGCGCAACAGCGCCGCGAGGTGATCGCGCTGAATCTCCGGAACATGGTCTGCCTTGGTCGCCGCGAACAGAACCTTGTCGATCTGCGCACCGAGCAGAAGTTTTGAGAGCACGCCGCCATGCCCATAACGGAAGCTGTCGACCACGACTGCAAGCGCGGCCCGGATGTCCTCGAATGCCTCACGCCCTGCCAGAAGGGCACGCAAAACATCGACGAGGACGATCTGACGCGAATAGCGCTGGAAGTGCTGCTCATAAAATGCCGCGACCACTTCCCGCTTATAGGTCTCGAACCGCCGCGCCATGAGGGCTCCAAGCGTGTGATCGGAACCTGTGAAACTCTCGTCGGGGATATCGAGCGGGGCGAACCAGAGATAAGGCGCATCCGCCAAATCGCCAGGACATAGAAATCGGCCCGGTTGTAGATAGCTCAAGCCACACTGGTCCCGCGCCTTGAACAGAAACGCGCGATAGAGTTCGTGCGCTCGCCTCGCGATCTCATCATCCGCGGCCGCGTCCCACCGGTGATCGTTCAAGAACCGCAGAAAATCCCCCGCAATCTCGGCGCGGCTTCCGTTCCGCAGCATGCGCATGGTCGCGCGCGACCACTGCGCAAACGTCTGGTCGATGAGCGTGAGATCGAGCAGCCATTCCCCGGGATAATCGATGATCCTGATGATGAGCTTGGCGGGGCTGCCGGTAATTTCGCTCAAAAACCTGCCGACCGTGTTCGCCGGACTGAAGCGGATTTCGAGGCCGATTTCGCTGAGCGCGTCCGTTCGCTCCGGCCAATCCGGTGCCGAGGCCGCCATTCTTTCCATGTTTTCCAGATAGGGAAATTGGGGCAGACGATGGGGCTTTGGACTTTCAAGATTTGCGGCAAGCAGGCGCCGCTCGCCCACGATGCTCAGAAGCGGCATGCGGTTGGAATTGTGTACGGAGCTGAGCAGGTTATGGATCAAGCTCGTTATGAACACGGTCTTGCCGGAACGGCTGAGCCCTGTCACAGCAAGCGAGACGGTGGCACCGCCGCCGAACTCGCTGATCGTGCCGGCAACCCGCTCGGAAGCCTCGGCAAAAATGGGTGGCAGCCAACTCAAACTCATCATGTCCGAAGATATACGCGAGGCCTGTGCGCGTATTCCACTGCTGTAGCGCCACGCTCGGTCAGGTTCCCTCTCCCATAGGGAGAGGGTTAGGGTGAGGGGTTAAATCCTAGATAGTGACCCCCTCACCCCAACCCTCTCCCCGCTGGGGAGAGGTAGCGCGCCGGAGTTTGATTGGCCAATGCGTTTCATAACCGATTCAGAGGTGCCATTGGCGGCGCCGTTTGTGTCCTCGATCATGCGGGTTGAGCCCGCCTGGATGGACTA
This sequence comes from Xanthobacteraceae bacterium, assembly GCA_040510075.1. Taxonomy (GTDB): domain Bacteria; phylum Pseudomonadota; class Alphaproteobacteria; order Rhizobiales; family Xanthobacteraceae; genus VAZQ01. The sequence continues at coordinate 9,649 of JBEVJT010000039.1, read as the reverse complement.
CAACGGGCATTTGAACATGGCCTATTACAACGTGCTGTTCGACCGCGCGGTAGACGAGGTGTTCGAGCTGTTGGGCTGCGGGGTCGCTTACGTGAAAGAACGCCGGCATTCCTGCTTCACCGCCGAGGTGCACGTGCGCTATCTGCGCGAGCTCCATGCGGGCGATCCGGTCAAGGTCACGTTTCAACTCCTCGATTACGACGACAAGCGCATGCACTATTTCGAGCAACTCCTGCATGGGGAAGCTGGGTGGGTTTCTGCCACATCGGAAAACATGTCGCTGCACGTCGACATGGAGCAAAAGCGCACAACTCCCTTCCCGGGTGAAATCGCCGCCGCGCTCGGGCGAATGATGCAGGCGCATTCCGCTCTGCTGCGCCCAGCGGAGGTGGGGCGCAGGATCGCGATGCCCCATCGGGGCAAAGCAAAGGCAGATTGAGAAGTCTGGAAGCTCTCCCCTTTGCTCCCATTGAGTGCCATCTTTACGGACAGATTCGCTCGACCCATCCACTCCGCCAGGCATGCCCGCAAAAGCACCCATTGAAAGGGATCCGCGACCAACTTCGGCAGAGCCGGGGATAGCTGCGCGCGCGCGTGCAGCTTCCACGGCTCCCTACCTGAAGGATCTCAACCCGGAACAACGCCTCGCTGTCGAGACGCTGCAAGGACCCGTGCTGGTGCTGGCCGGAGCGGGAACCGGCAAGACCCGTGTCCTCACCACGCGTGTCGCGCATATTCTGGCGACCGGCCGTGCGCAGCCCTGGGAAATTCTTGCCGTGACCTTCACCAACAAGGCCGCGCGCGAGATGAAAGGACGCGTCGGAACCATGGTGGGGCATGCGGTCGAGGGAATGCCCTGGCTGGGAACGTTTCACTCGATTGGCGCGAAGATCCTTCGACGGCACGCGGAGCTCATTGGCCTCAAGCCTGATTTCACCATTCTGGATGTCGATGATCAGCTTCGCTTGCTCAAACAGCTGCTCGCAGCTGAGAACATCGACGAGAAGCGCTGGCCCGCGCGCGTGCTGGCGGGCCTGCTCGATACCTGGAAAAACCGCGGCCTGACCCCAAGCCAGGTGCCGGCCGGAGAGGCCGCGACGTTTGCCGAAGGCAGGGGGCGCAAGCTCTACGCCGCCTACCAGGAACGGCTGAAGCTCCTCAATGCTGCCGACTTTGGCGACCTGCTGCTGGAATCCATCCGGCTCTTTCGCGAGCAGTCCGAGGTACTCCGGCAGTATCAGCAAAGACTCCGCTACATTCTGGTCGACGAATATCAGGATACGAATGTCGCGCAGTATCTGTGGCTGCGGCTGCTTGCGCAGAACGCATCAGCTTCCCAAGGGCAACCCGCCCAGCTGAAGAACATCTGCTGCGTCGGCGATGACGACCAGTCGATCTATGGCTGGCGCGGGGCCGAGGTCGACAACATTCTGCGCTTCGAGCACGATTTTCCCGGCGCCAGGATCATTCGGCTGGAGCGCAATTACCGCTCGACCGGCCACATACTTGCGGCCGCCTCCCACCTCATCGCCCACAACCAGGGACGGCTCGGCAAGACCCTGCGCACCGACGAAGACGCCGGGCAGAAGGTTCAGGTCACTTCCTGCTGGGATTCCGAGGAGGAGGCGCGCGCCGTCGGCGAGGAGATCGAACGCCTGCAACGCGACGACGGCAGCGGAAGGCCGCATCCACTCGATGAGATCGCGATTCTGATGCGCGCCTCGTTTCAGATGCGCGAGTTCGAGGATCGTTTCGTTACCCTGGGGCTGCCTTACCGGGTCATCGGCGGCCCGCGCTTCTACGAGAGGCAGGAGATTCGCGATGCGCTCGCCTATCTGCGCGTCGTTCATTCGGCGAGCAACGATCTCGCGTTCGAGCGCATCATCAACGTGCCGCGGCGCGGCCTGGGCGACGCCACGCTTGCGCTCCTCCACGAGCATGCGCGCAAGCGCCGTATCCCACTGACCGCGGCGGCGCAGGCACTGATGGAAGGAAACGAGCTCAAGCCCAAGGGGCGCGGCGCCCTGCGCGATCTCTTGGCGAATTTCGAGCGCTGGCGCGCACAAAAAGACGCACTGCCGCATGCCGAGCTCGCAGCCATCGTGCTCGATGAATCGGGCTACACGGACATGTGGCAGCGGGACCGCAGCGCAGACGCCGCCGGGCGCCTGGAGAACCTCAAAGAACTCGTGCGCTCCCTGGAGGAGTTCGAGAATCTCGCGGGTTTTCTGGAGCACATCTCTCTGGTCATGGACAATGAAAACAGCGAGGGCGAAGCGGTCTCGCTCATGACACTGCACTCCGCCAAGGGGCTCGAATTCGACACCGTGTTCCTGCCGGGCTGGGAGGAAGGCCTTTTCCCACACCAGCGCGCGCTGGACGATCAGGGCCGCGCGGGGCTTGAGGAGGAGCGGCGGCTTGCCCATGTCGGGCTCACGCGCGCGCGGAAAAACATCAAAATCTATTTTGCAACGAACCGGCGAATGCACGGGGTATGGTCATCGAACATCCCGTCGCGGTTTCTCGACGAGCTGCCGGAGAACCATGTCGAGGTGATGGAGTCGAGTGGGGGCTATTCGGGATATGGACCGTCCCGCTTCGATGAAATGACGCATTTTGGCTCGACTTACAGCACACCGGGCTGGCAGCGTGCGCAAAGAAAACGGAGCGAGAATGGTTTTGCCGATGTTGACGATCCTCCATTGGAGGAGGACGCGCTGACCGGGTACGGACGCTCGCGCATGGCAGGCGGCGGGGTCCGACGCGCCTGGCGCAGTTCCCCGCTGTCGCCCGCGGGCAATCTCGTGGTGAAATCGACCGGCACGCTTTCCGATTACAGGATCGGGGATCGTGTGTTTCATCAAAAATTCGGCAACGGCAACGTCACCGGAATTGACGGCAACAAGCTCACGATCCTGTTCGATGCAGCGGGCGAGAAACGCATCGTCGACCGGTATGTAGAGAAAGTGTGAGCCGTGTTCAGGCGGCATGAACGTGTCATTCCGGGGCGCCACACGCGCCCCGGAATGACGGCGTATATGGTTCGAACGTTAGAAGCTTCTCGCGGCGATTACTTCTTCTCCAGCATCAGCGTGGTTTCCTTGCGTATGGCCGGCGTGACCTTTTCGGCAACAACCGCAAGCAGCCAAGGCAATGTGACTTCTACGCGGACGTGATCATCGGCGACGTCCAGCATACCCGGCGCGTTTTGCCCGAGCGCGCTGACGTTGAAGGCCAGGCGATCTCCCTCCCACGACTCGTCATGAATGGTGACAAAGGCTGAATAATTTGCACGCATTGTGGCAAAGCCCGACTTGATGCGGCGAGCTGCCTCTTCGCGGCCCAGGCGATGGGGAATGGAAACGACTACGGATTTCGACATAGACTGGCTCCCGTTGAGCAGGGCCTTGATATGGCCCTTCCTCGCGCGAGTGGTAGCCCTGCAGTTGCCGGATGTTTGCTCATGATGAAGCGTGAGACTTTTCCAATCTCCAAGATCTATGTGCCCGCGAAACGGCGAGGGACGCTCGATCCGAAAAAAGCGCAAGAAATCGCCGAAAGCATCCTGCAGGTCGGCCAGCAGGTTCCGATTCTCGTTCGGCAGGACGGCGCCCGCCTGGTGCTGGTCGAAGGCCTGCACCGCCTGGAAGCCTGCAGGCAGCTCGGCGAGGAGACCATCTTGGGATACCTCGTGCAGGCGCGGAGGCATTGACTGAATTTCTGTATGATTCGCGGCCATGCGCGTTTGCCGAAACAGCGGGCAGCCTCAGAAAACCAGCATTTTACGGTGGTTACGAAGTCCTCCTTTCAAATTATCCGGCGGCGCCCTAGAAAGAGGCATCGGCAACAACAGAAAGGAGGTGATCCAGTGTCTCATTGTCCATCGCCGCGGTCGCCGGCATCCGTGAGCTGGATCCTCGCCTCTGGGGGGGTCTACGTCGCCTGACGTGCTCTCGGAATTTTGTCGCGCCACGGCACGACAATGGAAGGGCCGCCCAGAGAGGCGGCCCTTCTCGTTATCGGACGACGGACGACAGAGGGCGGAGGACTAGTGGAGGACTCGTGTCCCGGATGCAGTGCAGCGCGCCAGCTGCGCTTACTAGGTCTTTCCAAATGCGCGGCGCGGTGCACTGCTGATCCGGGACCGCCACAAAAGAATTCTTTCCTTGGCGGTCCCGGTTCTGCAGCGCACCATTACGCGCCGAAGAGGCGCTTTGTGCTACGCTGCGCCCGGGACACGCGATGTATCAAGTAATAATAATTCCGATTCCGGATCCTAGGTCCTCTTCTGCCCTCTTGCCCACTGTCCTCTGCCGCCTATCCTCTGTCATCTGAGAGCCAGCGCCGGTGCAAATCTCTTTTTCCTGTACACCAGAACAGAGATCATCATCAGGTTGACCGCATTGGCGGCCACGCCCGCCAAGAAGGCCGCGGCGTAGGACCCGAAGCGGTCGTACAACACGCCCGCCAGCCAGCCGCCGGCGCCCATCCCGCTTGCCGCAAGCAATAGAAATACGGGAATGCGCCAAAATGCTTCCGCTGCGGGAAACAGTTCGCGGATCGCGAGCACATAGGCGGGGATAATGCCTGAAAACCCCAGACCAAACGCGGCAGCGACGATGAATAGTCCTACTTCGTCTTGCGTGAAGACAAACCCCAGCATCGCAATAATCTGCCATGCAGATGCGACGAGCACCGTGTTCAAGCCGCCGATATGGTCGGAAATCCAGCCCCACATCTGCCGACAGATGAAAGCGGCGCTCAAGAGGACCGACACCATGGCAGCCCCATGGAATGCAAGAATGCCGAGATCGCTGCACAGCGCCGGGAGGTGCGCCTGCGGCATGGCCATGGGAATGCAGCAGAACAGCGCCGCACCGGCAATCAACGAGAACGCAACATTGGGCGGCCAATCCAATACGCTGCGGGCGGAGCTTGAGCCCAGCCCAACGCCCTTCATCATTGGCAGCTCGGGCGGAGAGCGCAGAAAGATCAGTGCGAGAGGAACGATCGAGGCAAGGGCGAACAGGCCGAAATAGAACATCGTGTACCGCCAGCCGAAGGCGTCCATCGTGCGCTGGAAAACGGAAGGCCAAATCGCGCCGGCAACGTAGGTGCCGCTGGAAATGAGGGCGAGAGCGGAACCCCGGCGGCGATCGAACCATCGGCTGACATAGACGTAAAAAGGCGCGTTCATGCTGCCTATGCCGAAGAAGCCAACGAACACGCCGTGCCCCACATAGAGCGCCCAGGTCGTGCCTGCGGACGAGAGCGCAAGGCCGAGCGCAATCATGATGGCGCCGAAAATCACCGTCGCACGCACGCCCACGGTTTCGGCAACACGCCCCATCAGAACTCCGCCGACGCCGTAGCCGACCCAGGCCAGCGCAGTGGCCAGTGCAGGCACCGATCGCATGCCGCCGGTTTCCGCCGCAATCACCTTGAGCGCCACCACGGAAATCCATGGCGCGCCGAAGCAGACCGCGAGAATCAATGTCCCGACGACCGCGACAATCCATGACGATTTTGATTCGACCGCGTGCACCGGTTTGCTGCTGGCAAGCCGGAGCGCATACCGGCATGGAGGTGATAGTTCTATCGATATCCATAGAAGACCGCGAGCGCACGAATGTGCGGCAGTATTGTGCAGGAAGAGAGTCAGGGTTGCAGTTTGGGAACGGGCGTTAGGCCGTCGCAGGCTTCCGCAAGGGCTGCAACCGCAGTCGCGCGGGTGTTGACCGATCGCGAGACGCTCCTGCGCATCGAGGACGCGCTGAGCGACCACTATGACGAGATTGCCAGCGCCAGTTCACTCGAGGTTAGCGGCTCCTGGTGTCTGGAGCTGCATTTCAGCAAGCCACCCGACGAGGATCGTATCCGGGCACTGGTTGCTGCAGCCGCAGGAAGCGAGGCGGCGCAGCGCATGCAATTCCACGTTCTGGAAGCCACCGATTGGGTGCGCAAAAGCCTCGCCGGGTTGAGGCCTGTGCAGGCGGGGCGGTTCGTCGTGCATGGATCGCACGATCGCACCCGCATTGCCATAAACCACATCGCCATCGAAATTGAAGCGAGCCTCGCCTTCGGTACCGGCCATCACCAGAGCACGCAGGGGTGCCTGCTCGCGATCGATGTTTTGGCGAAACGGCTCGCCCGCAACCGGAAAGCCGATGCAAGCCGGCCCGGCAGGCTCAGGGGCAAACTACAGATGCTCGACGTGGGCACAGGCAGCGGCGTGCTCGCCATTGCGGCCGCCAAGGCGCTCCGCCGGCCTGTGCTTGCGAGCGAGATGGAATTGCGCAGCGCCGCCGTTGCGCGTGAGAATGCGCGCATCAATCGGGTAGCCCAGTTTGTGAGGGTGCTGCATGCGGCCGGCGTGAAAACGCGTCCCTTCCGCGCGCACTCGCCCTATGAATTGATCGTTGCCAATATCCTGCTCCACCCTCTCCGTGAAATGGCGACTGCGATGGCGCGGCTCGCCGCACCGAACGCATACACCGTCATATCGGGACTCCTGGCAACACAAGCGCGCGCTGCGCTCGCGAGCTATCGCGCGCGCGGCTTCGTGCTGATAGAGCGTATTACACTCGGAAACTGGACCACACTGGTTCTACAGCGCAAAGTCACGGAACGATCGTTGCGGCCCAAATGAATCGCCCGTCAATAATGTTCGAGGCACGCTTCCAGTCATTCGCCAATAAGTCCGAGCCCGGTGCAAGCGCCCGACGGGTTCGCGAACTCCGCAGCGAGCTCGTGCGGCATGGGCTGACGGCTTATCTCGTGCCGCGCGCCGATCGCTACCAGAACGAGTATTTGCCGCCGTCCGAGGAGCGGCTTGCGTGGCTGACAGGGTTCACGGGCAGCGCCGGCGCCGCCATCGTGCTCCTCGACAAAGCGGTGTTGTTCGCGGACGGACGCTACGCCGAGCAGGCGCGGCTCGAGATCGATACGTCCCTCTTCACCATCGAGCACCTCGTCGATCATCCGCCGCATCGCTGGATCGAGGAAAATCTCACGGCCGAAGGAAAGGTGGGTTACGACCCGTGGCTGCATACGGTGGAAGGAGCCGAGCGGATCGCGAGGGCATGCAGCGCGGCCGGCGCCGCGCTGATCCCCGTAGAGGCAAATCTCGTCGACCGGATCTGGACCGATCGCCCGGAACCGCCGCTCGCCCCGGTATCCGTGCATCCCTTGCGCTTTGCCGGGCAATCTGCAGAGCAGAAGCTCGCGCGCATCGGTGCAGAAATGGAAAAGCTGCGTGTGGGCGCGCTCGTCGTTTCGGATCCCCACGTGGTCGCCTGGACGTTCAACATCCGCGGCGCCGACGTGCGACACACGCCGCTGCCGCTCGCCTCCGCGATCATTTCCCGCGCGACCAGGCCGGCAATCTATATCGATGCACGCAAGCTTTCGAACCAGGTCCGCAGTGAACTCGAGCTGGTGGCGGATGTAAGGGAGCCTCCAGAGTTTGAAGTAGCATTGAGGGGCCTCGGCAATGAGAAAGCGTCGGTTCGCCTCGACCAGGCGACCGCTGCGGATGCGCTCGCGCGTATCATCAAATCCGCAGGTGGGAGGGTGGCCCTCGGCAGCGATCCAATCGCCCTGATGAAGGCGGTGAAAAACGATGCCGAGATTTCCGGCGCCCGCGCCGCGCACAGGCGCGATGGTGCCGCTGTCGTTCGCTTTCTCGCCTGGTTCGACCAGAACGCACCGGGCGGGCAGCTCTCGGAAATCGACGCGGTGGCAGCGCTCGAAACCTTTCGGCGGGAAACCGGAGCGCTCAAAGACATCTCATTTCCCACGATTGCGGGAGCTGGCCCGGACGGCGCCATCGTGCATTACCGGGTCACGACCCGCAGCAATCGGAGCATTCAGCCGGGGCAACTCTTCCTCATCGATTCGGGGGCGCAGTACGAAGACGGCACAACCGACATCACGCGCACCCTTGCGGTCGGAGAGCCTGGCGCCGAAATGCGCGCGCGGTTCACGCGCGTGCTCAAGGGTCACATCGCGGTCGCAGGCGCCGTGTTTCCGGACGGAACGACCGGCGCGCAGATCGATCCATTTGCGCGCCAGTTCCTGTGGGGAGCGGGGCTCGATTTCGACCACGGCACCGGGCACGGCGTGGGCAGCTATCTTTCCGTGCACGAGGGACCCGCACGGCTATCCAAACTGGGAACGACTCCGCTCAAGCGCGGCATGATTCTGTCCAACGAGCCCGGCTATTACAAACCGCAGGCCTACGGAATCCGGATCGAAAACCTCATGCTCGTGGTGGAAGGACCGCACGTCGCGCATTCCGAAAAACCGCTCAACGCTTTTGAGACACTCACGCTTGCGCCCATCGACAAAAGATTGATCGTGCCCGAGATGCTGGCGGCAGCCGAGATCGCATGGGTTAATGAGTATCACGCGCGCGTATTCGATCAGCTCGCGTCATTGTGCGACGCGGCAACGCGCGATTGGCTCGGAAGCTCAACCCGTCCAATGACCTAAGAGCGGGTTCTCATAAATCCGACTCTGTGATTGCCCGAGTCGATGTCCGCTTCACGCCAAATGCGACCGAATTGCTGCGCGGCGGCGAAATGATGCGAAGACCTGAGCAGGCGCAGCAAAATCCCTTACTCGATCACCCCATCGGCGCCCGCGAGCAATGTGGGCGGAATGGTGAGGCCGAGCGTCTTTGCGGTCTTGAGATTGATGACAAGCTCGAATTGGTCGGCTGTTCAACCGGCAAATCGCCGGGGTTGGCGCCTTTAGAATTCTGTCGACGTAGCTTGCGGCGTGGCGAAAAATATCGAGGTCGTTTGGAGCATAACTGATCAGGCCGCCACCCTCGGGAAATCCACGATAGGGATACATCGCGGGCAGTCGATTTCCCGCAGCCAAACCCAAAATCTGGTTTCTCTGACTGAAGAGGATCGGATCAGTAACAACGATGAGGGCCTGCACAGCCCCTTTCTTTATCTTTTCGAACGCGTTCTCAATCGAGTTCTCAGCGGAAATCGGCACCAAATGAAGCTGTAGGTTCAATCTTCCCGCCGCAACTTGCGTTTCCCTTACTTCCATTTGTGATTGAGGATTTGCACCAGACGTTCAGCAACTGGAGGCGTTTCCCGCTTAGGTCAGTTGCGACTATGCTGAACCCGGTGGCATTCCCGCCTGGCCTGCCAAGACTCTCGACGAGGCCCGCGCCGACCGGATCACCGACCATGGCCATGACGATGGGTATCGTCCGCGTGGCATTCTTGATCGCCCTAGTAGCTGGCGTCCCTCCGGTGACGATCACATCGACCTGTGATCCCACGAGTTCGGCGGCCAGATCGGGCAGCCCATCTACTCGATCCTTTCCCCATTTCCAATCGATTGCGACGTTATTTCCCTCGACATATCCAGGTCCCGCAGGCCTTCGACGAATGCCTGAGTCCGTGGAGCAAAAGACGTAGGTGTACCCGGCAGAAGGACGCCAATACGAAACGCGCGAGATTGCTGTGCTCGCGCTGCGAGCGTCCACACCGTTACCGCGCTGCCGAGTAGCGTGATGAATTGACGTCGTTTCACTGCCCGATACTCCCGTGCTTCCGACAGAAAGGATATCACCCCTCCGCACAGCGAGAGAGTGCTGCGCTGCGGGATTTCAACCCGGTTTTGG
>JBEVJT010000038.1:0-42141 GCA_040510075.1 Xanthobacteraceae bacterium | reverse complement strand
CTATCCGGTGGCAGTGGGCGGGCCGATCCCGAAGATTGTCGATGATCTCGTGGCGCGCTTCCATAAAGATAATCCCGAGATCAACGTGCAGGCGATTTATGCGGACAACTACACCGACACGATGACGAAAGCGATGACGGCAATGAAGGGAGGCCAGCCTCCGCAGCTGAGCGTCCTCCTGTCCACGGATGCCTTCACGCTGATCGACGAAAACGCCATCGTCCCTTTTGACGACCTCGTTGCCGACAAGAGCTGGTTTGCGAGCTTCTACCCCGCCTTCATGGAGAATGGGCGCATCGGCGGCAAGACCTGGGGCATTCCGTTCCAGCGCTCCACCATCGTGCTCTACTGGAACAAGGATGCATTCGGCGAGGCGGGCCTTGACCGCAACAAAGCGCCAGGCACCTGGGATGAGATGCGCGAGTTCGGCAAAAAACTCGTGAAGAAAGATTCGGTGGGTAATGTCATTCGCTGGGGAGTGGAGATTCCGAGCACCGGTTATCCGTATTGGATGCTTCAGGCGCTGGCGATTGAGAACGGCCAGAAGCTGATGAACGACGCGGGTAACGAAGTGCACTTCGCTGCCAAAAAAACCGCCGAGGCGCTCAACTACTGGGTCGACCTTTCGCGCAAAGACGTGGTCATGCCATCCGGCACGGTCGATTGGGCAACCCTGCGCACCGATTTTCTCGAAGGCAAGACGGCCATGATGTGGCACACGACCGGAAATCTTACGGCGGTGAAGGACGGTGCGAGGTTCGAGTTCGGCGTCGCCATGCTGCCGGCGAAGGAACGGCGCGGCTCGCCGACGGGCGGGGGCAGCTTCTATATTTTCAAGGGCGCCTCCGCCGAGCAGCAGCGGGCGGCACTGAAATTCATTCAATGGATGACGACGCCCGAACGCGCCGCTGAGTGGAGCATCAAGACCGGCTATGTGGCGGTGACGCCTGCCGCCTATGACATGCCGGCGATGCAGGATTACGCGAAAGCTTTCCCCCAGGCGCTGGTTGCGCGGGATCAGCTCCAATATGCAGTCGCGGAACTCTCGGTGCATGAGAACGGCCGCATCTACAAGATCCTCAACGATGCGGTACAGGCGGCGATTACAGGGCAGCAAAAGCCCGATGACGTACTGAATTCCGCGCAGGTGCAGGCCGATCGCGTTCTCCGCCCCTATAAATGAGAGATCACACGATCTCGTCATTCCGGGGCGCGAAGCGGCGAGCCCGGAATCCGTAACCACGTGCCGAGGGCTATGGATTCCGGCTCTCGGCCTTCGGCCTCGGCCGGAATGACGAAGCCATCGCCTGAGCGCTGGGGCTCGCCGTTATGGATGTCGGTATATCCATGGCTGCTGCTCCTTCCCGCGGCCGTACTCCTCATCGCCTTCACCCACTATCCAATCCTGGCAACTCTCTACGAGACGTTCTTTGTCACGCGCCGGAACGGACAGTCGACGTTCATCGGCATGGATAACTATCGCGCCATGCTGGAGGATCCGGTTTTCTGGCAGGTGCTGCACAACAACGCCGTCTTCGCGCTGGGCACCATCCCAACCTCTATCGCGCTCGCGCTGGTAATGGCTCTCTGGGTCAACCGGAACCTGCGTGGCCGCGCCTTCGTGCGGCTTGCCTACTTCACTCCCACCATTCTGCCGATGATCGCAGTCGCGAACATCTGGCTGTTCTTCTACACGCCGGACTACGGCTTGCTCGATCAGCTGCGTGGCCTCTTCGGCCTCGCCGGACATAACTGGCTCGGCGACCAGCGCACGGTGATGGCGTGCCTGATCGTAATGGTGATCTGGAAGGAGGCGGGCTTCTTCATGATCTTTTATCTCGCCGCGCTTCAGCAGATGCCGCCGGAACTGGAAGAGGCCGCTGCGGTCGAGGGCGCAGGAACTTGGCATTTCTTCCGGCGTGTTACCTTTCCGCTGCTCATGCCCACTACCCTTTTTGTCGCAGTGAACGCAGTGATCAATTCGTTCAAGCTGGTCGATCACCTGGTGATCATGACAAAGGGCGGCCCGAACAACGCGAGCTCGCTGCTCCTTTATTACATTTACGAAGTAGCATTCACGTTTCAGGACCGTCCCTACGCCGCGACGCTCACGATGACGCTGCTGCTCATTCTCGTAGTCGCGGCACTGATCAAGTTCGCGTACCTCGAGCGGCGGATTCATTATCAATGACGCGCAGGAACGGGACGCTTGCAAGCGTGGCGGCGTGGTTCTTGGCGCTCGTTTGGCTCGTCCCGCTCGCCTACGCCTTCTGGAGTGCAATGCATCCAGCCGCCTACGCCACTTCGTTCAACCCGCTCGCGCCGCTTACATTTGAAAACTTCGTTCGCGCCTGGCAGCAGGCGCCGTTCGCGCGGTACTACGTCAATACGCTGATGCTAGTGAGCCTCATTCTGGCGACACAACTCGTCCTCTGCACGCTTGCGGCCTATGCCTTCGCCCGCTTTACCTTCAGGGGGCGCGATCTCGCTTTCTTTCTGGTTCTGTTGCAGCTGATGATCATGCCGGATGTGCTCATTGTGGAGAATTATCGCATGGTCAGCGCACTGGGCGTGCTCGACACCATTCCGGCCATTGCCCTTCCGTACATGGCGAGCGCCTTTGGCATCTTCCTTCTCCGGCAGACGTTCAAGAGCGTCCCCAACGAGCTCGTCGATGCCGCACGTATCGAAGGCGCGTCCGCGATTCAGATTCTCTGGCGCGTTTACGTCCCGCTCGGCAAGTCCACCTATATTGCCTTCGGTCTCGTCTCGGTGAGCTATCACTGGAACAATTTTCTCTGGCCGCTGATCGTCACGAACTCGGTGAACAGCAGGCCACTGACGGTCGGCCTTGCGGTATTCGGCGCGCCTGAGACGGGCGTCGACTGGTCAGTGATCACCGCTGCCACGGTGATGACCATGCTTCCGCTGCTCGTCGCATTTCTGTTATTCCAGCGCCAGTTCGTGCAGTCCTTCATGCGCGCGGGCCTACGCTAAAGCCAAGCGCTTCCGCTTCCGTTTCGGGAGATAGTGACCGAGGAGAAAATCAAACGGCGGTGTAGCCGCCGTCAACAAGCAGATCGGCGCCGGTCATGAAGCGTGCCTCATCGCTGGCGAGGAATACCGCTGCCGCCCCGATTTCTTCCGGCATGCCGAGGCGCCCGGTGAGCGTATTGTGCGAGGCGCGCGCGGCCTCAAGCGTCGGAAAATTACGCAGATAACGTTTGGTCTCGATCGGTCCAGGCGAGAGGCTGTTGACCCGGATGTTCTCGGACGCATGATCGAGCGCCATCGCCTTCGCCAACTGTATGAGCGCGCCTTTGGCAGCACAGTACCAGGGACGCAGCGGCCGCGCGACGCGGCCGAGCTGAGAGGCAATCAAGATAATGGCGCCGCCCCCGCGCGCGGCCATGCCGGGGATTGCGTGTTTCGAAAAAAGAAACGCGCTGTCCAGATTCACTGCGAATGTGCGGCGCCAATCCGCAAGGGAGATTTTGGTGACTGGCGCGAGCGGCACGTCTGCGATGGCATTGCAGACCAGGATATCGAGGCCGCCAAATTCGGTAAGTGCCTGGCTGACCGCCGCCTGCGCCGTGTCCTCTTCAGCCACGTCGGCGCAGAGCGTCGCGGCTCGTCCTCCCGCAGCACGCACCGCCTCCCCCGTCGCTTGCAAACCATTTTCGTCGATGTCCACGCCCACAACCGCTGCGCCTTCCGCGGCAAATGCCCGGCTGATGGCGGAGCCGATCCCACCTGCTGCGCCCGTAACAATCGCGACCTTGCCCCGCAAGCGCCCCATGATGCCCTCTCTTGACCGCATGCCGTGCGGTACAGTTTAACCGGCGCCAAGCAGTCACGGTAGCAAGAACGGGGTGGGGCGCGATGCGCATTGCGATGGTCGGCAGCGGTTATGTCGGCCTGGTCTCGGGCGTCTGCTTTGCGGACTTTGGCCCAACGTCGTCTGCGTGGATAGCGATGCGGAGAAGATCGCCGCGCTCAAGCGCGGCGGTTGCCCTTATTTTCGAGCCGGGCCGCGACGATCTGATTTAACGCAACGTGCGTGAGGGCCGCCTCGCTTTCACGACGGAGCTTGGTGCCTGCGTGCCGCAGGCGCAGGCGGTGTTCATTGCGGTTGGGACGCCGTGGCGCCGCGGCGATGGCCATGCGGATCTCTCGTATGTCTATGCCGCCGCGCGCGACATCGCGTCGGCACTGTCCGGCTTTACGGTGGTGATCACTAAATCGACGGTGCCGGTAGGCACCGGCGATGAAGTCGCGCACGTTATCGTGCAGGTGCGGCCGAATGCGGACGTCGCCGTCGTGGCCAATCCGGAATTCCTGCGCGAGGGCGCAGCGATCCAGGATTTCAAGCATCCCGACCGCATCGTGGTGGGCTCCGACGAGGAGCGTGCGCGTCAGGTGATGGCGGAAATTTATCGGCCGCTTTACCTCAACCGCGCGCCCATTCTTTATACCAGCCGGCGCAGCGCCGAACTGATCAAATGTGCCTCCAATGCATTTTTGGCGACCAAGGTCGGTTTCATCAACGAGATGGCGGACCTGGCGGAAGAAGTCGGAGCCGACATCCAGGACGTGGCGCGCGGCATGGGGCGACAACCGAATCGGCTCCAAATTTCTGCACGCCGGGCCCGGCTTCGGCGGCTCGTGCTTTCCGAAAGACGCGCGCGCGCTCCTGCAGACCGCGCACGATCATGACGTGCCCCTGCGCATTGTCGAAGCGGTGATCGCCGGCAACGACATCCGCAAGCGAGCGATGGCCCGCAAGGTATCCGCCGCCTGCGGCGGCTCGCTGCGGGGCAAGACCACACCTTCAAACCGAATACGGATGACATGCGGGAGGCCGCTTCGATCCCCGCCGATCACCGCGCTGCGCGACATGGGCGCTTGCGTGCGCGCCTTCGATCCCGCCGGTATGGGGCAGGCGAAGCCGCTTCTCCCCGAGCTGGTCTACTGCGACGGGCCTTATGCCTGTGCCGAGGGTGCGCACGCGGTGGTGCTCGTCACCGAATGGGAGCAGTTTCGTGCGCTTGACCTTGCGGAGATGAAACGGCGCATGGCGTCCCCGCTTCTCATCGATCTGCGCAACATTTATGCGCGCGCGGATGTAGAGCGCCATGGCTTTCAATACTTTGCGGTCGGCCGGCCAGACCCCGTCCAAACACAAGGAGAGTGCACCCCAAAAATGAGAGACGAAAACAATGAAAAACAATGATCAGGAACCGGGATTAGCTCGGGCTATATCAGGGCCCTCGCACCAAAAATCCACGGGCGCCATTGTAAATAACAATAAAGTACAATCGCGCGGCGTTTTCTTATGGACGAAAACGCCCAAAGCCATGACGCAACCGCAAAAGATTTCTTGATCATTTCTGACATTCGCCTTATCTCCGCAATACGCAGCTCGATTGCGCCGGCACAACCAGCAAAAAGCCCGGCGCGGAGATTCCGGCCGGGCTGGCGCACTACTCAAACCTGCCGAACCGTAGCGACTTTACCGTACAGTGTCAATAAACGGGCGCATCAGGATGCGACCGTTCCCGGATTTCGCCGGCGCTCGATCCCGGCTAGGCTTATTGCTGGATGAGCTGACAAGGGGGGAGCATGCCGCAATATCGCTGTGCCATTCTCGACGATTATCAGAATGTCGCGCTCAAGCTGGTCGACTGGTCGATGCTTTCGGGCGATGTCGACATCAAGGTGTTCAATGATCATTTCGGGGGACCCGGCGATGTCATCAAGGCGCTCGCCGATTTCGAGATCGTGTGCGCCATGCGCGAGCGTACGCCCTTCCCGCGCGCGACGATCGACAAGCTGCCCAAGCTCAAGCTCCTCATCACGACCGGCATGCGCAATGCATCGATCGATGTAGCTGCCGCGAGAGAGCGTGGGATCGCCGTGTGCGGCACGCCCACCACTGGAAATCCGACATCCGCGATTGCGTTCGCCCTGATCCTCGAACTCGCGCGGCATATCGGCTACGAGAGCGCGCGGATGCGCGCAGGGATCTTGTGGCAGAGCACAGTGGGGCTCGATCTCGAAGGACTCACGCTCGGCGTGCTTGGCTTGGGCAAGCTCGGCACCCGCACGGCACAGATCGCAAAGGCGTTCGGCATGCACGTGATCGCGTGGAGCCAGAATTTGACGCCCGAGAAATGCGCGGCGGCAGGCGTGAGCCACGTGGCCAAGGACGATTTCTTTCGCCAATCGGACTTCATCAGCATTCATCTTGTGCTTTCCGAGCGCACGCGCGGGCTTGTCGGCGCGAAAGAACTCGGGCTCATGCGGTCTTCCGCGTTTTTGATCAACACTTCACGCGGGCCGATCGTGGACGAGGCCGCGCTGATGGCAGCCCTGCGCGAGAAGAAGATCGCAGGCGCGGGGCTCGACGTGTTCGACGTCGAGCCGCTGCCGCTCGATCATCCGTTTCGGAAGATGGACAATGTCGCGATCACGCCGCACCTGGGCTACGTGTCGCTGCAGAACTATCGCACGTTCTACGGCGCCATCGTGGAAGACATCCGCGCATGGCTCGACGGCAAGCCGGTGCGGCTGCTGACTTAAGACGGGTTCTATTCACACAGAACCGATCCCACCCGAATCGACTTCGCTGCGCGAAGCCGATCACCCTTCGGGGAGGAATGTGGACGGGCCGCTGTCCTAACGCAAATTCAGCGCGCGAGGGCGGTGGGTGGCGGCAGCGGGGTGCTGCCAATGGACCCTGCGCCTCCAGGAACCGCGCCGGGCAGCGCGCCTGGCGGCGGGGCTGCAGCGGCTTGCGGCAGAATGGAATGCGGGCTCGCGGGCGCATTGCCGGGCAGTACCACAACGCGCGTGCCCACCTTCACCCGCGAGTAGAGATCCGTGACATCGGTGTTGGTGAGCCGAATGCATCCCGAGGACACGAACGAGCCGATGGTCGAGGGCTGGTTCGTACCGTGGATGCGGTAGACGGTGCTGCCGAGATAGAGAGCGCGCGCGCCAAGCGGGTTGGTTTCACCGCCGGCCATAAAGCGCGGCAGGTACGGCTGGCGCTCGATCATTTCTTCTGGCGGAGTCCAGTCCGGCCATTCCGCCATACGGCTGATCTTTTGCACGCCGTTCCAGGTGAAGCCTTCGCGGCCGACGCCGACGCCGTAGCGCATGGCCTTGCCGCCCCCGAGCACGAGGTAGAGATAGGTGTTCGGCGTATCGATGATGACCGTGCCGGCCGGCTCCTTGGTCTTGAACTCTACGATCGTTCTTTGAAATTTGGACGGCAGCGCCTTCGCGGGGCCGGTCTCGGGCCGTACGTCGGCGGGAAGCGAGGCATAGCGCGCGTCTCCGGGAACACCGCCGGTCACACCCTCGCCCTGGAGGTGCGGGCCGACCGGCATGGGCGGGCGCACGCCTTCGGGCCCTCCTCCAGGCGGCGGGGCAGGATAGACGCCGGGCTGCACTTCGCGAGCCATGGTGCCGGGCACGCGCGGGATGACTTGGACGTTGTCAGGATATGCCGGGATGATCGCACCGGGTGGCGGTGGCAGCGGACGGCTCTGCACGACGGGAGGATCGTAGAACGGGTCGTCCTCGTCGTCCGCCGGGATAATCGGCAGTTGCCGGGCATGAGGCGGATAGGTCTGCGGTGGATAGGCGGGATAGTATTGCGCGTGCGCGATGTCGCAGGCGGCGACGAGGCCTAGCAGGCTTAAGGCCGAGCCAAAGAGAAGCGGTGCACCCGCTGTGCGAAGAAGCATTCCCCAACCCCCGATACTAGGCCCGGATGGAGCAAAGCCTCACCCGGGGTAAAAAGATCCCGGAGTCCATACGTTGATCCGGGAATGTGCTGCCCGCCGGGATGCGCCCCGAACAAGGCGCATTCAAGACCAAAGCCGCCAAATATGGTGACTAAGAGGTTGACGCAGACGGCAAGAAGGCATGTGGGATCAATGATTTATAAACGCACGGGCTGGGGTGCGCGAACGCGCAGAAGGGCATGGCCGCGATGGGCACAAGGCCTATCTCACGAGGATCGTGTTTACGCCGAGGCGATAATTTATGCCGACCTTCACCAGATGTATTTGCTCGCGGATGTCGGCATCTATCTGCGCAAGCCCCGTCGGCTCGCTGAAACGCAGCGAGCGGGTCCCCGAACCAAGATAGTTGTACTCGATCTTCGCAGACCAGTTGTCGGTGAAGGCGTATTCCGCGCCAGCGCCCAGCACCCATCCCCACCTGGTTTCGTTGGCAGTGAAATTGAGCGTCCCCACTGCGGTCCCCAGTAACGTGCCCACCGGCCTATCGTAGTGATCGTTGCTCCATGACGCACCGAACTTGCCGTAGACGAGGAGATGGTCGAAGGCATAGCCGAGGCGTGCCGCGATTGTCCCGAGGGAGTCAACCTTGGCGCTGCAGCTGGCGGAATTGGTCGCTACCACCACGTTGAACACTGTCACCGTATTCAGACACGTATTACTGCCCTTCAGATTCGCGCCGCTCGCGTCCGCCTCGATGCCGATGACGAACGATCCGCTCTGATAGTTTGCGCCGACTTGCCCTCCCGCGAGCCAGCCGCTTACGCCGACATTGAACGGCAGCGGGGTGATCAGAGAGGTTCCGAAGCTGAAAGGAAGGGGCCCCTCGTCCTTCGAACCGCCGCCGCCGCCCGCATGCAGGCCGGCGTAAAAGCCGGTCCATCTAAAAATCACGAAAGCGGGGCGCGCTTGATAAAGCTCTGGAAGCGTCAGCTCCGCTGCCTCCGCGAGCGACGTGAGCAGCAAGAATGCAGCCGCAGCGCTCCATCGCATCCTGCTCTGCATTGTACGCCCCCGCACGCCACCAACGGTTCACGAGCCACGGTCACCACGAGCATGGCTGAGTCAAGGCAGAGCCCGTCCGGCAGCCCGGCAAATCTGGTGTGCGGGACCGGAAGTTTTTATGTGTTGCCACCCCGCAACAAGCCCACAGGCCGGAGTAGAAGCTAGTCGCGAGCTTTCGCGCTCTTCTCCACGATGCGCAGCATGTCGCCCATGATGCGGTTGAGCTCGAAATCCTTGGGTGTGTAAACGGCGGCAATGCCCGCCTGCTGCAGCTCTTCCGCATCCTCAGGCGGAATGATGCCGCCGACGACCACCGGAATGTCTCCGAGCCCCGCCGCCTGCATGCGCGCGACGACCTCGCGCGCGAGCCCAACATGAGAGCCCGAAAGGATCGAGAGGCCGACCACATGCGCGCGCTCTTCCGAGGCCTTTGCGACAATCTGGTCGGGACTCAAGCGAATGCCTTCATAAACCACATCCATTCCGGCGTCGCGGGCGCGCACCGCAATTTGCTCTGCGCCGCTCGAATGGCCATCGAGGCCCGGCTTGCCCAGCACGAATTTCAGGCGCCGGCCGAGCTTGCGCGAGACGCGCTCGACTTCCGCACGCAGGTCGTCGAGCCCTACCGTTTCGTTGCGCATGCCCGTGCCGACGCCGGTTGGCGCGCGATATTCGCCAAAACACTCGCGCAGCGCGAAGCCCCATTCCCCCGTGGTCACGCCAGCTTTCGCACAATTGATCGACGCCGGCGTAATGTTGCGGCCTTCCTTGGCAGCTGCACGAAGCTCCCGCAGCGCTGCCGCGACGTCGGCCTGATTGCGGGTTGCGCGCCATGCCTTGAGGCGCTCGACCTGCTGGGCCTCTGCGTGCGGCGAGACAGTAATCACGGCGTCCGCGGCACCGGCGAGCGGCGAGATCTCGCTTTCCATAAACCGATTGACGCCGATGACCGTCTGCTCGCCCCGCTCTATCCCCTCGATACGTTGCGTATTTGAGTCGACGAGCTGGCGTTTCATGTAGCCCTGCTCGACGGCGGCCACTGCTCCGCCCAGCGCCTCTATGTGCGCCAGCTCCTCCTTGGCTGCCGTTTTCAGCTCAGCCACCTTGTGCGCAATGACCGGCGAACCGTCGAAAACGTCGTCATACTCCAGAAGGTCGGTTTCAAAAGCAAGGATCTGCTGCATACGCAAAGACCATTGCTGGTCCCACGGTCGCGGCAGCCCAAGCGCCTCGTTCCACGCCGGCAATTGCACCGCCCGCGCGCGCGCCCGTTTGGAAAGCGTGACGGCCAGCATTTCGAGGAGGATGCGCGTCACATTATTTTCCGGCTGCTGCTCGGTCAGCCCCAGTGAATTGACCTGCACGCCATAGCGGAACAGCCGGTGCTTGGGGTCACGGACGCCATAGCGTTCGGCCGTGATCTCGTCCCACAGCTCCGCAAAGGCCCGCATCTTGCACAGCTCGGTGATAAAACGAACGCCGGCATTGACGAAGAACGAAATCCGCCCGACCACGCGCGCAAACTCATCGGCGGCGACAGCTTCCGCCGCCGCCACGCTGTCGAGGATGGCAATCGCGGTAGCCAGCGCATAGGCGAGCTCCTGCACCGGCGTCGCGCCGGCCTCCTGCAAATGGTACGAGCAGACATTGACCGGATTCCATTTCGGCATTTCCCGCGTCGTGAACAGGACGACGTCGCGGGTGAGGCGCATCGAAGGCGCAGGCGGAAACACATAAGTCCCGCGCGAGAGATATTCCTTGATGATGTCGTTCTGCGTCGTGCCCTGCAGGTTCTCGCGGGCGATACCCTGTTCGTCGGCAAGCACGACATAAAGCGCGAGGAGCCACGCGGCCGTGGCATTGATGGTCATCGATGTGTTCATGGTCGCAAGCGGAATCCCGGCAAACAGTGTGCGCATGTCGCCGAGATGCGAGATGGGCACTCCGACCTTGCCCACCTCCCCCCGCACCGCGGGGTGGTCGCTGTCATATCCCGTCTGCGTCGGCAGATCGAAGGCGACCGAGAGCCCGGTCTGCCCCTTGGCGAGGTTTCTCCGGTAAAGCGCATTCGACTCCTGAGCGGTCGAATGGCCCGCATAGGTGCGGAAGATCCAGGGCTTGTCCCGCTCGCGGTTCAAAGGTCCGAGCCCTCACGCATGTTGACGTCCCTGCTGGACGATAACTGCCTCACATAATCATCGCGCAGGCTTGCTGGTTCATATTGGCCAGAACCGTATCCAGGCTTTCATCGCCGCAACAGGCCGGCGACGACAAGCAGCACCACCGCTCCGATCGTGGCATTGACCACCGAGCCGATGATCCCGGTGCCGGGCCGAACACCGAGTTTTGTGAGCAGCCACACGCCAATGAAGGCACCGACAATGCCGATGATTATGTTCCATAGCAGCCCAAAGCCGAAGCCGCGCACGAGCTTGCCGGCAAGCCAGCCGGCCATCGCACCGACAATGAGCATGACGATCAGACTGTCGACGCCAACCATATTTCACCCCCGAAACTAAATGCGCTCCATCCGCGTTGCTGCAACGCAACCAAAGTAGGATAGACGCAAAGTTGGTAAAAGTCAGCCGGGCCCGGTGCAGCGTTATTGCGCTGCAGCATCGATTCCGGCAATGTAAGCAAAACGGATGTTTGGAGTCGCCATGCCAGTCTTGGCCACCAGTACAGTGCAAAGCGTGGGGCCCAAAGACCTCTACCGCATTGGCGAAGTGCCGCCGCTGGGCCAGGTGCCAGCCCAGATGCATGCCTGGGCCATACGCAAGGAACGCCACGGCCCCCCCGAAAAGTCCATGCAGCTCGAAGTGCTGCCGACATGGCCGATCGGCGAAGACGAGGTGCTGATCTACGTAATGGCCGGCGGCGTGAACTACAACGGCGTCTGGGCAGGGCTGGGTCAGCCGATCTCGCCGCTCGACGTGCACAAGAATTCTTTTCATATCGCAGGGTCGGACGCTTCCGGCGTGGTCTGGGCCTGCGGGCCCAAGGTTCGCCGCTGGAAGGTCGGCGACGAAGTGATCGTGCATTGCAATCAGGACGACGGTGACGACGAGGAATGCAACGGCGGCGATCCGCTGCTTTCAGCCTCGCAACGCATCTGGGGCTACGAAACGCCCGACGGATCGTTCGCGCAGTTCTGCCGCGTGCAATCGCGTCAGCTCATGCCCAAGCCGCCGCATCTGACCTGGGAAGAGGCTGCCTGCTACACGCTCACGCTTGCCACTGCGTATCGAATGCTTTTCGGGCACCCTCCGCATACTCTCAAACCGGGAGATCACGTTCTTGTCTGGGGAGCCTCGGGAGGCTTGGGCGTGTTCGGAGTGCAGCTCGCGGCCGCTTCGGGCGCGAATGCCATCGGCATTGTGTCCGACGAGCGCAAGCGCGATTACGTGATGCAGCTCGGCGCCAAGGGGGTGATTAACCGGAATGAGTTCTCCTGTTGGGGGGCGATGCCCAAAGTCGGAACGCCCGAATATGACCGCTGGGTCAAAGAGGCGCGAAAATTCGGCAAGGCCATCTGGGAGATCACCGGCAAACGCGACGTGGATCTGGTGTTCGAGCATCCGGGCGAGGCCACCTTCCCGGTGTCCTGCCTCGTGGTGAAGCGCGGCGGAATGGTCGTGTTCTGCGCCGGCACGTCCGGCTACAACATCACGTTTGATGCCCGATATGTCTGGATGCGGCAGAAGCGGATTCAGGGCTCGCATTTCGCCCACCTGAAACAGGCCTCCGCCGCGAATCAGTTCGTGTTCGATCGCCGCATCGATCCTTGCATGAGCGACGTATTCCCTTGGGAAAAGATTCCGCACGCCCACGAATTGATGCGCACCAACCGCCACCCCCCGGGAAACATGGCGGTGCTGGTCAATGCACCGCGGCGGGGGTTGCGCACACTGGATGATGTGATCGAAGCGGGCGCCTAGCCCGCAAGAGGCGGATTTGCTGGCGCTAGCTTTTTTTGGAGCATGATCTTTTCCGAAAACCGGTTCCCACTTTTCGGGATCACGCTCTACAGCTCCTGGCTTTCCGCGCGATTCATTCGTGCGCGCAGGCGGGCTGAATTGAGCTCTGCGCCATAGACGAAGATCGATGCCGTCCAATAGAGAAACACGAGAGCAATCATCGCGGAGGCAAGCCCCGCATACGTGTTCACATATGTGAAGGAAAATTCGGCAAGGTAGCGACCGAAGCCGGTGGCGGCGGCAAGCCACAGAACGAGAGTGGCCAGAATGCCGGGGATGATTTCAGAAAGCCGCCGATGCCCGCAGGGAAGCCATTTGTGCGCCACGAACAAGGCAACGATGAGCACGGCACTCGCGATCGAAAATCGCACAATGGTGATGGTGCCCTCGGCGGTTGCAAGCTGAGGTACATAGAGCAGCATGGCGCGATGCAGGACCGGCCCCAGTACGATGAAGCCGCCGAGCGCCAGGAGCGCCAGAGCGGCGACCAGCACGTAGCCGATCGATTCGAGTCTCAGCAGAATCCAGTTGCGCGTTTCAACCATCCCATAGGCGCGGTTCAACCCGATGCGCAGGCTCTCGACGCCGCTCGACGCGAAATAGAGCGCGAGCAGCGCGCTGATCGTGAGCGTTCCTCCATGGGTTCCGGTAAGGACATGGTGAATCTCGCGCGTGATCGGCTCTGAGACTTCTGGCGGCCAAGTCGTCAGCAGCAACGTCGCGATCTTGTCGGCGAGTTCTCCGGACCCAAATAGTGCCGCCAGCGATGTAAGCAGGATAAAGAACGGAAACATCGCCATAAGAATGGAAAGCGCAATGTGGCTGGCAATTGCCCATCCGTCGGCGGAAAGGAAGTGCCAATAGGCATCGAGCGCAATCGCAAACGCTCGCCGCACGGCTGTAATTCGGGACACGTTGAAAGCTCCAGATGTCACTCCTCCGCATCCTATCGAATGTCCGGTTCAAGGGCACATGAGCGCATGCTGTTTGCCGTTCAGTATTGCTTTCGAAAGATGTAAAAACGCGACGTCACCAGGCGGACCATGCCCGACAAAACGACCGTTCAGGAGGGAGTGAAACTGGCTGCGACTGCGCGCGAGGCCGCGCGCGCAGCGGAGGCGTTGCTCTCGGATGCGACTGCGGCTGTACACCAGCGCGTAACGGCCGAGCACCACATCGTTGAAGGGCTGTTCGAGCGCGAGCAGCGCGCAACGCACGGGCTTGCGTGGCTTGCAACCTATGTCGAGGGCATCCGGCAGCTCGCGGCCTATGCCGAACGCATGCATGCATCCGGCCGGCTCAGCGAGATGGAAGCACTGCTCGTTCAGCTTGGGATCGGCGAATATTTCGAGCAGATCGCGGGCGGCATCCCGATGAGTCCGGGGGAAATGGTACGCCCCTCCGACCTGGGTCTCTCTTCCGGCGCCGTATCGCAGCGGGTGGCGCTAATCGTGGAAGGCTTCTCTTCCGGCAGCGTCGATCACCGAGCGCGCCTCGTCGAGCTCATGCGAGCGCATCATAATGCGACGTTCGGGGATTGCGGGCTCGACGAAACGCTCAGCACCATCCGCGAAGAGATGCGCAAATTTGCCGAAAGTGAAGTGATGCCGCAGGCGCAGCAATGGCATCGGCAGAACGCGTACATTCCCTATGAAATCGTCACGCAAATGGGCGAGCTGGGCGTGTTCGGCCTCACCATCCCGGCTGAATATGGCGGGCTCGGATTGGGTAAAGAGTCCATGTGCGTCGTCTCCGAGGAGCTTTCGCGCGCCTATATCGGCGTGGGCTCGCTCGGTACGCGTTCGGAGATCGCGGCCGAGCTCATCATCAGCGGCGGCACCGAGGAGCAGAAACGCAAATGGCTTCCGAAGATCGCGAGTGGGGAAGTGCTCCCCACGGCGGTCTTCACCGAGCCGAATGCCGGCTCCGACCTCGCCTCGCTCAAGACGCGGGCGGTCCGCGGCGGCGGCGTCTACCGCGTGTACGGTAATAAGACGTGGATCACGCACCCGGTGCGCGCCGACCTGATGACCTTGCTCGCACGCACCAATCCGGCCGATCCCGGTTATCGCGGGCTATCCATGTTTCTCGCAGAAAAGCCGCGCGGCACGGACGAGCGTCCTTTCCCGGCCGCCGGCATGTCGGGCACCGAAATCGAGGTCCTCGGCTATCGCGGCATGAAGGAATACGAGATCGCCTTCGACGGCTTCGAAATCAAGGCGGAAAACCTGCTCGGCGGCGTTGAGGGCTTGGGTTTTCGCCAGCTCATGCAGACTTTTGAATCCGCGCGCATCCAGACGGCGGCGCGGGCAATCGGCGTGGCTCAGGCGGCACTCGACCAGGCACTTGCTTATGCGCAGGAGCGAGAGCAATTCGGTCAGGCCATCATCAGTTACCCGCGCGTGAGCGACAAGATCGCGAGCATGGCGGTGGAGATCATGATTGCGCGTCAGCTCACCTATTTTGCCGCGCGGCAGAAGGATTTGGGCAAGCGGTGCGATCTGGAGGCAGGGATGGCCAAGTTGCTCGCCGCACGGGTGGCCTGGTCGGCAGCCGACAACGCCGTGCAGATCCACGGGGGCAATGGCTTCGCCCTTGAGTTCCCGGCCTCGCGCATCCTGTGCGACGCCCGCATCCTGAGCATCTTCGAGGGCGCGGCCGAAATCCAGGCACATGTGATTGCGCGCAGGCTGCTCGGGGGCGCGAACTAGCGTGACACAGAACCGCAGTTAGCTGTGCCAGAGACAGATGGGGACGCGGTGCGTCCGCGAACTCAATCGGCCGAAGAGCGTTTTATGCGATGCCCGCCTGCCCATTTCATGGACATGCGAGCAATTCCGAGGAGCGTGATATGTCCGGCTTGAAGATCACACAAGGCGAATGGGTAATGGTTTGCGATGGCGCCAAGGCGTTGCTCCTGGAAAACGTCGGCGATGAAAAATATGCCAATCTGAAAACGCAGAAAGTATACGAGCAGGAGGATCCGAAGACGCACGAGCTGGGCACCGATGCCCCGGGCCGGGCGTTCAGCTCGGTAGGTACCGCACGCAGCAGCATGGAGCAGACCGACTGGCACACGCAGGCAGAGGAACGCTTCCTGCGAACGCTTGCCGGCCATCTCGACGTTGCCGTTCAATCAGGGCAGATCAAATCGCTGATCGTGGTCGCTCCGCCGCGCGCTCTCGGCGTATTGCGCCACGCCTATTCGGGCAAATTGCGCAATGTGCTGCGCGCGGAAGTGGACAAGGATCTGGTGAAGCTGCCGGTCTACGAAATCGAGAAGCATCTCGCGTGATAGCCTTACTGTCTGTGTCACAAGCCATCGTCATTCCGGGGCGCCGCGTTCCATGGCCCTGCCCGCGCGCGGGTGCTAGAGCTTAGGCCATGGCTGAGTTCATGACCTATGCCTTGGTTCCCATCGCCGTCGGCATCGTCGCGGTTGTGCTGGTGCTCGGCCTCATCAACTTGATGCGCGGGGGATCGCCCCAGCGATCGCAAAAGCTCATGCGGTTGCGCGTGCTCATGCAATTCATAGCCATCGTGGTGATCATGTTCACCATCTGGGCGCTCAGCCGATAGAAATGGTCGTTCTCAATCGCATCTACACGCGCACCGGTGACGATGGCACCACCGCGCTTGGCACCGGCGAACGGCGGAAGAAGTATGACCTGCGCGTGAGTGCTTATGGGGAGCTGGACGAACTCAATGCCGCCATCGGCCTGTTGCGCGTCCACAACGAGGATCGCGTGCTCGATGCACTCCTCGCCCGCGTGCAGAACGATGTGTTCGATGTCGAGGCGGATCTCTGCCTCGCGGAAAAAGGACCGGGAGGTGCACGGCTCACAATAACGGAAAACCAGGTGGAATGGCTCGAGCAGCAGATCGATGCTCTCAATGCGGAGCTTGCCCCGCTGCGCTCGTTCATCCTGCCTGGCGGGCGCCCTGCCGCCGCCTATCTGCATCTCGCGCGTACCGTTTGCCGGCGAGCCGAGAGACTCATGGTCGAGCTTGCCGACAAATCGCCGGAGGGGGTAAGCCCCGCAGCCCTGAAATACGTCAATCGTCTCTCCGACTTCCTCTTTGTGGCCGGCCGCTTTGCCAACGACAAAGGCGCCTGCGATGTGCTGTGGCAGCCGGGTCAGAACCGCTGAGGCCATTCTGGGATGGTCATACCCATTTATGACGACAACCCCTTCACCCAACCGGTGAAGCCGGTCGTCACCTGGCTCCTGATTGCAACCAATCTTGCCGTTTTCTTCTACGAAGTCGAAGCAAGCCAGGACGGGCTTGAGCGGCTCATCAATGCGTTCAGCCTCACGCCGGCGCTATTGAGCGGCTTTGCGCACTCGGGCGGGGTGCCACCCTTTGTCACGCTCGTCACGTATCAGTTCTTTCATGCCGATCTCGGCCACGTCTTCGGCAACATGATCTTTCTTTGGGTATTCGGCGACGATGTAGAGCGCGCGCTTGGGCGGGGACGCTTCCTGTGCTTCTATTTGCTCTCGGGGGTGATCGGGGGACTGTTCTTCGTCGGCTACGATCCGCGATCGAGCATTGAGTTGATCGGCGCCTCCGGCGCCATTGCGGGAGTCGTGATTGCGTATGTGATGCTGCGCCCCTGCGCCAAGATCCTGATCCTCCTCGGCATTATCCCGCTGCGGATAAGCGCGTATTGGGTCATCGGCCTCTTTGTCGTTACGCAACTCTGGAATCTGCAGGCGGCCTCGAAGAGCGACGTTGCCTATTGGTGCCATTTCGGCGGCATGCTTGCCGGCGCAGTGTTGTTTCCGCTGCTCAAGCCACGAGACGTGCACCTGTTCGAATGCGTGCGCCCCCACAGGGAGACCGTGGTTCAGCTCGGACCCGATCCGGTTGCCAGCGCCGCGCAGCTTCATCGCATCCGTTGACACTGGAATATACCGCCTATTAGTTTGCGCCCTCTTTGACGGCGGGCGCAATCCCAGATGCAGAAGTGCCCTCGATGAAAATTCTCGTGCCCGTGAAGCGGGTGATCGACTTCAACGTCAAGATTCGGGTCAAGAGCGACGGCAGTGGCGTCGAGCTTGCGAACGTAAAAATGTCGATGAATCCTTTCGACGAGATCGCCGTCGAGGAGGCCCTGCGGCTCAAGGAGAAAGGACAAGCAATCGAAATCGTCTGCGTGTCTATTGGTCCCGCGCAAGCGGCCGAGACCATTCGCACCGGCCTAGCCATGGGCGCCGACCGCGGCATCCTGGTGAAAACCGATACCATGCCGGAGCCGCTTGCGGTCGCCAAGATTCTCAAGGCAATCGTGGATCAGGAGCAGCCCGGCCTGGTGATCCTGGGCAAGCAGGCAATCGATGATGACTGCAACCAGACCGGCCAGATGCTGGCCGCGCTCACCGGCTGGCCCCAGGGCACTTTCGCCTCGAAGCTGGTCGTAGAAGGCGGCGAGCTTTTGGTCACTCGCGAAGTGGACGGCGGCCTGCAGACCGTGCGGCTCAAGACACCGGCGATCGTCACGACCGATCTGCGCCTGAACGAGCCGCGTTACGCGAGTCTGCCGAACATCATGAAAGCCAAGAAGAAGCCGATCGCGGAAAAGACTGCGCAGGACTATGGCGTCGATCTGACGCCCCGCATCGATGTGCTCAAGACCGCCGAGCCGCCCGGACGCAAGGCGGGAGTGAAGGTGAAAACCGTAGCCGAACTCATCGACCGGCTGAAAAACGAGGCAGGCGTAATCTGATCATGGTGGCGACATGACGACGCTGCTGGTTGCAGAGCACGCGGACGGCGCGCTCAAGGACACCACGCACAAGGCGCTCACGGCGGCGAAGGCCCTGGGTGCCGATGTGCATGTGCTGGTCGCCGGCAATTCGGTTCGCACGGTGGCGGATGCCGCGGCCGAACTCGACGGCGTCAACAAAGTGCTGCTCGCGGAGCATCCGAGCTACGAACACATGCTGGCGGAGCCCCTCGCCGCGTTGATCGTCTCGTTGGCGCCGGGCTATGCGGCGATCGTGGCGCCGGCAACGACTACCGGGAAAAATCTCCTTCCGCGCGTCGCCGCGCTGCTCGACGTGATGCAAGTGTCCGACGTTACCAAGGTGATTTCGTCCGATACGTTCGAGCGGCTCATTTATGCCGGCAATGCGCTGCAGACCGTGCGCGCAAAGGACCTGATCAAGGTCCTCACGGTGCGCACCGCAACGTTTCCCGCCACCGCGAAAGGGGTCGCGCACGCCCCGGTGGAGGGAATTCCCGCCGCGCCCAATCCCGGCATCTCGGCCTTCGTCGGCGAGGAATTATCGCGGTCCGAGCGTCCTGAGCTCACTTCCGCAAAGATCATCATATCAGGCGGGCGCGCATTGCAAAGCCGCGAAAACTTCTCGAAATACATCGAGCCGCTTGCCGATCGGCTTGGGGCGGCGGTGGGCGCCTCCCGAGCCGCCGTCGATGCGGGCTACGCTCCCAACGACTGGCAGGTCGGGCAAACCGGAAAGGTAGTCGCACCAGAACTCTACATCGCAGTCGGCATCTCCGGGGCCATCCAACACCTGGCGGGGATGAAGGATTCCAAGGTCATCGTGGCGATCAACAAGGATGAGGATGCTCCCATTTTCCAGGTTGCCGATTACGGCCTGGTCGCCGATCTATATCAGGCGCTGCCGGAATTGACGGCGCAGCTCGGCAAGTCAGGCCCGTGACGGCCTTGATGCCAGGCATGTACGAGCGGCCTGCTTCGGCAGCGCATAACAGGCGAAGATAAAATGATTGAAGTGAAAGAACGCCCCAAAACCCGTGCCGAGAGCGCGACTTTCAGCATTCGCAAACTCGGCGTCGTCGGCGCCGGGCAGATGGGCAGTGGCATTGCCCATGTGGCGGCGCTAGCCGGGTTTGAGGTGAAGCTGAACGACGTCTCGGCCGATCGCATCAACGCCGGCATCGCCACAATCAACGGCAACATGGCGCGGCAGGTGAGCCGCAAGCGCCTCACCGAGGAGGAGCGCCAAGCGGCGCTCAACCGCATAACGCCGGCGGACGATTACGAAGCCTTCGCCGATTGCGATCTCGTCATCGAGTCAGCGACCGAAAAGGAGGAAATCAAGCGCTCGATCTTTGCCAATCTCTGCCCTGTGCTGAGGCCCGACGCGATCATAGGCAGCAATACGTCATCCATATCGATTACCCGCCTTGCATCCTCGACCGACCGGCCGGAGCGCTTCATCGGAATCCATTTCATGAATCCGGTGCCGCTCATGGAGCTGGTCGAGCTCATTCGCGGCATCGCCACGGCCGATACGACTTTCGAGGCAAGCAAGCAGTTCGTTATCAAGCTGGGTAAGACCATCGCGGTGGCGGAGGATTTTCCCGCCTTTATCGTCAATCGCATTCTGCTGCCCATGATCAATGAAGCGATCTACACCCTCTATGAGGGCGTCGGCAACGTGGAGTCCATCGACACCGCCTTGCGACTGGGCGCACATCATCCCATGGGCCCCCTCGAGCTTGCCGATTTCATTGGGCTCGACACCTGCCTTTCCGTCATGCAGGTCCTGCACGAGGGCCTTGCCGATTCCAAATACCGGCCATGCCCGCTTCTGGTGAAATACGTCGAAGCCGGGTGGCTTGGCCGCAAGACGCAGCGCGGCTTCTACGATTATCGCGGCGAGAAGCCGGTCCCCACGCGCTGAACTTCAGGTCTTGTTGTCACTGATGCGACTTTGCGCGCGCGGGCGCGAGCGCTCTTCTCCTTGGAGCGTGGCCGTCACCAGCGCGAGCGCTTCCGGGCTGGCCCATTCGGCCGGACCCGCGATCGTGCCGATCTCGCATCCGGTCGGGTCGACGATCAAGGAGGTCGGCAGCCCCGCGGCGCGTCCCACCGTCTTGAGCGCCTGAAATATCTTCGCGCTGTTATCGGCGTAGTAGGCGAGCTTGTCGATGCCGGCATCCTTGAGCCAGGCGCGAGGTTTCTCCGCATCGCGGGTATCCATGTTGACGGCGACCACCTCGAATTGCGGGCCGCCCAACTGTCCCTGAAGCGCGTTGAGCGCGGGCATTTCCCTCCGGCACGGAATGCACCAGGTGGCCCACAGATTCAGCAAAACCGTGCGGCCACGCCAGTCGGACAAATGCCGCTCGCTGCCGTTGCCATCGCGGAAGGCGAGGTCCGGCACGAGCAACCCCTGCTCGGCAACCGCAAACGCCGCTATTTCGCCGTGGACGAAGGGCGCAACGCGCTTGGCCAGATTGAGAGCCGGTCCACAGCGGGCATCGGATGCATTGCCTGGAAAGCGCAGCATCCCGTATACCGACGCCGCTAAGAGTGCGACGGCTAGAACACCGGCGGCCGCGACGAGCACCAGCCGGGCATGGTTTTCTGGCAGCGGGAGCAGCGCGCGAATCATCGCCGTCCTGTATCAAGGGACCGTTTCACGCGCGAGTCCGCCATGGCCAACAAAATGTGGGGCGGCCGATTCGGGCAGGCGTCCGATGAGCTGCTCCAGACTATCAACGCTTCCATTGAGGTCGACCGGCACCTGTTTCGGCAGGATATCGCCGCGAGCAAGGCACATGCCGCCATGCTCGCCAAGCGTGGCATCATCAGCGGCAAGGATGCACGCGAGATAGCTCGCGGCCTGAACACCATCCTGTTGGAAATCGAGCGCGGCAAATTCAAGTTCAAGCGCGCGCTGGAAGACATCCATATGAATGTCGAGAGTCGATTGGCCGAGTTGATCGGGCCGGCGGCAGGCCGCCTGCACACCGCACGCTCGCGGAACGATCAAGTCGCAACCGATCTCCGGCTGTGGGTGAGGGATGCAATCGATTCAGTGGACGCAGCGCTCGGCGATTACCAGCGCGCCCTTGCGGAAAAAGCTCTCGCCCATGCGGATACCGTCATGCCGGGATTTACCCATTTGCAGACCGCGCAGCCGGTCACCTTGGGCCATCATCTGCTCGCCTATGTCGAAATGGTTGGGCGCGACCGCGGGCGGTTCGCAGATGCGCGCAGGCGAGCGAATCAATGCCCGCTTGGCGCGGCGGCGCTCGCCGGGACCGCCTTTCCCATCGATCCTGGGATGACCGCGAAATCGCTCGACTTCTCGGGGCCCATGCCGAATTCGATCGACGCTGTCGCCGATCGGGATTTCGCGCTGGAAGCGCTTGCGGCCGCCGCTATCACCGCGGTGCACCTGTCGCGTTTTGCCGAGGAGATCGTCATCTGGTCATCGCCCCTCGTCGGTCTCATTTCGCTGTCCGACCGATTTACCACGGGCTCCTCCATCATGCCGCAGAAGCGCAACCCCGACGCCGCGGAACTCGTCAGAGCAAAGAGCGGCAGCATCATAGCCGCATTGCAGCGACTCCTGATCGTGCTCAAAGGCCTGCCGCTCGCGTATCAGAAGGATATGCAGGAGGATAAGGAAGGGACGTTTGCTGCCTTCTCCGCGCTGCACCTTTCGATAACAGCCATGGCCGGCATGGTGCGGGATATGACACCCGACATCCCTCGCATGCGTGCCGCCGCCGCCGAGGGCTATTCCACCGCGACCGATCTCGCGGACTGGCTGGTGCGCTCGTTGAACATGCCGTTCCGCGAGGCGCATCGCGTGGCCGGCCGGATCGTCGCGGAGGCGGCGGCGGAAAAGCTTCCGCTCTCCGAGTTGCCGCTCGCGGCGATGCATGCGATCGAGCCCCGCATCTCCAGAGACGTGTACCGCTTTCTTTCGGTGGACAGTTCGGTGCGCAGCCGCACCAGCTACGGCGGCACCGCGCCGCGCAACGTGCTGCGGGAAGCGAGGCGCTGGCTGCAACGCCTGTCGAAAAAAGGCCGTGCAAGCTGATGCGCAGGACGTGTCAACGAACCATCAAGGCTGCCACTCTAAATTGTGGCCAAGCTGCCTTGATGGTCTGCTATCATTCAGGAGGAGCGTAGCCCGGAAAAGCTCCTCGGATTTCGTTTTGCGCGGGCTACGGCTGGAGGACTGGAATTTTGATCTCACCCCCGCTCGCAATGCGCCGGTTTTCGGCCACGGTGGCGGTCTGCTTGATCGTGGCGCTGGCACTCTGCGGTTGCGGCCGCAAGGGTGGGCTCGACGCCCCGCCCGGCGCGAGCGTCGTGAACCAACCGGTGCCCGCGCAGTCCGGTGGCGAAGTAACTCCCGATGGTCAGCCGATGCAGATCGCGCAACCCGCGCCACCGCGGCCGCGCACCGTTCTTGATTGGCTGATTGATTAAGCCAGCCAGCTCTTGTCATGCATCATTTCGGCTATCGCAACGGCGTGCTTCACGCCGAAGCGGTCAATCTCATTGACCTCGCCCAGGCAGTCGGCACTCCCTTCTATTGCTACTCCACTGCGACGCTCACGCGGCACTACGACGTGTTCGCAGCGGCGTTTGCCGACACGGACGCGCTCATTTGCTACGCCATGAAGGCAAATTCGAACCAGGCTGTGGTCAAAACGCTTGCCCGGCTCGGCGCGGGTGCCGACGTGGTTTCCGGTGGTGAGCTCAAGCGCGCACGCTTGGCCGGCATACCCGCTGCCAAGATCATGTTTTCAGGGGTGGGCAAGACCAAAGCTGAGCTTGCGCTGGCCGTCGATGAAGGCATTCTTTGCATCAACGTCGAATCCGAAGGCGAGCTCCGCCTGCTCTCCTCGATCGCGGCAGGCAAAGCGCGTACTGCGCACGTCTCAGTGCGCGTCAACCCAGACATAGATCCCCGAACGCACGCAAAGATCGCCACCGGGAAGGCCGAGAACAAATTTGGCATTCCGCTGAAGGATGCGCGCACGATCTACGCATTGGCGGCAAAGCTGCCCGGCATCAAGGCGATCGGCGTCGATATGCATATTGGAAGCCAAATCACGGAGCTACGCCCCTTCGATGATGCCTTCGCGCTCTTGGCCGATCTCGTGCATGCCTTGCGTTCTGACGGGCATACCATCAGTCACATCGATCTCGGCGGCGGGCTTGGAATTCCTTACCGCGAGGATGACGAGCCGCCGCCCGATCCGCAGTCCTATGCCGGCATGGTCAAGCGGGCGACGCGCGATCTCGATTGCGCTCTGGTGTTCGAGCCCGGCCGGCTCATTGTGGGCAATGCAGGCATCCTGGTGACACGCGTGCTTTATCTCAAGGACGGTCAGGGCAAGTCGTTCGTCGTCGTGGATGCCGGAATGAACGACCTTATTCGGCCCACACTCTACGAAGCCCACCACGACGTTTGGTCGATTCGCCGGGCCTCGGGCGCGCAGCGGCTGACGGTGGATATCGTGGGTCCGGTGTGCGAATCGGGGGATTTCCTCGCGCTCGATCGCACCCTTGCGGGATTAAAACCGGGGGATCTGCTCGCCGTAATGACGGCCGGGGCCTATGGCGCAGTGCAGGCAGGCACCTACAATACCCGGCCTTTAATCCCCGAAGTCCTTGTTCGAGAAGGAGAATGGGCGATCGTGCGACCGCGCCTCGAGGTCGAGGACATCATCGTTCTCGACCGCCTGCCGCCGTGGCTATAGCCGGTCGTCCTGACCTGACGAACCATACTGGCGAACTATAATCGACTAGCGCCGTTTTGATCGTGGCGCCTTCGTTTTGCCGGCAGATGGCTCTCTACTTGCATGTGAGCATCTGCTAGTCAGCTGCTGTTTTGTTTGGAGACATAGTTGCCAGAACAGGCGCGCATAACCGGCGGTTCGCTGCGGAAAGGCGCACAGCGTAGCGAGGTGCTCGCGCATGCGCTCAGGCGTGCCCGCTGGACAATTCTTTGGGAGTGCCTGTGGCCTGCGTTGGCCTCGGTTGCGACCGTGTTTGGTCTTTTCCTCGCGCTCTCCTGGCTCGGCATCTGGTCTTTGCTCCCGGCCTGGGGACGAATTGCGGGACTTGGCATCTTCTTTCTGCTTACCGCCGCGGCATTTTCCCAGTTTCTGAATCTGCGCATGCCTACGCGCGCCGAAGGCCTAAAACGCCTGGACGACGATTCGGGACTGTCGCATCGGCCGGCTACCGCGATGGCCGACAAGATGGCAGCGCCTGCGTCAGACCTCCATGCAAGCGCGTTGTGGCGCGCTCACGTGGAGCGCGCGCTCCGTGCCGCGAACCGGCTCAAGCCCGCACTGCCTGCGCCGCGGCTTGCCTTTCGTGATCCATTTGCCCTCCGCGCACTCGTCGCAGTGCTCGTGATTTCGACGTTCATCGCTGCCGGCGATGACCGTATGAAACGCCTTGCTGCCGCATTCGACTGGCAGGGCGTCATGGTCCCCGCCAACTTCCGCATTGACGCATGGGTGAACCCACCCGCTTATACGGGCAAGGCTCCACTCATCTTGCAAGGTTTGCGCCCCGGTGAGCCGGTGCATGCGTCCACGGCTGTGGCCGTGCCGGCAGGCAGCACGCTTGTGATCCGTGCGAGCGGGATTACGCTTAACGTGGGGGCATCGGGCGGAGTCGTTGAAGCGGCACCTTCCACCACCAGCGCGAAAGGAAGCGAGGAGCGCCGCTTCGTGATCAACGATGCGGGGACCATCACCGTTCGCGGCGTAGGCGCCCGCGACATCAGCTGGCAATTCACCCCCATCCCGGACCGGCCGCCGAGCATAGCATTGGCCAAGGACCCCGAGGCGCAGGCACGCGGTGCTCTCCAACTGACGTACAAGATCGAGGACGACTATGGGGTCATCGGCGCCCAGGCCATCTTTGAACGGCAAACCGCGGAGCAAGTGTCTCGGGAGCCGCCCCGGGCATTGTTCGAGGCGCCCAATTTTACGCTCGTGCTTCCGCAGGCGCGAACAAAGAGCGGCGTCGGACAAACCACGAAGGACCTGACCGACCACCCGTGGGCGGGGGTGGACGTTGCGATGACGCTCGTGGCCCGAGACGAAGCGGGGAACGAAGGACGTAGTGCGCCTTTCGTATTCCACCTGCCGGAGCGGCCGTTCACGAAGCCGATCGCGCGCGCGCTCATCGAGCAAAGGCGACTGCTTGCTCTCGATGCCGACGCGCAGGCTCCGGTATTGAACGCCTTGGATGCGCTGACGCTCGCCCCCGAGCGCTTCAATATGGAAGCCAACGTGTATCTCGGCTTGCGTGCCATTTTCTGGCAGCTCGCGAGAGCAAAGAACGACGATCAGTTCCGCGAAGTAGTTGGCCGCATGTGGGACATGGCGGTCCACCTGGAAGACGGTACCGTCTCGGATGCCGAACAGGCACTGCGCGCGGCGCAGGAGGCGCTGCGGCAGGCGCTGGAACGTGGCGCGACGGATGAGGAGATCAAACGGCTCACCGACCAGCTGCGTGCGGCGCTTGACAAGTTTTTACAGGCGTTGGCGGAGCAGCTGCGCAAAAATCCGCAACAACTCGCACGACCGCTCGATCCCAACGCCCGCCAGCTGCGGCCGCAGGATTTGCGCAACATGATTGATCGGCTCGAGCAAATGGCGCGCTCCGGCGCGCGGGACGCCGCACGCCAGATGTTGCAGGAGCTGCAATCGCTCCTGGAAAATCTGCAGACTGCGCGTCCGGGGCAGGACATGGACGGCGGCGATGACGACATGATGTCGGCACTCGACGAGCTCGGCGACATGATCCGCAAGCAGCAGCAGCTGCGTGATCGCACGTTCCAGGAGGGACAGGATCAGCGTCGCCAACGCGGCCAGCGCGGCGCGCAGAACAACATGGACGGTTTGCGTGAAGGCCAGCAGGGGCTGCGCGAGCAGCTCAATAAATTTATGGAAGAGCTGCGCAAGCGCGGCTTCGGTCAGGGCCAGCAGGGTCAGGGCGAGATGGACCAGCTGGGACGAGCCGGAGAAGCGATGGGCGAGGCGGAAGGCCAACTCGGCGAGGGCAACCCGGACCGGGCGGTCGATTCGCAGGGGCGCGCGCTCGAAGCGCTCCGCCGCGGCGCTCAGAATCTCGCGCAATCGATGCAACAGCAGGGAATGCTCGGTCCCGGGCCCAACGGGCGACCCGGACGGCTCGGCCCACCGCGTGCGCAGCAGGATACCGATCCCCTCGGCCGCCCATTGCGCGGCCGCGATTACGGCGATGACACCACGGTCAAGGTGCCGGGCGAAATCGACGTGCAGCGCGCCCGTCGCATTCTGGAAGAGTTGCGCCGCCGCTTCGGCGAAAGCTTCCGGCCGCAACCCGAACTCGATTACATCGAGCGCCTTTTGCGCGACTTCTGATCGGACGACGGACGACGAACTACTGAGGACAGATGATACCATCCTCTTCTGCTCATCTGATATCCGTTCTCTGTCTTCTGTTCTCTGTCCCCTGAATCGTGGTTCGCTTCGAGCATGTGGGGCTGCGCTATGGCTTGGGACCGGAGATCCTGCGCGATCTCAGCTTCCGCATTGACCCGCATTCGTTCCAGTTCCTCACCGGCCCGTCCGGCGCGGGCAAGACCACGCTTCTGCGCCTGCTGTTTCTGTCACTGCGGCCCACACGCGGGCTCGCCACCATATTCGGCCATGACGTCGCGAGTCTGAGCAAAGACGCGCTCTCCACGTTGCGACGCCGCATCGGAATCGTGTTCCAGGACTTTCGCTTGCTCGACCATATGACAACGTATGAAAATGTCGCCTTGCCGCTGCGGGTGATGGGGCATGCGGAAGACACCTACCGCGCCGAAGTGATCGAGCTTCTCAATTGGGTGGGGCTGGGCGATCGCATGGGAGCCCTGCCGCCCGTGCTTTCCGGAGGCGAGAAACAGCGGGCGGCGATCGCCCGCGCTGTGATTGCCCGACCGCAGCTGCTGCTCGCCGACGAGCCTACCGGCAATGTTGACCCCACCCTTGCAAAACGGTTGCTGCGTCTCTTCATCGAGCTTAACAAATCGGGAACGTCGGTGGTCATCGCCACCCATGACATCGGATTGATGGATCAGATCAACGCGCGCCGACTCGTGCTGCATCAAGGCCGGTTGCACGTCTATGACTGACGCCGTCATGCCGCAGGCGGAGGTGCCCAAGGATTCGGCTGCGGGCACCAACCTGCCCCGCTTCGACACCCCCATTGTACCGCGCGCAACGATTTCGGCCCGGGCGCTGGTTGCGGTCGTGGCGATCATGGCCTTTCTCGCCTCACTGACAACGGGCGTCGCGATGCTCGTGCGATCCAGCGCGGTGGAATGGCAGTCGGATGTCGCGCGCGAAATTACGATTCAGGTTCGGCCCGTTGCGGGCCAAGACATTGAAAGGGAACTGGCCAAGGTGATTGCCATTACTCGCGCTTTCCCGGGCATCGGCGAGGTGCGGCCGTATTCGAGAGAGGAGACGACGCGGCTCCTGGAGCCATGGCTCGGCAGCGGAATGCAGTTCGATGAATTGCCGGTTCCGCGTCTCATCATCGTGCGCGTCGCGCCAGGCGCCGCGCCTGATTTGGGCGAACTGCGCAAATCGGTTTCTGAGCAAGTGCCCGGGGCCAGTCTCGACGATCACCGCCGATTCGTGGAGCGCATGCGTGCGATGTCGACCGCCGTGCTGGTGTGCGGCATGTTCGTGCTGGCGCTCGTGTTTCTGGCAACCGTGCTTTGCGTGAGTTTCGCCACCCGTGCGGCCATCGCTGCGAATCGTTCGGTGATCGAGGTGCTGCATCTGATCGGGGCCAAGGACAAATTCATTGCCGATCACTTCCAGCGGCATTTTTTCCAGTTGGGCCTGGTCGGCGGCGCCATGGGCGGGGGGCTCGCCATCGCGCTGTTTGTTTGCGCCGAACTCGCAAGCGGGAGCTTCACGGAAAGCGCCGCCGGCGAGCAAATCGCGGCGATGTTCGGCTCCTTCTCTATCGGGCCGTTGGGATATGCCGGGGTGCTCTTGCAAGTAGCGGTCGTGGCGGCGGTCACCGCGGCTGCTTCGCGCCGCACCGTCAACCGGACCATTGCAGAAACTTCTTAGAGCAGGACGACCTTTGGCTTGCCACCGCCGCGCCGAAATTCATGCGCATGCTCGCCCCGGTCGAGATGAGACGGCCGATGGCTGCATCGGATAACAATCAAAGCGTCCGCAACGTACGCCAGCTGGATCCGCGTTGGCTGCGCAGGATTGGCAGGTCCGGCCTGCTCGTCGTGAGCCTAGCGTTGCTCCTTCTTATTGGAGGATTTCTTTGGTTCTTGTGGCGAGTGCCGGCTGTCGAAACTGAAGTCAGCGGCGACGCCGATGCAATTGTCGCGCTTACCGGTGGCGCCTCGCGGATAGCCGACGCGATTGAGCTTCTGGCTTCCGGCCGGGGCAAGCGCCTGCTCATCAGCGGTGCCAATCGTGCGACCACGGTACACGAAATCTCGCGTCTCAACCCTGAATTCGACCGATGGGTACGGTGCTGCGTCGATTTCGACCGCTCGTTGAACACATTAGGGAACGCCATAGAGATCAGACGCTGGGTGGAGCAGCGCGGCTTTCGCTCACTCATCGTGGTGACCTCGAACTATCACATGCCGCGTGCGGTTGCGGAGATCGCGTACCAGCTGCCCGGCGTCGCGCTCGTGCCGTTTCCGGTCGTGACGGAGCGGCAGCGCACCGAACCATGGTGGACAAAAGGCACCACCGCGCGGCTCATGCTTTCCGAATATGTAAAGCTCATTTTTGCGCACATCCGCATGGGGTTCGTTGCGATGGCACCGGCAAGCGAGCCCACCCAAAGTGCGCGGAGTTGAATGACTCTTTCCCGCCGCCGCAAAAACCGGCTCTACAAATAGCTCTGACCCGTGCAAGTCGGCTTCGCAATTTTTGTCCGTTCGGCGATCTTCAATATGCTGTTCTATCTGAGCCTGCTCGTTCAGATCGTTCCGGCCTTTGCGGCCTTGTTCCTGTGGCGAACGGCGATGCTCGACGTCGCGCGCTTTTGGACGCGAACGAATTTATGGCTGCTGCGCATCATCTGCGACATCAAGGTGGAATTCCGCAGAATGGAAAGAATTCCGCCGGGCCCGCTGCTCGTTGCCTGCAAGCATCAGTCGATGTGGGAGACCTTTGCTCTTCTGATGATCCTGCCCGACCCGGCCTACGTCATGAAGCGTGAACTGATGTGGATTCCTTTCTTTGGCTGGTACACCTGGAAGGCCGGCATGATCGGCATCAACCGCAGCAGGGGCTCGCGCGCGCTTGCGCAAATGACTGATCGCGCGCGGGAGGAGCTTGACCGCAAACGCCAGATCGTGATTTTCCCCGAAGGTACGCGACGGGCTCCGCGCGCGCCGCCGCGCTACAAGCACGGAGTTGCGCATCTCTATGCGGAGCTGCGAACGCCCTGCCTTCCCGTGGCGCTCAATTCGGGTCTGTTCTGGCCGCGCCGCTCCTGGCTGCGCTATCCCGGGACAATTCGGGTCGAGGCGCTCGACGTGATCCCGCCCGGACTGAGCCAGGACGAATTTTTTACAAAGCTGCAGGACGAAATCGAAACGGCGACCGCACGCCTGCTCGCGGAGGGCGAGCGCGAGCTTGCGCAACTGGGATTAAGTATCACCCATAGTCCGAATTGAACGGGAGCGAAATCCGGCAGCTACACGTGCTGGCCGCCGTTGATGTGAATCTCGGCACCGTTCACATAAGATGAAGTCTCAGTACACAGCACGTAAATGATCTTGGCTACTTCGTCCGGTGTGCCCAGGCGATGCAGCGGGATCTGCCGCGCCACGATTTCTTCGGTGCCCGGGGAGAGAATGGAGGTGTCGATCTCGCCCGGGGCGATGGCATTGACGCGAATGCCGAGCGGGCCGAAATCCGCAGCCATTTCGCGCGTGAGGGAAGCAAGGGCCGCTTTGGAAGTGGCGTAAGCGGCGCCCGCGAAAGGATGCACGCGAGAGCCTGCAATGGAGGTCACGTTGACGACCGATCCCTTCGCTGCTTTCAGCTCGTTGACGAGACCGCGCGCGAGCTTGATCGGGGCGAAGAAGTTCACGCGAAAGACGTGCTCCCATACATCGAGGGTAGTATCGATCGAGCTCAACCGGCTGCCGCCATTCGCCTTCGGCGAGATGGCCGCGTTGTTGACGAGCGCATGCAGCTCGCCCGTTTCCAATCGTTGCTTGATCTCGAGAATCGCCTGCCCGGTCCCCTCGTAATCGGCGAGATCGACCTGAATGTGATCCTCTGGCCCCATTTCCCATGGGCAGTTCTCCGGGAAGGGATGGCGCGAGCAGGTAATCACGCGCCAGCCCGCGGCGGAGAAGCGTTTCACCGTCGCATGGCCAATGCCGCGGCTTGCGCCCGTCAGAAGGAGAACCCGGCGCGGCTGATTGGAATGAGCTGTCATTGGCATGGAATGCGGCGAAGAAAACCAGCTCAAGGATAGAGGCGCGTTTTATGCCAGGGATTTGCAGCGCCGGTGCGGCGAAACTGGACCCGATCATGCATGCGGAACGCCCTTTCCTCCCAGAATTCCATGACGAGCGGCAACAGGCGATAGCCGGTCCAATAGGGCGGCCTCGGCACGCTCCCGGCGACAAATTTTGCGGTTTGCAAGGCTACGGCGCGCTCAAACGCCAGGCGGCTCTCGAGCGGCGCGGACTGTTTGCTGGCCCAGGCGGCGATCTGCGCCAAACGCGGGCGCGTTGCAAAATAACTGTCCGCCTCCGCGTCGCCGACCCGCTCCACCGGACCACGAAGGCGCACCTGCCGGTTCAAGGATTTCCAGTGGAACAGCAGGGCCGCCTTGCGCGTGGCATCCAATTCCCGTCCCTTTTGGCTGTCCACGCTCGTGTAGAACACGAATCCCCGCTCGTCGAACCCTTTCATCAGCACCATGCGCAGATTCGGAATCCCATCCGCATCGACGGTTGCGAGCGCCATCGCGGTGGGGTCGCGCGGCTCGCTGCGAACCGCCTCTTCGAACCAGCGGCCAAACAGCTCCAGCGGCTCGTCGCTTTCCGCAAAATCACCACTCGTTAACCGTGGGGGGTGTTCTATCGGCGTCGATTCGGACATCCGGCAGGATTTTCAGGTGTTCGCGCGGGGGTGCGCTGTCGCATATGCCTTATATGGGAACGAGGCCACCTTCGCACGCGGCCAATCTGTCCCGCGCGTGCGCCGTCGCACTCGGCCTTGTCGTCTCCGGATGCAGCTTTTCGTACCAGCTCGACAATCCATTTGCGAAAAAAGACGAGCCTCAATACACCGGCTCCCTGCGACTGGCTCAAAACCGGCCGACCGCCCAAATGCCGCCGGAGGCGGATTTCCTGGTGGCCCGGGCTGCCGTGAATGAAATGCTGGCAAGGGGCGGCAAAGACACCAGCATGCCTTGGGAAAACCCGGACACCGGAGCGCGGGGCACCATTACGCCGCTTGCTTCGGCCTACACCCAGGAAGGATCCACCTGCCGCGATTTTCCCGCGAGCTATGTCAGGCAGGGGACCGAATCCTGGCTGCAGGGCGCAGCGTGCCGTCCTGCGCGGGGGAAATGGGAAGTGTGCCAATCTGCTCCCTTGGAAGAACACGTGACAAATCTGCCGACTGCAGACTTGGTCGCCTAGGGCTGGCCATCGGCGCTCGCGCCGGAAGGGCACCTCGTTGCGGCCATTTGACCTGCTCCCCACATTCGACACGATCTGGCAGATGCTGGAACCTTGAGGTGTTTCGACCCGCTTGGAGGCTCATTGATGCGCGACCCCTATAACGTCCTTGGGGTGTCGAAGACCGCAGGTGCGGCAGAGATCAAGAACGCATTCCGCAGGCAGGCCAAGAAGCTGCACCCGGACGCGAACAAGCATGATCCGCGCGCAGCATCCCGCTTCGCCGAGCTCAATGCCGCCTACGAAATCCTCGGCGATGAGAACAAGCGCAAAGCTTTTGACCGGGGCGAGATCGATGCCGAAGGGAAGCCGAAATTCCAGGGCTTTGAAGGGTTCGGGAGAACTGGCAGTTTTGAGGGCGGTTTCGGAGGGTTCGGGGGCGACGCCTTCCGGCGCGGCAGCTCGCGCGGTTTTGCCGGTTTTGGCGGATTTGAGGATCTCCTCAAGGAGGCATTCGGGGGCGCGCGCAGCAGCCGCGGCTCCTTCGGGAGTACCGGCGGTGGGTTTTTCAACGAGGAGAATTCTGAGTCCGGATCCGCAGGGCCGGACGTCACCGCTTCTCTCACCATCACGCTTTCCGAGGCAGCGAAGGGCACGAAAAAACGCGTGCGGCTGCCGACGCAAAAAGAGGTGGACGTCAAGATTCCGCCGGGCCTCGCTTCCGGCCAACAGATCAGGCTCAAAGGTCAGGGGCTAAGCGGGCCCCGGGGGAACGGCGATCTCCTAATCACGGTGTCGGTCGCGCCGCACCCCGTATTCGAGCGGGCCGGCAACGATTTGCGGCTCGAACTCCCCGTCGCTCTGCATGAGGCTGTGCTTGGCGCCCGTGTGCGCGTCCCCACCCTCGATGGAGAGGTGGAGCTGACTATCCCTGCCGGCACCAATTCAGGGCGCACGTTCCGGCTCAAGGGACAGGGCTTTCCGGGAAAGACCGGCGCGGGCGATCTGCTCGCCAGCGTGCGCATCGTGCTGCCCGAGGGACGCGACGGCGAGCTGGAAGAGCTGATGCGGAAATGGCGCGCGAAAAAGGCCTACGATCCCCGCAGGGGTATGGCTGGTCAGAGCACAGAGGACCGATGATAGAGGACAAAGAACAGATGCGAAAACAGACCTTGTCCTCTTTCCTCTGCCCTCTGTCGTCCGTCTAGAGGACGCCCTTGTCGATCTGCTCGTACGCTGCCTGGCCCACGGCCATGAGGCGCGCGCGGTCTGCGGGCCCGCTCACAACATAGGCCATGCCGCGCTCCGCCCAATAAATTGCTGCGTAGGCGTCGCCCGCGCGGTAGCGCAGCGCGCTCGCGGGCGTATCGGTACGGGCATAGTAGATGGTGAAGCGTTCGCCGGACGGACCTTCGTACATGCAGAACGCGGCTGGCCCAAACGGCCCGGGCAGCAAGCGACCACCCACGAGGCGCAGGGTAATGCCATCGAGCTGGGGTATGCGCAGCTCATAATCGAGACGCTTCGAAAGCCATTGCACGAGGTGCGCGCGCTCGCTCCCTGTGACTTCGACGGGATGCCGCACTTCCACGACATATACCTTGTGTGCATCAAGCGCCTGCGTCGTGAAAATGTCGAAAGAGGTCGGCGCGGCTGCCGACGCGCCATGCACCATCCAGCCGACAATCCCGCCGGCGAGGAACGCTACTATTACCGCCGCAGCTGCAACACCGCGCCACATACGTGAGCTGCGAATCATCCTGTCGAGATCGAAGCGCACCTCCGGAAGCGGCTCGAGTGCCGCGTACTGGGCGCGAATGTCTTCTGCCTGCGCGCGCCATTCGGCGACGCGGGCTGCGTCGTCGGGATGGCTGGCGAGCCAAGCCTCGACAGCGGCGATCCGCTGCGCAGCAAGCTCGCCGTCGACATAGGCGTGCAGCTCATGTTCGCTGACGGATTGCGTCGTGTCATGATCGGTCATCGATCCGTTCCTTTACTTCACGCGGCGCAGCGCCGGGCGAGTGCCGTCGAGAAAGTCCTTTATGTTCATGCGCGCGCGCGCGAGGCGCGACATGACGGTACCGATGGGCACCCCTTGCACCTGC
Organism: Xanthobacteraceae bacterium; assembly: GCA_040510075.1. GTDB lineage: Bacteria > Pseudomonadota > Alphaproteobacteria > Rhizobiales > Xanthobacteraceae > VAZQ01. The sequence continues at coordinate 7,804 of JBEVJT010000038.1, read as the reverse complement.
GCCACCTCGCGGTAGCTCAGGCCTTCAAGGACGACGAGGAGGAGCGTCGAGCGCTGTTCCTCCGCAAGCGAGTCGAGTGCGCGCCCGATGTCTCGCGTACCCGCCTGCGGCCCCGCCGCCCCGGCTGTATCCGCTTCCGAGAGATGTTCCATTGCAGGCCGGCGCGCCAATGAGCGCAGGCGATTGCGATTGAGGTTGGTCAGAATGGTGTAGAGCCAGCTGCGGATCTCGCCGCCGTGGAACAGATGCTCCGAGCGCAACGCCCGCAGCAGCGTGTCCTGGACAAGGTCGTCGGCAAGCTCCGCGTTACGCGTCAGCGCGCGTGCGTACCGGCGCAGAGCCGGAATTTGGTTCTCGATGGCCTGGCGGAAGCTGCCCACGTGCTTTCGTTCCTATCAGGTCGAGCGGAAATGCTCGATAGGGCACGCATCGTGTGCCGTGCGTCACAACCGAAAACAACGGCGTCCGGGATATATTCCGCAGCCGCCATAACGCCGGTGCGACGCCGTTCGCTTGAACAGCCCCCGTGGGCTGTGCCATACGAAGCTTTCAAGCGCAGCGAGAAGACCATGGCGATACCCTCGCATCTCATGCGCGGCAAACGCGGACTGATCGTCGGGGTCGCCAACAACCGCTCAATCGCGTGGGGAATTGCGCGCGCGTGCCACGGGCATGGCGCCGAAGTTGCTCTTACCTATCAGGGAGACGCGCTCAGGAAACGCATCGAGCCGCTCGCAAACGAAATTGACGGGCTGGTTGCCGGCCATTGCGACGTGACGCAGCCTGCCAGCATGGACGCGGTCTTCGCTTTGCTGAAGTCAAACTGGGGAAAGCTCGACTTTCTCGTGCATGCGATCGCTTTTTCCGACAAGGACCAGTTGCAGGGGCGCTACGTCGAAACGACCGAAGAGAATTTCTCCAAGACGATGCTGGTGAGCTGCTACTCGTTTACCGCGCTTGCCCGCCGCGCGGAAGCATTGATGCCCGAGGGAGGCGCCCTGCTCACGCTGACCTATTACGGCGCCGAGAAATGGATGCCGCACTACAACGTCATGGGAGTGGCCAAAGCGGCGCTTGAAGCGTCGGTACGCTATCTTGCCGCCGATCTCGGTGAAAAGAATATCCGGATCAATGCAATTTCATCGGGGCCGATCAAGACGCTCGCCGCTTCGGGTATCGGCGATTTCCGCTACATCCTGAAATGGAATGAGCACAACTCGCCGCTCAGGCGCAGCGTGAGCATCGAGGAAGTGGGCGATGCCGCGGTGTATTTTCTTTCCGACCTTTCCCGCGGAGTGACCGGCGAGATTCACCACGTGGATGCGGGTTATCACATCGTCGGCATGAAACATCCTGGCGCTCCCGATATCACGGTGAGCAAAGGCGGCGATGCCTGAACGCGAGCTTTCGTTTCTGCGTCAGAACTTCACGTGCATTAGATCGATGCGCCAGCATCGGAGACACGCATCTAAACCCGTCATCCTGAGGTGTGAGCGAGCGTAGCGGCGCGTTGCGCCGAGCGGCTCAGGATGACGGGTGAAGATAGACGGTTGAGGGTAAGGCCAGCTGCTGCGTTGACCGGCCCCAGCGTGCGGGCTACCACACGCCGTCCGGTAAGAAGTCTATGTCATTCAATACCTTCGGGCATCTTTTCCGAATCACGACCTTCGGCGAAAGCCATGGGCCCGTGATCGGATGCGTGATCGATGGCTGCCCGCCGGGCATTCCGCTCACGGAAACGGACATTCAGCCGTATCTGGACAAGCGCCGTCCCGGCCAGTCTCGTTTCACCAGCCAGCGCCGCGAGCCGGACCAGGTGAAGATTCTTTCAGGAGTATTTGTCGAGGAGGCAAGCGGCCGCCAGATTACCACCGGCACACCCATTGCCCTCGTCATCGAGAACGTGGACCAGCGCGAGAAAGACTACTCCGAGATCAAGGACAAATATCGCCCGGGACATGCCGACTACACCTATGACGTAAAATATGGCATTCGCGACTACCGCGGAGGCGGCCGCCAATCCGCCCGCGAGACCGCGATGCGGGTCGCGGCCGGTGCGATTGCGCGCAAGATCGTACCTGGGATGCAGGTGCGTGGCGCGCTCATTCAGATAGGAGAGCACAAAATAGACGCATCGCGCTGGGACTGGGAGGAAGTCGAGCGCAACCCTTTCTTCTGTCCGGACGCCGAGACCGTGCAAATTTTTGAGACCTATCTCAACGACCTGCGCAAGCGCGGATCATCCATCGGTGCGGTGATCGAGGTGGTGGCCGAGGGCATTCCGGCCGGACTCGGCGCGCCGATCTACGGCAAGCTCGACAGCGATCTCGCCGCCGCTCTGATGAGCATCAATGCGGTCAAGGGTGTGGAAATCGGTGCCGGTTTTGCCGCAGCGGCGCTCAGCGGCGAAGATAACGCGGACGAAATGCGCCGCGGCAACAGCGTGGAGCCGATATTTCTTTCCAACCACGCCGGCGGCATTCTGGGCGGCATTTCCACCGGCCAGCCTGTCGTCTGCCGATTTGCGGTGAAGCCTACTTCGTCCATCCTCACGCCCCGGCGCACCGTCGACCGCTATGGCGAGGAGACCGATATCGTCACCAAGGGCCGTCACGATCCCTGCGTCGGGATCCGCGCCGTACCCGTCGGCGAAGCAATGGTGGCGTGCGTGATCGCAGATCATTATCTGCGTCATCGCGGCCAGGTCGGTGCGCCGCAGGCGTGGCCTTTCCCGCGTCCGACCTGATGCATGCTCGACCGGACCCAAAACAGTCGCGCAGACAAAACATGAGTGACGAAATCGACGGCTATGCGCGCGTGGACACGGTGGCTCGCGCATTCGCCGCCGGAGAAATCGTCGTCGTCACCGACGACGACGATCGCGAAAACGAAGGCGACCTGTTCGTTGCGGCCTCGTTATGCACGCCTGAGAAGATGGCATTCATCATTCGGCACACATCAGGCATCGTGTGTGCGCCGCTATGCGCGCAAGAAGCCAAGCGGTTGCATCTCGACCCCATGGTAGCCGCGAATGACGCGCCGCTCGGCACCGCTTTCACCGTTTCGGTCGACTGCCGGCATGGCCTCACCACGGGAATTTCGGCAGAGGAGCGCTGCAACACGGTGCGCGCGCTTGCCAACCCGAACAGCGGCGCTGCCGATTTCGTGCGGCCGGGACATGTATTTCCGCTGGTCGCCAAGGAGGGCGGCGTACTGATGCGATCGGGACATACGGAGGCCTGCATCGATCTCTGCCGGCTCGCTGGATTGCCTCCGGTGGGTGTGCTGGCCGAGCTCATGAACGATGACGGCACCGTCATGCGCGGGCACGCCGTGCGCGAGTTTGCAAAAAAACACAAGCTCGAGCAGATCTCGATCGCCAATCTCATCGCCTATCGCCAGGCCCGCGACAAGCTCGTGCGGCGCATTGGCGAATTTCCGGTGCAGAGCCAGATCGGCAGTTTGCATGGCTACGCCTATGTCACCCCCTTCGATCCCATTCAGCACATGGCTTTCGTCTATGGCCGGGTGGGCGACGGCAAGAACATGCTCGCGCGTTTGCATCGCGCCGACGTCATTCGCGATGTGTTCGGCGGCGCGCATCCGGTTCACGCCGCGTTGAAACGCTTCAAGCAGGAAGGCCGCGGCGTGATCGTCTTCCTGCGTGACGGCACCGCCGGGGTGCCAACGCACGCCATCCCGCAGTCGGACGCGAGCAGCTCCGAGCTGGCACGCTCATTGCACTGGCGCGAGGTCGGACTTGGCGCGCAGATTTTGAAGGACCTCGGCATCAGCTCGATCCGTCTGTTGACGTCGACCAAGCGCACCTATGTGGGCCTTGCCGGCTTTGGCATTGAGATCGCCGCGACGGAGATGATCGATTGAGCGCTCAAAGTATCGGGATGCGCGCGGCCCTCGTCGCCGTCGCGGCGGCAGTTATGGCCGCACCGGCACTCGTGTCCGCCAGCCGAGGCGCGGGGGTTGCAGCCACACGGCACGCTGCGGCAAACACCCTGGTCGACGTGCAGTTGGTCATCGCGGTCGACGTTTCCTATTCGATGGATCCGGACGAGCAGGCGCTGCAGCGCGAGGGCTACATCGCGGGGCTGACCTCGCCCGAGTTCATGCGCGCCATCCGCGAGGGCATGCATGGGAAGGTGGCGGTCACCTATTTCGAGTGGGCCGGGCCCTACGACCAGAAAATCATCGTGCCGTGGCGGCTGATCGATGGACCCGAAGCGGCCGACGCCTTTGCCAACGAAATTGCCGCCGCGCCTTATCGCAGAGCCTCGCGCACCTCGATCTCCGGCGCCCTCACCTTTGCCAAGCCGTTGTTCGACGACAGCGGCTTCAAAGGCATCCGGCACGTCATCGATGTGTCCGGGGATGGAGCCAACAACAGCGGCCCGCTGGTGACGCTCGTGCGCGACGAAGTGGTTAGTGCAGGAATCACGATCAATGGGCTGCCGATCATGCTCAAGCGGCCCAATCCGTTTACGATGGATATCGACAATCTCGATATTTATTACGAAGACTGCGTCATCGGCGGTCCCGCAGCGTTCGTCGTGCCCATCCGCGAACGCGCGCAGTTCAAGGAGGCGATCCGCACCAAGCTTCTGCTCGAAGTGGCAGGGCGCGCGCCCGAGCGCACTGTAGTGCCGGCCTCAGCGCAGGCCCCGCGCATTTCCTGCACCATCGGTGAGCAGATGTGGCGCGAGCGCTGGGGGAATTAAGGACGGTGTCAGAGGAAGAGGTCATACCCACGGCACTAATCCCTCATTCGTCATGCGCGGGCTTGTCCCGCGCATCCACGTCTTTCTTCCTTTTTAGATCAAATACGTGGATTGCCGGAACAAGTCCGGCCATGACGGCGCTGTGAGTCATTGCCCCGCTGGTATCAGAGGCCAGATGTCAGATGCGCGCCTTCTGTCCTATGACATCTGATTTCTGAAATTTCGCGACCAGCTCGAGATGCGGTGAAAACAGAAACTGATCGACGGGCGTGACGTGTGTGAGCGCGTAGCCGCCGTCGATTAGAATGCGTGCATCGCACGCAAAGGTTGCGGGATTGCAGGACACTGCAACGAGGGTGCGCACCGAGGATGCGGCGAGTGCCCGCGCTTGCGCCTCGCTTCCCTGCCGCGGCGGATTGACGACCACTGCGTCGAAGCGATTGAGCTCTCCGGGTGAGAGCGGATGGCGGAAAAGATCGCGCGTCTGAGCGGCGATGGGCTTGAGCCCCTGCGCCTGCGCAACTGCGCGCTGCAGGGCCGCAATTGCCGGCGCGTCGCCATCAAATGCGCTCACGCGTGCCTCCTCGGCAAGGCGCAACGCGAACGGTCCGACGCCGCAGAAGAGATCGACAATGGTCCGCGCGCCGCCGCAATGCTTCAGCACTAAATCCTGCAGCATTGCTTCCGCCGCTGCCGTTGCTTGCACGAACGCGCCCGGAGGCAAAACCACCTGGGCGCGGCCGATGCGCATGAGGGGCGCCGCGCGTTGCACCACGATCTCTCCATGACGTGTGAGCCGCGCCAGCGCGCATCGCTCCGCAACGCCCGCAAGCGCCGCTGCGTCCGCCGCGCTTAACGCGCCGGATCCCCGCAGGTCGATATCCAATCCGGCAAGGGTTGCGGTGGCCTGGACGTCGAGCGGCTTGCGCAACCGGGCGAGGCACTCAGCGATCGCGCGCGCCGCGGCGAGCGCGCCCGCAAGCTCCGGCGCCAAAATGGGGCAGTGATCGATGGCAACGAGATCGTGAGCGAGTCGCGCCGAAAAACCGACGACGACCTGCGCATCGGCATCCAGTCGGGCGTGAAAAACGGCGCGCCGGCGTCCTGCGCCGCTCGCATCAACGAGATCGTCGACTGGGCCATCAAGGCCTGCCTGCGCCAGCACCTCGACGAGCACGCCGCGTTTCCAGGCGCGGTAGTGCGTTCTTTCCCAATGCTGCATCGCGCAGCCCCCGCACGTGCCGAAATATTTGCAGATGGGCGCGGTGCGCTCGGGGCTCGCTGCCTCGACCTCTATCAAGCGCCGGCGGTCCGGATGCCCCAGCCATGCATCGACCCTGACGCTCTCGCCGGGCAACGCATAGGGAATGTAGAGGGGCCCTGCAGCGGTGTCACAAATGCCGTCGCCACCGCGTCCCATTCTCATGATGCTCAGCCGCTCAATCACGGCTCGCCCCGATGAAAAACTCGCGATTGCCGTCGCGGCCGCGAATCGGAGAGGGCATCACCCCCGCCACCCGCCAGCCGAGCGCATGCACGAAACTGGCAATATCCTCGCATAACGCGGCGTGGACGCGGGTATCCCGCACGATGCCCTTCTTCAGGCCCCTCCCGCCGGTCTCGAATTGCGGCTTGATGAGCGCGAGGAGCGCTGCAGGAGAGCGCGCCAAAGCGAGCGCGGCCGGGAGCACAAGCTTGAGCGAAATGAAGCTCACGTCGACACAGATGAAGTCAGGTCTGGGGTCGAGGACCGCCGCATCCAGTGAACGGATGTCGGTCGCCTCGCAGGAGACGACTTCGGCTCGTGCGCGAAGGCGTGCATGCAGCTGCGCGCGACCGACATCCACCGCGTAAACGCGCCGCACGCCGCGCGCGAGCAGGACTTCGGTGAAACCTCCGGTCGAAGCTCCCACATCGAGACAAACGCGACCCGCCGGATCGAACTGGAAGTGATCGAGCGCGGCGGCGAGTTTGACACCCCCGCGCGACACCCAGGGATGCTCGGGCTCCGCGGTCAGCACGGCGTTTTCCAGCACTTCGTCGGAGGCCCTGCGCACAATCACGTCATTTGCGCGCACCCGGCCCGCTGCGATTGCAGCCTGCGCCTTGGCGCGGCTTTCCATCAATCCGCGTTCGACGAGAAGCCGGTCAATCCGTACGCGGGCAGGCATGTCAAGAGTCGCAAGAAGGCGATTGCGATCGGACTTTCGGAAGCGCGGCGCAAGGAAAAGAAGGTGCCGAAACGAAAAGGCCGCAAGAGCAGCAGAAAGGGTGGGCGCAAGAAAAGCAAACGCTGAGCGCCTCGTTCTTCCGCTTTAGTTCGCAGCCGCGCGCTCCATCGCCCGCTCCATCGCCACCTCGGCCTTGAGGTTGTCGATGTCGCGATTGACGGTGGCGACGGCGAGCACGCGCCCCTCGCGCTTGTAGCGCACCGTACAGTCCTTGTCGGCCACGTCGCCTTCGACGCTCAGCTCGTCCCATGTCTCGGCATGGCCCACATAGAGGATCGGCACGTCGTAATGCATGCTCCAGAAGAACGGAGCATCTGAAAATTTCCTCCGCTCGCCGAGCATGTTGAGTGCCGCGGTCTGGCCCTGGCGCTCGGCGACGACCCAATGCTCGACGCGTATGTTCTCGCCGCCATAGGGATAGCGCGCGATGTCGCCGGCCGCGAAAATGCCCGGCGCGCTCGTCTCAAGCGAGGCATTCACGACGACGCCGCGGTCGAGCGCAAGCCCCGCCGCTTCGGCGAGAGCCGTGCGCGGACGCACCCCTATGCCTACGACAACCAGGTCGGCCTCGAGCACGGCTCCGGATTTCAGCCGAACACGCGCGTCATCGATAGCGGCTGCGGTCTCGCCGAGGTGAAATATCACGCCGTGTTGCTCGTGCAGCGAGCGCACCAGATCGCCAAGCCGGGGCCCCAGGATGCGCTCCATCGGCCGGCTCTCCGGTGCCACTACGTGCACTTCGAGATTGCGGGTGCGCAGCGAAGCGGCGACTTCGAGCCCGATGAAGCTCGCACCAATGATGACGGCGCGCCGCGAATGTTGCGCGCGCGCGATGATTGC
>JBEVJT010000037.1:0-12335 GCA_040510075.1 Xanthobacteraceae bacterium | reverse complement strand
TCTGTCGCGATCTTCCGGGTGCACGACGCGAATGGCCTCGTCAGCCCCGGGGATACCCCGTCGGGGATCTAATCCAAAGATTTGGAACATTTCCTCGGACCAGTACAGCCTCTTGCCGGTGCCCGGGTTCAATGCCCAGCTGCCTGTCTGGGTCAGCCTCTGCGCTTCCGTCAAATAGGCTTCACTGCGCCGCAGAGCTTCCTCGCCACGGTCGCGTTCAATCGCGATCCGGACGAGGTGCGTGGCGACGTCGAGCAGCTCGAGGTCCTGCGGGCTCGGGCTGCGCGGCTCGCGATAATACATGCAGAAGGTGCCGAGCACCTTGCCTTGGTTGGAGAGTACCGGCCGTGACCAGGAAGCTCGCAGGCCGTGCTTCAGCGCGCAGGCGCGATGCTCCGGCACCTCCCACAGCGGGTCAGTTGCAATATCGCAGACGATGACCGGTGATCCCCTGTAGGCGGCGGTGCCGCAGGAACCGGCACATGGTCCGATGGGCAGCTTCTGCATCTGCAGCTGCCATTCCTGAGGCAGAGCGGGACCAGCGGCGATATCGAGATGAACGCCATCGGGATTGAGCAACAAGACCGACGCGAGCGTACCGCCCCGCTGCTCCTCGATGATCAGACACAGGGCGTTGAGGATTTCTTTCAGCTTGACTCCGGTAGCAATCATTTCGAGGAGTCGTTTTTCTCCCGCCCGCAGCGCTTCTCCCCGCTTGTGGTCGTCAATGTCCGTCAGCGCTCCGTACCATTTTACGATTCGGCCCTGCGCATCGCGGAGCGGCATCGCCCGAACAAGAAACCAGCGGTATTCGCCGTGAGCGCTTCTGTGCCGGACTTCGTTCACGAAGGGCTCGCCGCTTGCCAGCGATGCGCGCCACTTTTCGAGGTGCCGATCGAAGTCGTCGGGGTGAACCGTGGCGTGCCAGCCGCCGCCCGTGGTGGCTTCCAGCGAGAATCCCGAATACTCCTGCCAACTATCACTTACAAAATCCGTCCACCCGTCGGGGCGTACAGAAAACGCCATGATCGGCAGTATGCCGATGAGATCGGCGAACTGCTGTGCAGCGACGTCTTGTGCATGACGCTGCTTGGCTCTCATGTTTGCCCTGCCCCAGACGCGTTTTGCCCTAATGCGGGCTCCTAGGTTCAGACGCCTGGACTACTCTAGTTATTCCCGATTGCAAGGCATTGCAGCCATGAGCGCAGCGAGAGTCTCGCCGGCTTCTGTCGCCGTGCCGCCAGCCCATCAATGAATCGTTAAAGAGAGCGGCGCCTGTCCGATCGCCATTCGCACTTTCCGCTGCACCTTCTGGAAGGCGCGCTCCTCGATCTGGCGCACGCGCTCGCGCGAGATACCGAACTCAGCCGCCAGGTGCTCGAGCCGGATCGGCTCATCGCCCAGCCGGCGCGCCTCGAAAATACGCCGTTCGCGCCCGGTGAGCGTACCCACCGCCTCACCCAGCGCTTTGCGGCGCGTGTCGCGTTCGTCGCTTTCGAGCAGCCTCGATTCCTGGTTCGAGCGGTCATCGATGAGCATGTCCTGCCACTCGCCGGAATCGTCCTGTTCGCGCAGGCGCGCGTTCAGTGACACGTCGCCACCGAGCCTTCGGTTCATCTCGATCACGTCCTGCTCCGACACGCGCAACCTGCTGGCAATCAGCGTGACCTGGTCGGGACGCAGGTCGCCGTCCTCGAGTGCCGCAATGCGACTCTTTGCCTTGCGCAGGTTGAAAAAGAGCTTTTTCTGATTGGCGGTCGTACCCATGCGCACAAGCGACCACGAGCGCAGGATGTATTCATGAATTGCCGCCTTGATCCACCAGATCGCATAGGTGGAAAAGCGAAAACCCTTCTCCGAATCGAACCGCTTCACCGCCTGCATCAGCCCCAGATTGCCCTCGGAAATCAGTTCCGACATGGGCAGGCCATAGCCGCGATAGCCCACCGCTATCTTTGCGACCAGGCGCAGATGGCTGGTGACGAGCTTGTGTGCCGCAGTGCTGTCGCCGTGCTTGCGCCAGCGCTTCGCCAGCACCGACTCCTCGTCCGGTTGCAGCAGCGGAAACCGGCGGATCTCTTCGAGATAACGGCTGCTGGAAGGAGATAAGAGTTGCGCTTGCATATCAGATGTCCCTTCGAGTGGTCTCACCCGAGAGCGCTTGAGCGGGCTCACGCATGCAATCAGGCATGAGCACTAGGACAAAAAAGGCCAATGCGCAGCTAAATTCGAGTTTATCTTTCTAAACCCCAATTTATGGCCCGCAGCTGTCCTGTGCACCAACCGAGGAGAATTTCGCTGGCTAAACCTGCGGGAAAGATGATCCCGGATTAGATCCGCCACAGTTCCCTGAAAATGCTCAGCAATAGATTTCTTTCCCGTTCCTGTTTTCTTCTGTCGGGACGCAGTACTGAGCCAAATGACCGCTACCGAGTGATTGCTCGCGCGGCGGTAGGGACGGCGTTCCCACTGCAAGCACGATGCTGGCGGCCAATGCCGGTATAAAGAGATAGCTTGTTTCACGTGTTTGCATATCAATTCTCCATCCGAACGCTCACCAGGTGAAACTCCCCTTTTCGCCCGTGATCCTGTCCAAGGTGTATGCAAAGTCTGCACACCTTAGTAATGGACAAATAGAGATGGCCCGCGCCACTTCCACTAAATTGTGGTTGTGGGAATTAAATTCGATTTTATGCGGTCGCGTCGTGCATCGCTCTTCGGCGTCCGATTTTAGTTTCTTTCACGCCTGATTCAAATCTGCCGGCAGGCAAGGCGCCATGCATTTTTTAGGGCGCCCCATCGTCGCATGGGGTAGCGGCGATACACCCCGTACTGAAATAGAAGTCTTGCAAAAAAAGCCATTTCCGCTCCGCTCGCCTGGGTCAGCGACGGTCACAACGCGATGGGATAACTATGGTTCCATGTGATCATGTCATTAGAATACGCGTATGCTGTGCGGCAAAACGATTTCATTGGCGAATCGCATGCGCCAGCATGGCGATTTCATATTTCAGTGGTGTGACAAGTCGAACACAAACCAGTGCCGAGTATCGCTGCCGTGCGAGTCGCCTTTGCTAGCGACAGGTTCCGGAGTTTGCCGGGTCAGAGCCAATAAGGTTTTGCGGCGGCAAAAAGCCGGTACGCATGCTGCGCGTCGTTGAGGACTGATGGCGCGCGCGCTTCCTCGCGCCCCGAGAGGCGGCCGGCAGCGAATGCTTTCCTGGCGCGACCCATTCCACGTTTGCCATCCGCGGCAGACGCATCAATGATTTCCGCGGTCAATCCTTCGTGCACGGCTATGTCATTCAGATCGCCGAGCGCATCCTGTAACTTCTCCAGCGCTGCGAGGAATTCTTTCCGGCGTTTCCGCGCTTTCTTTCCCGGGAACGCGCCAGCGAAAAATTCCGATGCATAGCGCAGCTTTTTCGCCTGAATACGTAATTTGTGCCGGCGCTGCGGTTCGAGTTCCTTGAGCCGGCTCCCATTCTTCAGAATCTTTTTCCGACGCTTGCTGAGATCGTGGGCGGCGACGGGTGCGATAGTGCTTTCCCGCAAGGCGCTCACGGAAGCATGGCCATTGTGAGTCCAATCTCCGTTTTCGATCCAGGCAGCGGTATCAATCATGAGCGTCCGGAAGCGTGCGGATTCGACTGCAGCACGTGCTCGGTGAAATGCTTCTGCGCGCTTTTCCTCCAGATCCCTGGTAAGCACTGCCACCCCTGGGCCATCGGGCTTGGCGGCAGCCACGGGCATCAACACTCGCTTGACGAACACCTCGAACTCGCGCGCCGGGCCGAGTTCTCCGGTAATCCATTTTAATTGGACCTTCATCTCCTCTGTTTGGTGGTCACACAGCATGTCGCCAAACAGCGAGATTGCCGCACGCAGGCGCCGCAGCGCCACACGCATTTGATGCAGGCCGTCGGGGTCGCCGCCGAGCATGGCCGGTCGATTAGCGACGAGCTGGCGCAGGCATGCCCTGGCAATGGCATGAAAAGCCAGTGCGCAGGTCGTGTGGGGCGTGAGGCCGACAGAGGCAGCCTTCACCGGTGCCGCTCCCCTCCCCTCGATCAGAGAGTAGCCGCGCTCCGCTTTGCTCGACGTCGCGAACTGAACCGGCACCTCTTCGGCAAGTATGCGCGCCGCCTTGAAAAGATCAGCGACCTCGCCCCGCTTGAGCTCCAGTTCCACCTCGCAAATGGGGGAAGACCGCCGACCAGCTGCGACACTCCCTTTATCGACCGTGAGCTCGATCTCGCTGACTCCTTCATGAATTGGATAAACGTTGCGGCGAACGCGAGTTTCGAAGAGCGGGTTGAGTTTTCGGCGCGCCTTCTTGCCTAATACCCGCCCGAGCGGGGTATCGCGCGCTCTGTCGAGATCGGGTTCGTTGCCGGCAATTTCGTGTTCCCACTCGTTGCGTGCAACTAACGTAGTGGTTTCAGCGCCATAATTCTTTACTGTCTGCATGTGCTTGCGTCCGGTACGTCGCACGCGCAGCGAAAAGCCGTTGTTGCGCAGCTTCAGTTTTTTGGTGTCGAAGTAAACCGAAACGAGGCTTGCGGGCTTGCGCATCGCCTTCGTGCGTCCATTAAGGAGCGAACTGCGCGTGAGCCGTGCAATGCTTTGTGGTGGGATCTCAAGCTTGAGCTCGACTTCGCGGGGCGTAGACATCGAAACCACGATGAGACTGCGGACAATTACCGAATTGTCGCCGATTGCCTGGGTGTTTTCTAGAGCGGGAGCATACCGACGCTCAATTTTGCAAGAGCAGCGCTGGAACCTTAATCCTCCTTTCCGATCAGCCGGTTGCCGTCCCGACACGGACCTGCTCGCCTTGTATCGGACAGTCCCAGACCTTTCTGTAAAAAGGAATTTAGTTTCCGAGGGCCAATTTTAATGGCGGCCTGCGCCTTGCTGCATATTTTCAAGCGATCGCCAAAGGAATGAGGATCAATTGAGATGTTTTTCTTTCCGATGTTTTGGACTGTGTACATTCCCATTGTTGTCGCTGTTTTGTCTCTGGCCCTGGAATGGCTGGTGCGCTCGTTGCGCGAGCTGGGTCAAGCCGCCGGCAAGTCGCGTGCCGTCGCCGTCACAGCTTCGGGGACAGTCAATGCCGTTACCCGGGAGTTGAGCTCTCGCGCCACTCTCTCGCCAGGAACCCGGGTGCGCTGAAGGGAAACGCGCAGGTCGTCAGTCGCTGCACACGAAAACTCGGCCCGTTGCGCCGAGCACCTCAGGATTACGATTTCAGATGGGCATTTGTGACCCAGAGTACATCAGAAGATCAGCTGTAAGACGCTCGCAAAAAGAGTATGCAAGATCTCTTTGTGAATATCGCCGAACCGACGCGTGGCCAGCATCTTGAAATCGCGCGGCCGGGGAAGATCTATTTCGACCACGTTCTTGACAGTTCCCGGAGATGGCGTCAGCACAATTAACACATCGGCGAGATAAATCGCTGCCTCCAAATCGCTCGTGGCGAAAAGAGTCGTTACATGCTGTTCTTCAAAAAGCTCGAGTAGATTTTCCTGCATCAAACCTCTTGTCATCGCATCAAGGCTACGAAATGGCTCGTCAAAAAGCATGAAGCTTGGGGTGTTTATGATTGCACGTGCGAGCTCCGCTCTGCGTTGCATGCCGCCCGGGAGCTGCGCGGGATATTTACTTTCAGAGCCGGACAATCCAAGCTTGCGAATGAGATTGGTCGCGCGATCGATTACATCGCAGCGCTTGAGACCACGACTGATTGGACCAAACGTCACGTTGTCCAGCGTGGTCTTCCATGGAAATAGGGCTGTCTCCTGGAAAACCACTAAGCGGTCCCAGTTTGGTCCGTTCACAGGTCGCCCGCATGCCAGCACCGATCCGTTGTCCGGGGATTCATAGCCAGCAATCAGATTGATGAGCGTCGTCTTACCGCACCCGGACGGACCGACCACGACCGTAAACTTGTTAGCTGTGATCGTCACGTCGAGGTCTTTCAGCGCGGGTTTACCTCGGTAGGCTTTGCTCACGCCGGTAAGTACCACGTCGTTGACCACTTGGGGCGCCATCAAGCAGCCTCTCGCCCGCCGAGTAGAAAAGCTCTCAGCGCTTCATGAATGGCTTCGTTGAACTCATCCTTCGCTCGCGAGGAGCGCCGCGAATCAACCTGACCGCATACAGGGCGAAGATTGTACACTGTAAGTGGCCGCATGGCCTCTGGCAGTCATCGTCCCAGGGAAACGCACATCCATGGCTGCACACTCGATTCTAAGCGTGTGCGATGTAGTCCATCCGCCCGCCGTCGACCGTCAGCGTCTGTGCCGTAATCCAACCGGACTCCGGCGAGGCCAGGAATACTGCCGCATTGGCGATATCCTCCGGTTCACCGATGCGGCCCATCATCGCTCGCGCGGCGAGACGCTCCTCGGTCCCCTGCCAATCCACTGCACCGCGGCCGCGCTGCGTCATGTCCGTGCGAACGAAACCTGGTGCCACCGCGTTCACGGTGACGCCGGCCGACCCCAACTCCAGGGCAAAGCGCCGCGTCAGAACTATGACCTCGGCCTTGGTGGCAGCGTAGAACGCATTGCCGGGCAATGCGGTCCCGATTGCTGCGACCGAGCCGACATTGACAATTCGGCCGTAGCGGTGCGCCCGCATGCTTCCGATCACGGCGCGTGTGGCATGGATCATACCGTCCACGTTTATCTGGCGCATTCGCGCGACCTGCTCCGGGTCGTAGGTGTCCAACGTGCCCTGCCACGACACGCCCGCGTTGTTCACCAGGATCGTGACTGGACCCAATTCTGCTTCGGTGCGGGCTACCATAGCCTCGACCGCAGCCGCGTCTGCTACGTTTGCTGCCACAGCGATAGCCCGTCCGCCGACCGATACGATCTCAGCGATCAGCGCCTCGGCCGCATGGGCATGGACAGCATAGTTCACACATACAGCAGCGCCGCGCTGCGCCAGGAGCCGCGCCGTTGCTCGGCCCAGTCCGCGGCTGCCGCCTGTCACCACCGCTACCTGGTCGCGCCATTCCATCATCTTGCCTTTTCATCGAGGTGTGATCGGTGGACAGCGTCAAATGCGAGCCGAACACCGCACGGTTGAATTCTCACGAACGTATCCGCCCGTTGACATTGCGCATCGCGCGTATCCGGCTACAGCGCCGCCATTCAATTAGCGCTGTCCTGCCTATCAGCTAAAGTGCAACACCGCGACGCTGTAATCCAGTAGGCTGCGGATCGTCCAGCCATCCGTCTCGACAGGAGATCGCGATGAAAATCGACGGAAAAGTCATTGTCGTTACCGGCGCGGCGCGCGGGATCGGCCAGGAATATGCCCGCTATCTGAGCAGCCTCGGCGCGCGCATCGTGGTTGCAGATGTCAATGACTGTTCGGGCGCCCTCGATCGCGTCAAGGCAGAAGGCGGTACCGCAATCGCCGCGAGCGTTGACGTGGCAAGCGCCGCGTCAGCCATGGACATGGCGCGGGCGGCGCTCGATGCGTTCGGCCGCATCGACGCGCTCGTCAATAATGCGGCCCTCTTCGCAGACCTGCGCGGCGGCCGTTTCGAGGCAATTAGCGAACGCGACTGGGATGCCGCCATGGCCGTGAACGTCAGAGGCGTCTGGAATTGCTGCAAGGCGGTGGTGCCTGCATTGCGCAACAACGGCGGGGGCAGCATCGTCAACATTGCGTCCCTCGCAGCAACATATGGCATGCCCTATGGGCTGCACTATACGACCTCCAAGGCTGCGGTAATCGGGCTCACTCGCGGGCTTGCCCGCGAGCTGGGGCGCGACAACATCCGCGTCAACGCCGTTGCGCCAAGCATCGTGGTCAGCGATTCCGCGCGCGATTTTTTTGCGGAAAAGTACGACAGGGCGCTCGACGCCATCAGGAACGGCCAGTCGATTACGCGCAGTCTCCTACCCGCCGACCTTGTTGGCACCATCCACTGGCTGGTGTCCGACGCAAGCCAGTTGGTGACGGGGCAAACAATTGCGGTGGATGGCGGCACCGTGATGCACTGACCGGATGGCGCCCGGCATAGCGGCGGAGGAGCAAGGATGATCGATTTCTCTCGCCTGCACCCCGGGATGCAAGGCTCGGCGCAGCTCATGGTGGGGATCGAGCATTCCGCGCCCAAGGTCGGAAGCGGCCTTGTGCCGGTGCTCGCGACCCCTGTCATGATCAACCTCATCGAGGCCGCCGCGCTTGGCGCGGTCGAGCATCTCCTCCCGCAAGGCCATCAAAGCCTCGGCACACGCCTCGACATTCGCCATTTCGCCGCAACGCCGATCGGGATGCAGGTTTGGGCAACCGCCGAGCTGATCAAGGTTGAGGGACGCACCCTATTCTTCCGGGTGGAAGCGCGCGACGAGAGGGAGCCGATCGGCGACGGCACCCACGAACGCGTGGTCGTCAATGTGGCTCGCTTCGATCAGCGCGTGCAAAAGAAACTCAAGCCTCGACCGTGAGCACTGACCTGCGGCACCGCGGCCGATGCAACTGGAAGCATGTCGGCATAATTTGAGCAGATGCAGAGGGAGGACACGGGATGAGCTTCGACAGGAGAATTGCGCGCCGTGCGCTGTTGCAGAGCGTGGCTGGTGCGATCGTCATGCGCGCCACTGCGGGCTGGCCGCAAGGTGTCGGAACCTGGCCGGATCATCCGGTGCGTCTGATTGTGCCCTATCCGCCCGGCGGCTCGACCGACATCCTGTTCCGCTTCCTCGCGGACAAGCTGAAGGAGAAGCTTGGACAGCCTTTCATCGTTGAGAACCGGCCGGGTGCGTCGGGTAATGTGGGAATCGACGCAGTCGCGAAAGGCGCGCCTGACGGTTACACGATCGGCGGCGCCACCATCGGACACTTCTCGATCAATCAGTTCTTGTTCGCTCACATGCCCTATAATGCCGAGCGGGATCTGGTCGCGCCTTCGCTCACCTATGAAATGCCGAATGTTGCCGTCGTCGTTGCCCAGCACGTGCCGGCCAAGACGCTGGGCGAATTCATCGCCTGGGCCAAGGCGCAGCCAAACGGGATTACCATTGGCAGTCCAGGACCCGGCACCTCGCCGCATCTTTCCGGCGTGTTGTTCGCGGCGCGAACCGGGATCAACGCCGTGCACGTGCCTTTCCGGGGCGCGCAGCAGACCATTCCGGCCATGCTTGCAGGCGATGTGATCTTCGCCGTCGATAATCTCGCTTCATATATCTCGCACGTCAATTCGGGCACGATGCGCGCGCTGGCAGTGACATCGGCAAGCCGCTGGCCAACCCTGCCGCAGGTGCCCACCATGGAGGAAGCCGGCGTCAAGGATTTCGTGGTGACCTCGTGGGCCGCCTACGCGCTGCCGGCGGCAACGCCCCCCGCGGTTGTGGAGAAAATCTCCACAACCCACAAAGAAATTACCAAAGACGAAGCAATGCAGAAGCGCTTTCTCGGCGCGGGCGCGCGTCTCTTGCACAGCACGCCGGCTGAGGCGAAGGCCTTTGCGGCGAAGGAAACGAAGATGTGGGAAGAAGTTGTTCGTCTCTCCGGCCTCACTCCACAGTAGTACGCCTTCGCGTACGCAGCCGCTCAATTCGCCTTGGCTCAGCCCTTAACCGCAAAAAGAGCTTGATCTCACCGAAGAGGCATGTTAGAACAAAACAGGAACAATACCTCAGATCGGCGACCTGACATTAGGTGCTATTTACTGTTGCTTCTGTACAGAAACATTCCAGGAATCAGCCACCTCCGATACGGGTGCCCGGGCGGTTCGCCGCGCGCCGATTGCGGGGCGAGATGTGGTGCGCACGACACATTTTGGGAAAACGAACCCAACTGATGATTGCGCAACAGATGTTCGGGGCGGGAGAGGCGCGATGCAAGACACGTCCGCGCATTGCAAATCATTGTAATTTACAATGCGGCACGCCTGGATCGGGACTGGACCGCGCCCTCAACCGTGCGTTTTTGCAAAAAGGAGCCAAACCCAGCGCGCAACTGAGGAAACGAAACGAGCCAAGGCTGCCCGTCGCGGAGAGCGCGATGCCAATTTTGTAAAAACGAAGCCAACGCAAATTGCGCAGAGGCATGCGCTGATCGACCGAAAGTAAATCTTTGAGCGAGACGGCTCATGAGCGAACGGCGGCGCAGCTTCTTCGGGTGGGGATACGAGGACGAAGCGGTTTCGGCCGAAGAGCTGGACTGGTTCGAACGCGCGTGGTCGCAGCTTTTCCAGGTCGATGGCCTCGAGTCGGCGCCCATGCCGCGGGAAAGCGACATCACGTTGCGCCCACCGAGGGTGTCACCGCCTCCTGCTTTGGGATCCATCTGCACTGACGAGAAATACGACCGGCTGCTCCATACCTACGGCCGCTCCGTGCACGACCTCGCCCGCATGATCCATCGGCGCGATTTTGGCAATCCGCCGGATACAGTCGCCTATCCGCGTGACGAGGCGGACATCCGCGCGCTGCTCGACTGGTGTGGAGCAAACGATGTCGCGGCGATCCCGTTCGGCGGCGGCTCTAGCGTGGTGGGCGGCGTCAATCCTCCTGCCGACGGGCGTTATCGTGGCACGCTGTCGATCGATCTCAAAAATCTCAATCGTGTGACCGAGGTGGATACGACCTCGCAGGCGGCACGCATCCAGTGCGGTGTGCTCGGCCCCGATCTTGAAGGTCAGCTCAGGCCCACTGGGCTCACCATGCGCTTCTTCCTCCAGGCATGGGAGTTCTCGTCCCTGGGCGGCTGGATCGCCACGCGCGCCGCGGGGCACTACGCGACCGTCTACACCCAGATCGACGACCATGTGGAAAGTCTTCGCGTGATTACACCTGCGGGGGAAGTGGCAACGCGGCGTTCGCCGGCCTCGGGCGCAGGACCGAATCCTGATCGTCTGTTTTTGGGCTCCGAGGGAGCCCTTGGCATTATCACCGAGGCCTGGGTGCGGCTGCACCGACGGCCGGTTTTCCGGTCATCTACGACGGTGCGTTTTTCCAATTACGAGAAGGCGGCCGACGCGGTGCGCGCAATCAGCCAAGCTGGGCTTTATCCCGCGAATGCGCGGCTCATCGAGCGGGAGGAGGCGCGGTTTACCGAAGCCGGAGACGGCAGCCAGGACATTCTGGTGCTGAGCTTCGAATCGGCGGACCACCATCTCGATGCCTGGATGGATCGGGCGCTCCAAATTTGCGGCGACCACGGCGGCGAGTGGGAGCGCGAGGCGCTGAAGGTGCAGGATTCGCAGCGCCGCGGCGCCGCCGGAAACTGGCGCGATAAGTTCCTACGCGGCCCCTATTTGCGCGAGCACGCCATTGCACGCGGCGTCATGCGCGATACCACCGAGAGCTGCATCACCTGGGACCGCTATATGGATTTCCAGGTGCGGGTGAAGGAGGCAACGTTGCGCGCCATCAAGGAGGTCACGGGACGGCCGGGGACATGCACGGTTCGCTTTACGCATCTCTATCCGGATGGACCGGCGCCATACTTCACCTGGCATGCGCTCGGCGACAAGACCAAGCTGGTTGAGCAGTTCTGGGCCATCAAGGCCGCTGCGTCCGAGGCAATGCTCAATGCCGGCGGTACCATCACGCACCATCATGCGCTCGGCCGGGATCACCGCATCTGGTACGATCGAGAGCAGCCGCAGCTTTTTGCGGAAGCGCTCAGAGCAGTCAAACAACGGCTCGACCCGCATCATGTGTTGAATCCCGGCGTGCTGATCGATCCGTGATGCCTGCGCGCCGTGGCCCATTGTGTTGAGCTTCCGCCTCCGAGAGAAATTGCCATCCAGATCGTCGCCCGTAGCGAGCGTAATCACCCACCGCGCGGTAACACGGTTGCGCTCCGAACAGGAATTGTGGCGCAGGAGTCCGGTCGCAGGATTCCGAGCGCGCAGGTTTATTTGCTTGCGGCCAAGCCCGAGCGTGCAAGGGTCTCGCCGTTTGCTGCCCAGTCGGCTGCAATCAGCTTCCTGAAATCCTCGCCGGGCAGATAACGCGCCTCAATATTCATGCGAGCGGCGACTGCTTTGTATTCCGCGCTCGCCGTTGCTCCCGCGCATGTCTTCTCCAGCGTGTCAGCCGCTGCAACCGAAATGCTTGCAGAGGCGATGACACCGCCCGCCAGGAAACCTGTAGCCGCGTATCCGAGCTCTTTCATCGTGTGCACGTTGGGAAGCGTACGCATGCGCTCCTCGGATAAAGCCGCAAGCACCGGAAAGTCGGTGGCGGCGGCGATCGCAGAAGTATCGACAATCGCCATCACCGTGCCGTCAAACAGTCCGCGTAAGGCCGCCGCCGCCGACGTGAACGAGACCCCGCGCGCCTTTGCACCGATCG
>JBEVJT010000036.1:0-8378 GCA_040510075.1 Xanthobacteraceae bacterium | reverse complement strand
CAATTCGGCGCCGAAGCGGCGAGCCGGTATGCCTTCAGCAAGCCGGCCATGATGCTGAGCCCGCGTGAGGCTGCGTTGCTTGCGGCGGTACTGCCCAACCCGAGGCGGCGCAGTGCAAAGCAGTCGGGTCCGGTGGTGCGCAGGCTTGCGGGCATTTACGAGAAGCGTGGAGCGGCGGCTGCGCAATCATCATCCTGCCTCCGGCGCACACGCCCCGCTCGCCTAGCCTTGTGATCAGGCTTCCTCTATAACGCGCCCGTTTTCCGAATTTCTCAGAGAGGCGAAACGGAGCTTCACCATGGCCGTTCCGAAACGAAAAGTTTCACCTTCAAGGCGCGGTATGCGGCGCTCGGCCGATGCGCTCGCCCGTCCGTGCTACATCGAGGACAAGGATTCCGGCGAGTTGCGTCGCCCCCATCACATCGATCTTAAAACCGGCATGTACCGCGGCCGCCAAGTACTCAAGTCGCAAAAAGAAACGTGAGATAGTGCTCGCCGTTGCCGAGCTTGACCGGCGATCCATCTGCAGCGGACCACGTGCTCCCGTGCCCGCGGCCGGCGGGGTTGCTCGCTTCTGAGCGTCTGATCGAGAAAGCGCCTGCCCATGTATCTGATCGCGTTCCCGCTCCTGATCATCCCGTTTGCAATCTTCAACATGATTCTGTTTCTTTTGCATATGCCGTTCACCGATACGGTATTCACGATCCCCCTCGGACCGGACCGAGAGTTGCCGCTGAGCATCGGCGATTTGCTGATCATTTATTCCATGCTGCTTTTCTACATCGAGGTGCTCAAGGGGGCGCGTTTCGGCAGCAAAGGCGTAATAGATCATATTCTCTCGCTTGTCCTATTCCTCGCGATCACGGCCGAACTCGTGCTCGTTCCGGAAGCCGAGGGCTCTACCTTGCTTCTGCTGAGCACGCTCAGTTTCATTGATGTGATCACGGGCTTGTCGTTGACTGTCGGCAGGCGCGAGGAGCCTACCCCTCACAAGAAGATCGAAGCCATCGCGTGAGGTTCCCGAACAACGCCGCCTTCAATCGGCTCGGCATGATCCGCGCTGGATGATACGCGATTTTCAGTTGCCCGGCCGCTCTCCCGTCATCGCATGCGACGGCATGGTGGCTAGCTCGCATCCGCTGGCAAGCCTTGCGGCGATGGAGACGCTGCGTTCAGGGGGCACTGCCGCGGATGCCGCGGTGAGCGCGGTCGCGCTCTTGTGCGTGGTCGAGCCGCACATGACTGGCATCGGCGGCGATTGTTTCTGCATGGTCTCGAAGCCCGATACTCCCGTATGGGCCTACAATGGTTGCGGGCGATCGGCCCGGAACGCGTCCATCGAACCGCTGCTCGAGGCCGGCATGCGTAGCATCGATGCTCAGTCGATCCACGCCGTCACGGTGCCGGGGGCGGTCGATGCCTGGGGGGCAATTCTTTCCGCTCATGGCCGCTTCGGTCTCGAACGCGCGCTGGCGCCTGCCATTCGCTATGCCGAGGATGGATTTCCCGTGGCGCCTCGCATTGCCTGGGATTGGTCGCGCGCGCTCGTCAAACTCAAGGGAGATCCTGGAGCAACGCGGCACTATCTCGTCGACGGAAAAGCGCCCGCCGCGGGAGACGTAATCCGCCTGCCGGCGCTTGCGCGCACGCTCAAGACCATCGCCGAGAAGGGGCCGCGTGCCTTTTACGAAGGCGAGATTGCGGAGGACATGGTCGCCACCGTGGCTGCGCGCGGCTCGTTTCTCGCGCTGGAGGATTTCGCCGCGCATCGGGGCGAAGTCGTGGATCCGATCAAAACCAATTACCGGGGCCACGAGGTCCTTGAGATGCCCCCGAACACGCATGGTCTCACAGTGCTGGTATTCCTCAACATGCTGGAAAGCTTCGATCTCGCGGCGCTCGATCCGCTTGGACCGGAGCGCTTCCACATCATGCTTGAGAGCGCACGGCTTGCCTACGCGGTCCGCGACGCGCATGTGGCTGAACCAAAGGCAATGCGCGTAGAAGTAAATTCGCTGCTCGACAAGAAATTCGCCACTCAACTTGCTCGACGCGTTGACCGAAGTCGTCGCGTGCCGCTTTCTAGCGGGCCTCTGCCGGGCAGCGACACCGTCTACCTGACGGTAGTCGATCGCGATCGCATGGCCGTTTCCCTGATAAACACCCTGTTTAATACCTTCGGCGTAGGTATCTGCACCGAGAAGACGGGGATCATGCTGACCAATCGCGGCGCCTGCTTCGTGCTCGAACCCGATCACCCGAACGTTTTTGCGCCGGACAAGCGACCGCTGCATACCATTATTCCGGCTCTCGCCTTTCGCGATCGGCATTGCGAAATGGCATTCGGCGTGATGGGCGCGCATTATCAACCAATGGGGCAGACGCAGCTGCTCACGAACATCATCGATTACGGCATGGACGTGCAAACGGCGATCGATACCCCGCGTGCTTTTTTCGTTGGCGAGCAAACGGTGGTTGAGCACGGCTTGCAGCATTCGACGCGCGAGGGTCTTGCTGCGCGCGGACATCGGATTGCGATGGCGGATGTGCCCTGGGGCGGCGCGCAGGCCATCGTCATCGATTGGAAGCGCGGCGTGCTGATCGGCGGCTCCGACCCGCGCAAGGACGGCTGCGCGCTGGGGTTTTAGGCTTAACCTTGATCTTTCTCGCTCAGCCGATCGAGGCGCTTCTGCATCTCTTCCATCTGCCGCTTTAGACCGTCGATCTCGTCGCTTTTTGGCGAGTGCGCCTTCTCGGCCTCGTTCGGCAATTCTTGCTCGCGATGTACAAATGGCGTGAACATCGAAAACGCGCGCTGGAACATTTCCATATTCCGGCGCACCTGCTCCTCGAGCGCTCCAAACGGACTGCCGCCGAAGGCGTGCGCCATCTGTTCGCGGAATTTTTCCTGTTCGCGCGTCAGCGATTCAATCGACACTTCGAGATAGCGTGGAACGAGCATCTGCATGCTGTCGCCATAGAAGCGGATGAGCTGGCGCAGGAAGGTAATGGGCAGCAGGCTTTGACCTTCCTTGTTTTCTTGCTCAAAGATGATCTGCGCCAACACCTGTCGCGTAATGTCCTCTCCGGTCTTGGCATCGTGCACGATGAAGTCCTCCCCCGCCTTCACCATACCGGCGAGGTCTTCCAGGGTCACATAGGTGCTTGTGCCCGTATTGTAGAGGCGCCTGTTGGCGTATTTCTTGATCGTAATCGGCTGTTCCGACTTCGCCATAGCGGACTCGATGAGTTTGCCGACACAGCATAGCCTGTTTCTTTTGTTCTGGGCACCTATTTATGGAATGAGTCGCCCTTGCCTTGCGGGTCTGCTTGTCTATTCATCCGATTGACAGGCCCGGCACCAAGTTTCAAGGATATGGCCCGGCAGATGGCGGGCGGAGGCCTCACCCTGGGCGCGATTTCACGAAGCCCGCCGAATACGAAAAAAGGAGTTGGACATGAAGGACGACATTGTCATCGTCGGTGCTGCACGCACGCCCGTGGCCGCGTTCAACGGGGCATTCGCTACGCTGGCCGCGCATGATTTAGGAAAGGTCGCGGTGCAGGAATCCCTCAAACGTGCCGGCGTGGAAGGAGGAGAAGTCTCCGAAGTCATTCTCGGCCAAATTCTTACGGCTGGGGAGGGCCAGAACCCGGCGCGTCAGGCTTCCATCGGCGCCGGTCTTCCAGTCGAAGTTCCTGCGTGGGGCATCAACCAGCTGTGCGGTTCGGGTTTGCGCGCGGTGGCGCTAGGGTATCAGGGCATTATCAACGGAGATGCCGACATCGTAGTTGCCGGCGGCCAGGAGTCCATGACGCAGGCGCCGCATTGCGCGCATCTGCGCAGTGGTGTGAAAATGGGCCCGCTTGAGATGGTCGACACCATGATCAAGGACGGCCTGTGGGACGCGTTCAACGGCTATCACATGGGCAATACGGCCGAAAATGTCGCGCGCCAATGGCAGATCACGCGCGCGCAACAGGATGAATTCGCTGCCGCCTCCCAGAACAAAGCGGAAGCCGCGCAGAAAACGGGGAAGTTCAAGGACGAGATCGCCCCCGTGACGGTAAAGACGCGTAAAGGCGATATCGTAGTCGACAGCGACGAGTATCCAAAGCATGGCACGACTATTGAGTCGATCGCGAAACTGCGGCCCGCATTTGCAAAAGACGGAACGGTCACCGCCGCCAATGCCTCCGGCATCAATGATGGCGCGGCTGCGGTGGTGCTGATGAAGGCAAGCGAGGCCGCCAAGCGCGGCAAAAAACCGCTTGCCCGCATTGTTTCCTGGGCGCATGCGGGTGTGGATCCCTCGATCATGGGGACGGGCCCAATTCCGGCTTCGCGAGCTGCGCTGAAGAAAGCGGGCTGGAACGTCGGAGACCTTGACCTCGTAGAGGCCAACGAGGCATTTGCCGCACAGGCCTGCGCCGTCAACAAGGACCTCGCGTGGGATACCGGGAAAGTCAACGTCAACGGCGGCGCTATTGCGCTTGGGCACCCTATTGGGGCTTCGGGCGCGCGCGTGCTGGTGACGCTGCTTCACGAGATGCAGCGCCGCAACGCGAAAAAGGGATTGGCGACCCTTTGCATCGGCGGCGGCATGGGCATCGCCATGTGCGTTGAACGATAGCTGTAAACAACGATACAGTTGGGCAGCTCCGCGAGAGCTGCCCAACTCATTTGAAGGCCGACATTCCAGTTCGGCTGTGAGTTAGCCTCAGGGAGGAAATGGTCATGGCACGCGTTGCGGTGGTGACTGGCGGTACGCGCGGTATCGGTGCTGCGATATCGAAGGCGCTCAAGAACTCCGGCCATCGCGTGGCCGCCAATTACGGCGGCAACGATGAGGCGGCGCAGAAGTTCAAAGCCGAAACGGGAATTGCCGTCTACAAGTGGGATGTATCGTCTTATGAGGCATGCGCGGCCGGGCTGAAGCAGGTGGAAGCCGATCTCGGGCCCGTGGAGATATTGGTCAACAATGCCGGCGTGACGCGGGATACCATGTTTCACCGCATGACACCTGAGCAATGGACTACTGTCATCAACACTAACCTCAATTCGCTCTTCAACATGTGCCGACCGGTCATCGAAGGCATGCGCGCGCGCAAATTCGGCCGCATCATCAATATTTCGTCCATCAACGGGCAGAAGGGCCAGGCCGGTCAGACGAACTATTCCGCGGCCAAGGCAGGAGATCTCGGATTTACCAAGGCGCTAGCGCAAGAGGGCGCGAAAAGCGGCATTACAGTCAATGCGATCTGTCCCGGCTACATCGCGACCGAAATGGTCAAGGCCGTACCGAAGGATGTGCTGGAAAAAAGCATTCTTCCGCTCATTCCACTTGGGCGCCTGGGGGAGCCCGAGGAAATCGCGCGTTGCGTGGTTTTTCTCGCGTCCGACGACGCGGGTCTCATCACCGGCTCGACGATCTCTGCGAATGGCGGCCAATACATGATCTGAGGTTATCCGCTCGTCTCGGCGAGACGGCGGGTTTCTGAATGGGCCCCATTCGGGGAATGAGTGGAATAAGATCGCGCTACGCAGGCGCCCATCCTTCAGGCGCCATTTCGAAATCGGCAAAGTCGAATCCCGGCGCAACCGTGCATCCGGCAAGGGTCCATTCGCCAAGACTCTGAGCTGTCTGCCACCTCCTGGGTGGGATGACGGCCTGCGGCCGTTCGCCCGATGTGAGATCTAGCCCAAGCCGCAATCGCTCGATCCCCTGATCCATAACGATGTCCAAGGCGAGGGACGCGCCCGCGTAGTAGTGCCAAAGCTCCACCGTGCCTACCCTGTGCCAGCGCGCGCGTTCACCCGCTCGAAGCAGAAAATAGATCGCGGTGCATGCCGGTCGCGCGCCCTCCACTCTGAGCGAATCGCGAAAGGTCTCGCGGAAACAGCCGCCCTCGGGATGTGCTGTGAGCCCGAGTATGCGGATCACATCGGCCGCACGCAGCATGCGAGCTTCGGCGCCTCACGATCTATTCTTGCGTTCTCGAATTTCTGCAAACACCTGCCATGCCGGGCTGCCGGATAGCCCCACCGCCTTGGCGACCTCGGGCACATCGGCCCGCAGGAATGGATTGGCTGCCTTCTCTTCAGATAGACGCGACGGGATCGTAGGCTTTCCGGCGGCACGCAATTCCTCGACTTCCTTTGCGCGCCCGACAAGGGTTGCGTTGTGAGGCTCGATGATTCTGGCAAAGCGGATATTTGCCTGCGTGTATTCGTGCCCGCAGTAGATGCGTGTGTCATCGGGAAGCGAGCGCAACTTGAGGAGCGACTGCCACATCATTTGCGGCGTGCCTTCGATCACGCGTCCGCAACCGATGGAAAACAGCGTGTCGCCGACGAACGCAAGGTGGTCAGCAGGAAAGAAATAGGTGACGTGACCGGCGGTATGTCCGGGGGTCTCGAGCACGCGTGCCTCGAGGGTTCCAAGGCGCACGACGTCATTCTCCCGCACCGTCGCATCAACCAGTGGAATGCTATTGGCTTCTGCGTGAGGTGCCGTGACCCTGCAGCGATATCGCTGTTTGAGGGCACCAATTCCCCCGGTGTGGTCGGCGTGATGATGAGTCACAAAGATGTCGCTCAAGCTCCATCCTGTTTCCTCGAGCGCGCGCTCGATCGGGCCTGCTTCCGGTGCATCGATCGAAACGGTAGCGCCGGTCTCGCTGTCATGCACGAGAACGCCGTAGTTATCCTGAAGGCACATAAAGACACGCGTCTGCCCTGCCATGCTCTTTTCCATTGTTGGTCTGTTAATCCCAGCGCTCCTCGCTACTTGAGAGTATGCGCTGCACAATAATTGACCTTACCGGTGGCCGAGACAAGAACCGAGACACTCGCGCCGCCAAATCGTGGTAGGCTTCAGTGATGTCGATTGATGTCGTCGATCTGCGTAATTTCTATACACAACATCTGGGCGTTGTCGCGCGTCGTTTCATCGGCCGCGGCATTCGCCAGCGGGTTGCGAATACGCGAGGAATGCGCGTCCTCGGTGTGGGCTACGCGACCCCGTATCTGGGGCTTTTCAGGGAAGAAGCGGAACGGTGTCTTGCCTTCATGCCCGCGGCGCAGGGCGTGGTGAAATGGCCGACCAACCGGCCCGGACTTTCCGTCCTCGTCGATGAGCTCGACCTGCCGCTCCCTGACGCAGAGATCGATCGCGTCCTCCTCGTGCATGCGCTGGAAATGGCGCACGATCCAATTGCGCTGTTGCGGGAAATCTGGCGCGTGCTTGCAGCTGGTGGACGTCTGCTCATCGTGGTGCCGAACCGGCGTGGGGTATGGGCTCGGCTCGACACCACACCGTTTGGGCATGGCCGGCCTTATTCGCGCTCGCAGATTACGCAACTCCTGCGGGAAGCATGGTTCACGCCGACCGGCTGGGGCGAGGCCCTGCATGTGCCGCCTGTTTCGCGGCGCTGGTTTCTACGCTCGGCAGGAGCGTGGGAGCGCGCCGGCTCGATCGTCGCTGCCCCGTTTGCCGGGGTGCACATTGTGGAAGCGGCCAAGCAGGTCTACCGGGCCATTCCTGCGCGGAGGGAGCGCAGCCGACTTGTGCCCGCTCTTGAACCTGTGCTGATCAGATGATCCAGGCCGGATAACGAAGACGAAAGGTACGCGACCAAATTGGACTGTACCTGATTCTTCTGTCCTCCGTCTTGCATGCAAACTTTATCTGTCGTCCGGACCCTGCCCGCTATCATCCGGCCGCCCGCCCTGCATTTCGGGCCGCGGGCCTCGATGACGACGGCGGCGGCGATGGAGCGGGAACCGATCGGAGCGGCCATCATGGCCATTCGGACCCTGTTGATGCGATTGATGCGACGGCTGCTGTCCGCCGGTGATGAATGACGGCAGCCGCTCGACATCGCCCTCCGTTCCGGGGCTTCCCTGAGGGGGACGAGATGGAAACGGTTGCTGAGCATGCTGATAAGGCTGGCTATCCCGGGGCATGTAGGGTTGCGGCTCACGGGTGCCATACGGAGCGTCGCCGCTGCCGCCGGAACCATCGTCCTCGCTTTCCTCCAATACTCCCTCGCGCGAACCGCTCTCGGCCTCTGCTCGCGCGAACTGCGGGTTGTTCTGCCGGAACTGCTCCTGGGCCGTTGCAATCACCCGATAGTAATGCTCGGCATGCTGATAGTAATTCTCGGCCGCGACCGGGTCGCCGGATGCCTGCGCGTCGCGCGCGAGTTGAATGTATTTTTCTGCAATGTGGGATGGATTGCCGCGAATTTTCACGTCCGGCCCATTGGATTCAAAGACGCGCGCCATCGGATTGTGACTCTTGCGATGATTGTTGCGTCCGCGCATTCGCTTGTTTTGACCGTTTCTCATGATTCGCCTGCTGCCAACTCCTTTG
>JBEVJT010000035.1:0-14065 GCA_040510075.1 Xanthobacteraceae bacterium | reverse complement strand
TGCCCAACCGCTTCACGCTCACCGGCGCCGCCATCGTGGTCGCCTCCGGCCTCTATCTGCTGCACCGGGAGACAATCGTCAGGAGGAAAGTGTAGCCGTAGCCCGCGTGTAGCGAGCGGAATGCGGGCAGTCTCTCTTCGCGGTAGGAACCCGGATTTCGCTTGCGCTCCATCCGGGCTACCGACCCTGGTTGCATAAGCTTGTGCTGGGGCGCTAATTTCCGCTGCGGCTGGCTTCCGGCTCCCTCCTGCACCGACCCTGTCGAGGTGGCGTTCATGGCGAAACAAGCGGTCCGCGCGACCGACGGCTCCCGTCCCGGCATCAACGACGACATCGGCGAGGAGAAGCGGCTGACCATGTACCGCCTGCAGGTCGAGATCCGCGAGAGCGAGCAGCGCGCCTTCGACCTGTTCCTGCAGAACCTCGTCAAGGGCACGAGCCATCTTTCGCTCGGCCAGGAGGCGGTGGCGGCGGGCTTTGCCGCCGCCATGAAGCCGGGCGACCTTTCGTTCTGCACGTATCGCGGCCACGCCCACACGCTCGCGCGCGGCGTCCCGATCGAGAAGGTGCTGGGCGAGCTGATGCAGCGCGACAACGGCCTGATGCGCGGCAAGGGCGGCTCCATGCATCTCACCTCCGTCGAGCACGGGGTGATGGGCTCCTATGCGATCATCGGCGCGCATCTGCCCATTGCCTGCGGCGCCGCATTGCGCGCCCAGTATCGGGGGGATGGCGACGTGACCGTCTGCTTTTTCGGCGACGGCACGACCAACATCGGCGCCTTCCACGAGGCACTGAATTTCGCCGCGGTCTGGAAGCTGCCGGTGATCTTCGTCTGCGAGAACAATCTCTACATGGAATACACGCCCATCGGCGACGTCACTGCGGTAAAGCATCCTGCCGCCGATCGCGCGTCCGCCTATGGCCTCGAGCACATCGTCATCGACGGCAACGATGCCGATGTGGTCTATCGCGCTGCCCGGAGTGCCTATGAAAAGGCGCGGGCGGGCGGCGGCCCTTCGCTCATCGAGTGCATCACCTATCGTTTCAGCGGCCATTCGCGCGCCGATCCGGCCAAGTACCGGCCCGAGGGCGAGCTTGAGAAATGGAAAGAACGCGATCCGCTCAAAATCTATCGCGAGCGGCTACGCCAGTTCGGTGTGGGCGAGGAGGTCATTTCGGACATCGATGCCGACGTGCGCCGGCGCGTGGACGAAGCCACGGAGAAATGCAAAGCGGCGCCGCCTCCGCCTGCCGAGATTCTGGCGAGCGACGTCTATGCGGATGGAGGATTTGCATGGCGGAACTGACCTACAGGGATGCAGTGGCACGCGGGATTGCGCAGGAAATGACGCGCGATCCGGACGTGATCTTTTTCGGAGAGGACGTGGCCAAGGCAGGGGGCGTGTTCAAGACCACCGTCGGCCTCTACGAGCAGTTCGGCGAAAAACGCGTGCGCGATTGCCCCATTTCCGAGCAGGCGATTCTCGGTGCGGCCATGGGCGCTGCCATGACCGGGCTCAAGCCCATTGCCGAGATCATGTTCTCCGACTTCTTTGCTGTCTGCTTTGATTACATCGCGAATGAGTTCCCCAAGAGCCGCTACATGTCCAATGGGCAGCTCAAATGCCCCCTTGTCGTGCGCACCGCGAACGGCGCCGGCTCGCGCTTTGGCGCGCAGCACTCTCAGAGCGTCGAGAACTGGGCGATGATGATCCCCGGACTGAAGGTCGTGGCGCCTTCGACCCCGCGCGACGTGATCGGGCTCCTCGCGGCCGCCGTGCGCGACCCCGATCCGGTGATCTTCTTCGAGCACAAGTCGCTCTATCCCACGAAGGGGGATGTGCCGGATGGGGAGATCGTGGACAGCCTCGGCACTGCGAGGATCGTGCGGCCCGGAAAGGACGCGACCATCCTTGCGCTCGCGCTGATGGTGCCGCGCGCGCTCGAAGCGGCGGAAAGGCTCTCGGCAGCGCATGGGATCGACTGCGAGGTCGTGGACGTGCGCTCGCTCGTGCCTCTCGACACGAAGACAATTCTCGGCTCCGTCGCGCGCACGCACCGGCTGTTCACGGTGGAAGAAAACCCGCGGCTGTGCGGCTGGGGTGCCGAGATCGTCTCCATCGTGGCGGACGAGGCGTTCTATGAGCTCGACGGGCCACCCGTGCGGATTACGACGCCGCACATTCCGCTCCCAGCTGCCGATATTCTAGAAGACATGGCGCTTCCTACAGCCGAGCGAATTGCCGAGCGCGTCCGCCGCTCGCTGCAGGCATGAGATTTAGCGATGAGCTAAAAGTAACTCTCAATGGTCACCCGCGGGCTTGACCATCGCAAGTCGGATTTATCCGACTGCGCACTCAAAGCGCCGAACTCGGGTAACCCGAGTTCGGGCGGGTCCATCTTTCTTCGCAAGAAGATGGAGTGCCGTGTCAAGCCCGGCACTGACGAGAACCAAGGATGTGACATGTACGAAAATCTGCTCGCCAATGTCCCAACGGATCTCTGGATAGGCGGCAAATGGCGCAAGGCCTTGGATAAAGGCCGCTTCGACGTGTTCGACCCGGCCACCGAGAACAAGATCGCGTCGGTCGCCAACGCGACCGTCGCTGACGCGAAGGCGGCGGTGGATGCGGCGAGCGACGCCTTGGCCGGCTGGGGCGCGCGCAAGCCGCGCGAGCGCGCGGAGATTCTGCGCAAATCCTATGAACTGATCATGCGCGATGCCGAGCGGCTCGCGAAGCTCATCACGCTTGAGAATGGCAAGGCGCTTTCCGATTCGCGCGGCGAAGTCGCCTATGCGGCCGAGTTCTTCCGCTGGTACGCCGAAGAGGCGGTGCGCAATGTGGG
This sequence comes from Xanthobacteraceae bacterium, assembly GCA_040510075.1. Taxonomy (GTDB): domain Bacteria; phylum Pseudomonadota; class Alphaproteobacteria; order Rhizobiales; family Xanthobacteraceae; genus VAZQ01. Next base: position 11,215 of record JBEVJT010000035.1, on the reverse strand, counting down.
CCAGGTGTCGCGCGCGCCTGCTTCCGGCGCTCGCATAGTCGTGCATCACAAGCCGGCAGGCGTGGCCGTCCTTGTGACGCCGTGGAATTTTCCGGCTGCGATGGCGACGCGAAAGATCGGTCCCGCGCTTGCCGCTGGCTGCACCGTGGTGCTCAAGCCAGCATCCGATACGCCGCTCACCATGCTGGCGCTCATGCCGATCATGGAGGAAGCGGGCGTGCCCGCGGGAGTGATCAACGTGATCCCGTCGCGCGCTTCCGGGGACGTGGTGAGCGCGATGCTGCACGATGCGCGCGTGCGCGTCGTCTCCTTCACCGGCTCGACCGAAGTGGGCCGCAAGCTCCTGCAGGAGGCCGCCGATCACGTGGTCAAGCCCGCCATGGAGCTCGGCGGCAATGCGCCGTTCCTCGTATTCGACGATGCCGATATCGACGCCGCAATCGAAGGCGCGATGATTGCCAAGATGCGCAACATGGGCGAGGCCTGCACGTCGGCCAATCGCTTCTACGTGCACGAAAAGGTGCACGATGAGTTTGCAAAGAAGCTCACCGCGAAGATGGCGGGTCTCAAGGTCGGCAACGGCCTTGATGAGGGCGTGGCGGTGGGACCGCTGGTCAATGCCGCGGCGAAGAAAAAAGTCGTCGAGCTGGTCGGTGACGCAGTGGGCCGGGGCGCAAAGGTGCTCACCGGCGGCAAGTCGCCGCAAGGACCGGGACATTTCTATCCGCCGACTGTGCTCGACAACGTGCCCGACGGCGCGAGCCTGTTACGCGAAGAGATTTTCGGACCGGTCGCGGCCATCCAGACGTTCAAGTCGGATGATGAAGTGGTGAAGCGCGCGAACGATACCGAATACGGACTGGTGGCGTATCTCTACACCAAGGATCTGAGCCGCGGCATGCGCGTATCCGAGCAGCTCGATTTCGGGATGGTCGGGCTCAACCGCGGGCTTGTCTCCGACCCGGCCGCCCCGTTCGGGGGCATGAAGCAGTCGGGCATCGGCCGCGAAGGCGCGCACGAAGGCCTCATGGAGTTCCTGGAGACGCAGTACATCTCCGTCAATTGGTAGTTCTGGTTCCCGCATGGATGTTTTGATGCCGCAACTCGGCGAGACCGTTGCCGAGGGCAAGATTACGCGATGGTTCAAGGCGGCAGGGGACACGGTCGCGCCGGGCGACAATCTGTTTGAAATTGAGACCGACAAGGTCTCGATGGAAGTGCCATCGACGACGAGCGGGGTGCTTGCCGAAATCCGCATTGCCGCGGGAGAGGTTGCGCCCGTCGGTGCCGTCGTCGCGGTGATTGCCGACGGCGGGATCAGCCCAGGCGTAGCGCAAGCTCAAAGCGCGCTTTCAGCTCTCACCCCGCCTCCAACCGCGCAGTCCCCCCTGATGCAGCGCATGGCAAGCCTGGCCGCCTTTGCGTCGACGAAGCCACGGGAGAGCGAGCAACGCAAGTTCGACCCGTTCTTCGAGGTGCGCACGCCGGAGCGCAATTACGGGCCCGCGCGCCTTGCGGGCGGCACCGTTATCACTCCACTCGCGCGGCGCCTTGCCGCCGAGCGGGGCATTGATCTTGCGACAATGGAAGGATCGGGGCCTCACGGCCGCATTGTCGCGCGCGATGTGGAGCAGGCGCGCCCAAGCGCCGCGCCTGTGCCCGTGCAAGCCGCTCCTGCCAATGCTGATGCAGTGCGGCTCCTTTATAAACACACTCCCTTCGAGGAGGTGCCGCTAGGCCGCATGCGCGGCGCAATAGCCCGGCATCTCCTCGAAGCTAAAACCACGATCCCGCACTTCTATTTGACCATGGATGTCGAGATCGGCCGCCTGATAGAAATCCGCGAAACGGTGAATGCAGATGGTGCAACCGGCGCCTCCGAGAAGCCGCCTCTGAAGATCTCGATGAACGACTTTTTCGTGAAGGCGTGGGCTTCGGCGCTTGCGCGCATCAAAGACGCGAACGCCGTCTGGGCGGGCGACCGCATCCTGCGCTTTGGCCAATGCGACATCGCGATCGCAGTGGCGCTCGACGACGGCCTGATCACGCCGGTGATCCGGAAGGCGGAGCGCAAGACGTTGTCGGCAATCTCGCGCGAGGCGAAGGAGCTCATTGGACGCGCTAGGTCGCAAAAACTCGCGCCCGACGAATATCAGGGTGGCACGTCCACAATTTCAAATCTCGGCATGCATGGCATGCGCGAATTTTCCGCCATTCTCAATCCGCCGCAGGCGACCATTCTCGCCATCGGCGCCGCGCGCCGGCAGGCAGTGGAGAGCACCGATGGCACGCTGCGGTTTGCGAGCATGCTTTCGGTGACGCTTTCGTGCGATCATCGGGTAGTCGATGGAAGGCTCGGGGCCGATCTGCTCGCGGCGTTCAAGGCTTTCGTCGAGCAGCCGGTGAGCATGTTGATTTAAATCGAGCAGGAAGGAGCAACGGAGCGTGGCGGAAAAGACGGATATCCTCCTGATCGGCCCGGCGCGGCCGGTGATCGCGAAGGGTCTCATGCCGGCGTTCATCGTGCGTCAGCTGCCGCGGGATGGGCGCGAGGAATTTTTTGCCAAAGACGGGCCAAAAGTGCGCGGCATCGCGGTCGCCGCAACTTCCGAGCGTCTCGACGGAGCATTCATGGCGCGCTTTCCGCGCCTGGAAATCATTTCGAGCTTCGGGGTGGGGTACGATCACGTCGATGCCGCCTGGGCCGGCGCGCACGGCATCACGGTGACCAACACGCCCGATGTGCTCAACGAGGAAGTGGCCGACACCGCCCTCGGGCTTCTCCTCTGCACGGTGCGCGAATTCCCGCAGGCAGAACGTTTTTTGCGCTCAGGCCAGTGGGTGCAGAAGAACTATCCGCTGAGCAGGGCTACCCTGCGCGACCGCACGGTGGGCCTCGTGGGGATGGGGCGCATTGGTCAGGCCATCGCCCGCCGGCTCGACGCGATGGCGGTGCCCGTGGTGTATCATTCACGCAGGGCTGTGGCTGGCCTGCCGTATCGCCATTACCCCAATCTCATCGAGATGGCGCGCGATGTGGACGTGCTGCTGGTGATCACGCCGGGCGGAGCCGCAACAAAGAATCTCATCAACGCCGAGGTGCTCAAAGCATTGGGCCCCGAAGGCATTCTCATCAACATGGCGCGCGGTTCGGTGGTGGACGAGCCAGCTCTGATCAAGGCGCTGCAGGAGAAAACGATCCTGTCCGCTGGTCTCGATGTCTATGCGCGCGAGCCGGAAGTGCCGAAGGAACTGATCGCCATGGATCATGTGGTGCTGTTTCCGCATCTGGGGTCCGCATCGGTGGCCACTCGGGAGAAGATGGACCAGCTGGTAGTCGACAACCTTCTGGCGTGGGCAGCCGGCAAGCCGCCGCTTACGCCGGTGGCGGAAACTCCGTGGCCGCCGCAGAGCAGGAAAACCTGAGGGAAGTGCACTGCACGATGCGCTGGCGGCGTGATATTCTGCGCGCAAGTTGCTTGGGAGTGCAGATGATCCGTCACCCATTGCGGCTTCTGGTTTTGGGGGTTTGTCTCGTGTGCCTGCCGGCCCGGGCGGCCACCGACGCGGAACAGGCCATGGTGGGGGCCTGGGAAATCTCCAACGCGGCGCGCGACAAGCTTTGCCCGATCAGCTTCGCGATCGAGCGAGTTGAGCGCGGCCTGAAGATCGAGCTGGATGGAGGCTGCGGCACTGCCTTTCCGTCGATGAAGGACATCGCCGCATGGGCGATCGGGCCGAAGGATTCCGTGCAGCTCATCGATTCGAAAGGCGCCGTCGTTCTTAATTTCACTGAAGTCGAGACCCTCATGTACGAGGCCGAGCGCAAGGGGGAGGGACTCTATTTCATGCGCACCCAGGCGGCGGCGAAGGCCGCAACCGTGAGTCCCGAGCAGCTCTTTGGCGAGTGGACCTTGCTGCAGGAATTTGAAAAGCCGCTCTGCAAGTTGACGTTGACGGATGCCCGCCTGGAGGGCGAGAGCTACAAACTCGCAGTGAAACCGGGCTGCACCGCCGCCATTGCCAATTTCGGCTTCTTGACCTGGCGCCTTGCGGAAAACGAGCTCTTGCTTACCGGGCGCGCCGGCACATGGCGTTTTTCCGAAAGCGACACCTCGGTTTGGGAGCGCGTGCCCCCCAGCACCGACCCCATGCTGCTCATGCGACAATGACATCGACGTTCATTCGCGCCAATCGCCGTGCCTTTCTGCAATGGCTCGCGGCGTCTCCGCTCCTTGCCTCGGCCGCGATAGAGGCTGAAGCAACCGAGCTGCCTTCCCGGCTGCCGGATCCGATGACCTGGGCGCCAACAGAGCGCGAGGCGATCAAGAGCGCCAAGGAGGCGATCAACGTCTTCGACTTTGAGCCGGTCGCGCGCAAGAACGTGCCGCCGGCGCATTTCGGGTACATGGCGTCCGGCATCGATGATGAGGTCACGCTGCGCGCCAATCGCGAAGGTTTCTTGAAATTTCAGCTGCGTCCGCGCCGACTCAACGACGTTTCCAAAGTCGACATGAGTGTCGAGTTGTTCGGCACGAAATACTCTTCACCGATTTTTCTGGCTCCCACAGGTGGCAACCAGTTCTTTCATCCGGACGGCGAGGTGGCTGTAGCCAAGGCCGGACGAGCCGGCGATCATCTCTACATGCTCTCTACGTCCTCGAATATGGCGGTAGAGGAGGTGAGCGGCGCGCGCGGTGCCCCGGTGTGGTTCCAGCTTTATGCCTCGCCCAGCTGGGAGGTTGCGGCCGCGCTGATCAGGCGCGCGGAAGCGGCCGGCTGCCCGGTGCTTGTGGTCACGGTCGATCGCCTCGCCGGCCGCAATCAGGAAACGTTATTTCGTCTTATGCGCGACGATACGCGCGACTGCTCGGGCTGCCATGACCGCAGCAGCTTCGCCAAACGCGCGCTGCGCCGGCACAATTACGACGGCATCGATCTGACCGCGGTTACGGGCAGCGGCGAGTCCAGCAATCTTTCCTGGGAAACCCTCAAGCGCATGCGCGACATCACCAAGATGAAGATCGTGCTCAAGGGCATTCTCACCGCGGAGGACGCCGAGCTTGCGGTGCAGAACGGCATCGACGGGATCATCGTTTCAAATCATGGGGGGCGCGGCGAGGACAGCGGGCGTTCCACCATAGACGCGCTGCCCGAGGTCGTAGCGGCGGTGAACGGGCGCATCACCGTGCTGATCGACAGCGGGTTCCGCCGCGGCACCGATGTGGTCAAGGCGCTGGCGATGGGCGCGCAGGCCGCGGGCCTCGGTCGGCCTTATCTCTGGGGCCTGGGTGCCTTCGGCCAGGAAGGCGTCGAGCGAGTGCTCGAGCTCATGCGCATCGAGACGAGAGCGGCCATGCAGCAGTGTGGCGTCCGCTCTGTGCGCGAGCTCAACCCCAGCTTCGTGCGGCGGGCGTGAAAGAAAACCAGATTGCTGATTTTTTGTCTCTTCTAATTGTATGCCGCGTTACTGCGGGGCGGGTACATTTTTTGTCAGCGCGCGCCAGCCGCTCGATGTCAAGAAATGAGAGAAAACTCCAGCATAATCGTCTACGATAGGAACCATGGCGCACAACATCCTAATTCTGGGGGCCTCATACGGCTCCTTGCTAGGGACCAAGCTGCTGATGGCCGGTCACAACGTGACCTTGGTTTGTCGCAACAAGACTGCAGAGCTCATCAATCGAAAAGGTACGGAAATTCGCATCAAGCTGCGTGGGGAGGCGACGCATCGGTCGATCTTTTCGCGCGATCTGCGTGGGGCTTTGAACGCAGTACCGCCCGCGGACGTCGATGTGTCCAGTTACGATCTGGTTGGTCTTGCCATGCAGGAACCTCAATACACCAACCATACGATCAGGGTTCTCATCATCAAGATCGCCGCAGCGAAGCTGCCTTGCCTATCGATAATGAACATGCCCCCTCTGCCTTACCTGAAACGAATCCCGGCGCTGGCGGAAATGCAACTTGAGGAGGCTTATACCAATGCCCAGGTGTGGGAGCGATTAGAACCGGGACTGGTGACCCTCTGCTCGCCTGATCCGCAGGCGTTTCGCCCGCCGGAAGAGCCGGCCAACGTCCTGCATATCGGGCTGCCGACCAACTTCAAGGCCGCGACATTTGCGCTCGAGAAGCACAACAAGTTGCTTCGGGAGCTGGAGGCCGACATAGACGCGGTTTCGCTTGAGGGCCAAGACGTTCCCGTGAAGCTCAAGGTGTTCGATTCCCCTTTCGTACCTCTGGCGAAATGGTCGATGCTATTGACCGGGAATTACCGCTGCATCACGCCGCGCGAGCCGCAGTCGATTCGCGACGCGGTTCACAGCGATTTGAAGGTCTCTCAGTCGATCTACGAGCACGTCGATGCAATCGCCCGGCGTCTGGGAGCCGACCCGAAGGATCAGGTGCCTTTCGACAAATATGCCAAGGCGGCGGAAAGCCTTCTCAAACCGTCGTCGGTGGCCCGAGCGTTGGCCGCTGGCGCGCCTTTCATCGAACGGGTCGATTTGTTGGTCAAGTTGATCTCGCATCAGCTTGGAACGCCCATTGCCGAGATCGACCGAACGGTCCAGATCGTCGATCAGAAACTCAACGAGAGGATTGTGGAAGGCGGATCCGCCGAGCAAAAAAATCAGAGCCGATATTAAGCCCAACAACACAGACCGGGAAACGCACGCGCAGAAGACTACCATGAGACGGGTTTGCTTCCTGCTGCCGTCGATACTCTGCGTCGCTTTCACGACCGCGGAGGCCAAATCACAGGCGTGGCCCATGAAGCCAATGCGCGCAATCGTGTCTTTTCCGGCCGGTGGCGCTGTCGACATCGTCGCGCGGGTGGTTCTGGATCAGCTCTCCGTTCAGCTGCGCCAGCCTGTCGTCGTGGAAAACCGCCCGGGCGCTGGAACAGCCATAGCCGCGGCATTTGTCGCCAAATCGGATCCCGATGGCCATACGATCTTGATCACCTCCTCTGCACATACCGTTAGCCCCTCACTGAATCCGAATTTGACGTTCGATACGGCGCGTGATTTTTCGGCGGTCATTCCGCTTGGCAATGCGGCGAGCGTGTTAATTGTTTCACCTGCGAGGGGCCTCAAAACGGTCCAGGAGCTTGTTGCAGCGGCCAAGGCCAAGCCTGGGTCATTCAGTTTCTCTTCTGCCGGGGTTGGGACCGGAATCCATATGGGTGCGGAACGCTTCCGAAGCAGCCCCGGATTCGATGCACTTCATGTTCCATTCAAGGGTGGCCCGGAAGCCATGTTCGAAGTCATCGCTGGACGCATTGACTTCTCTTTCATCCAGGTCCCTCTCGCCCTCCCTCATGTGCGCGAGGGGAAGTTGCTCGCACTTGCCGTCAACAGTGCGCAACGAAGTGCCGTCCTGCCCAGCGTGCCGACATTGGCGGAAGCCGGTTTCGCCAACGCCGAACACCCGCTTTGGTACGGGATGTTTGTTGCGGCAAAGACTCCCCGCGGGATCGTCGACCAAATTCATCGCGAGACGCTGCAAGCGTTGCAGACGCCAAAGGTGAGGGACAAGCTCGCGACTCTCGACTTCGAACCGATGGTCATGAACCCCGCTGAGTTTGATGCCGTTGTCAAGTCCGAGATCGTCAGCAACGCGGCGTTGATCAAAGCAGCTGGTATCAAACCAGACTAGGTGACGACAGCAAACGATCCGCGCTTTTATGCATCTGCTCAGATCTCCTTCTGGCACCGAGCGGCGCATTGCTTATTCCATGACAAGTCTGCGCCTGGCGAAAGCAGACCCGAGCTAAGCGGGCGCTGGTCGCAGTGTTACCCACAGCGATCATTGCGTCGGAAGACGGCCGCCCGGAGGATGGCCCCTATTCGGGCACGACCGGCTCGCATAGGCTATCCGTGAGTTGCCCTTGAAGCGGGACAGGTCGAGAATTCCGGCGGGCTTAATACTCGCAGCGGAGCTTCTTTTTGCTGATCTTGCATAATCATGTCACGCATTCGCGCGGTTTGAGGGAGCTATGACATGACACCGAATATCCTTCGTAAGATGGCAATAACAATCTATGCGGCCGCAGGAATTGGCGCCTCGCCCGCCTATCCGCAGTCGAACCCGACCCAGATCACCGTCCTTTACGAGGCCTTCGGCAAGACGTCGACGATGAAGAAGGATTGGGGGTTCTCGGCCCTTATCGAGTATGGCGGCAAACGCATCTTGTTCGACACCGGCAACAACGCGGACATCTTCGCGCACAATGTGGAGGCCAAGGCCATCGACCTGAAACAGTTGGACTTCGCAGTCGTGTCCCATCGCCACGGAGACCACACCAGCGGGCTGAATTACCTGTTGAAGGTAAATCCCACCGTGAAAATCTACGCACCGCAGGAAAACTTCGGGGTGTTCGGGGCGGCTTTGCCAGGCACTTTCTACAGGCGCAACGAGTCCCTTCCTGCGGATATGCGGTATTTCGACGGCAAGTCGCAGGAGACACTGCGTTTTGGCAGCCCATGGCCCGAAGCGAATTTCACCTGGATCACCAAGACGACGGAGGTAGCGCCGGGCCTTCACCTTGTCCTGTTGAATGGCACTTGGGGCGTCGATCTGGAGGTGAAAGAGATTTCGCTGGCGATCGATACGCCTGACGGGATCGTTTTCATTGTCGGGTGCAGTCATTCGACAATCGAAAAGATCGTCGAGACGGCCAGGAGTACGATCAACAAGCCGATCCACCTGGTCCTGGGCGGGACTCATTTATTGCCGGCGCAGGATAATCAGATCAGCAGCATAGCGGTCTCTCTGCGTGACAACTGGAATGTTCGCTATCTCGCTCCCGTTCACTGCACCGGCGAGCCTGCCTTCGCCATTCTGAAAGAGACTTTCGGCGACCGATACATTTATGCCGGTCTCGGCACGACGGTCTTGTTGGGGCCGAAGGTCACGGTGAAGGCGGAAGCGGGACAGCCGACCAGAACGGCAATGGACGAAGAAGACATGCGCAGTTATCGCGAAGCGGTCATGCGTGGTCCTCTGCGCCCTTTCTTTGGGGGAAGCAAGCGTCTGGCACGAGCGCAGCAATGACCGCCAGCCGAGACCGTTTCGCCTTAAATGCGAACCTCCTTTGAATCCTCGACGCAATGGAATGATATCTTCAGGAGCACGTTCCGGCTGGGGTTGCGCAAAATGGACGAAAAGCAACGCAAAGATCTAAGAAGCGCAAGATTGTCGCAACACAATGGTGACGCACTTATTCTGGCCAACAATGTGAAACGAGTTTTTACCGATACCGATTCCGATCACGGCAATTGCGCTATTGGGTTTCTTTGACATGGCGTGCTCGTGGCTTGGCGCTCCCTTGCCAGCTTCCTAGCAGCGGGCTTGGAACTCGTCATGGCTGTGCGGGTGCTCGGTGCGTTAGTGATCGGCGCCGCCATTGGCTTCGAGCGCACGTTTCACGGCCGGCCGGCGGGTTTCCGCACCCATGCACTGGTCTGTGTAGCGTCTGCGCTCCTAATGTTAGTTACGGTGTACCAGAGCCACTGGATGACCGAAACGCCCATCGACGCTATCCGAATCGATCCTACTCGTATGGCGCAAGGCATTATGACGGGGATCGGCTTTCTCGGCGCGGGGGTGATCTTTAAGGAGGGGTTGACTGTACGTGGGCTGACCACGGCCGCTTCCATTTGGGTCACAGCGGCGATTGGCATTCTGGTCGGCATAGGTTTCTGGTTTGCCGCGATTGTCGGGGCGGCCGCCGTACTGCTCGTGTTGGCGGTGTTTCGTTTTATAGAGGTAAGGCTTCCGAGTGAATTCTACGCATATCACATGCTCCGCTTTCTGCGCGAAAAGTGCTGGGCGAGGAGGATCTGCGTAAATTGATCAATAAGCACGGATTTAGCATCGCTAATCTGTCATGTCGGCTGATCGAAGGTGGTCAGCAGTTTGAATATCGGATGACGATCAAAAGCACCAATCGAACAAATGCCCTGAAGCTGGCGGCGCACCTCCACAGCTTGCCTGAAGTGATTGAATTCCGAATTGCTCCGACGGGCGACTGATCTCCAAAAAGAAGCGGTATATGTCAATCGGCTGTGGTCGGACTGGAAATGGCCTGACCTTAGTGGAGCGGACCTAATAAGTCGATCACTGGGCTGAGCGGACGCCTCCGTTGATCCTGATATAGGGTGGCATGCACAGCCAGCCAGATCAGCCGGCCTCGAAGCCCTTGGCCTTGAATCGCAGTGCGGCCTCAGACCCGATGAGAAACTCGATGAGAGCCCGCGCCGTTTCGGGCGATACGCTCTCCGCGCCAATGGCCGCAGTGAACAGGGTCATGCTTGCAAGCTCGCCAGGGAGCGGACCAACCAACTGCACGCCGGCGACGGGCACGATTTCTGAGGCTTGGCCGATGCCCAATTCAGCTTCGCCCCTAGCAACTACCTCCGCCGCTTGGGCTCCCGGCACTAATATTGTTTTTCCTTTCATCTGTTCAGCGATGCCCAGTCGATCCAGGGCACGAGCAAAAACGATGCCGCTCACGCCGCCTTTTGCAGGGTCAGCATAGACGATTGATCTGGCTGTCAGGAGCGCCTGCTTAAATGCATCTACCGAGCTGATATCCGGTTTAGGAGCGCCCTCACGAGCTGCCACTCCGACAGGGGTCCCTGCTATGTTCACGAGGCGGTTGGCAGCAAACTTGTTCTGCTTTTGCAGGTCGTCCATCATCGGCCGTATTAGGATAATCACGTCGGCCCGCTCGCCATCGAGGATGCGCTTTTTTAGATCGGCGGCGAGGCCGTAGTTGATTGCTAGCTTATTGCCAGTCGTCTTCTCAAATACTGGGGCAAGTTCGTTGAGAACCGATGTCAGAGCCACCGATGTCATTACTTTCAGGTCAGCGGCACGAACGACAGTGCCGAGCAGCACAATGCTAAGCGTGACGATAGCTGTTCTGGCAATGAGTGATCGCCTATTCATGGTCCTCTCCGCCTTTGCTTTTGTGAGTGATTAGATGACAGAACTTTTCGGACGACAATACCGAACTTCGGAGCCTTCGCGGAAAAGGGCCTCTGGAGTGGCAACACTACTCCCTAAATAGATGGGCAGAGCAAGCAAGCTACGCGCATGGCATCGGCCCGGACAAGCGCAGCATCGTGCCGCAGAGTATCGGCGGATCGCTGCTGGAGCCGGCCGCTCTCGTCGTCGATGCCCACAAGGCGGGCCTGGTTGTTCATCC
>JBEVJT010000034.1:0-7918 GCA_040510075.1 Xanthobacteraceae bacterium | reverse complement strand
CGGCCTCCGGCCGGGCCCAGCCCGGAGCTGCAACTGGTGGAAAACCACGCCCCTCGCGAATCGCCCGTCACCGCTCTGCCGTCCATGCTAGCCCTCGATCGCAGTTACGCCTCGGACCGCGTCCGGCATTTTTCCTCGGTCGCAGAGGATTTGATCCGAGTTTATCCGCCGGAGGAATTTCCCGTGACCGGCCGGGAGGCGGCCACCGCCGCGTTGGCCCGGGCTCCAAAACCAATCTCATTCGGCGAACCCAAGGGAGAGGTTTCACACGGCGGCGATTTGGGATTTGCCTGGGGTGAATACAGCGCGGCGACGCCCGGTGATTATCTCCGGATCTGGCGCAAAAACCGCACCGGGAAGTGGAAACTGGCACTCGAGCTTCTGCACCCTCGTTAGGCGAAGACGGGTTGGTTAGCGGTTTGGCTCGCGGGACGCCGGACGCAGAATCAGGTCGCCCAGCCAATACGAATCCGCGACCTCTTTTCGGTAGGCAGCGAGCGCTTCAGGCGATGAATTGATGTGCTGATTGAGGTAGCCAGTCCTGGCAGACATGAGTCAGTTCACCGGCATGTTGCTCAAGCGATCGTTAACTATACGGGTCGCCATTAGTATAAAAGCCGAGCCGCACTTCGCCGCCGGTAAATTTCCGCGTCGCGGGCGCCGGTGTCGTCCCGGGAGGCGAAGGCTGTTTGCGGGCCGCGGCGCGAGCAGCGACAAATTTCTGCCAGAGGGGAATGTCAGGCGAAAGTTGCCCGGCGGGATTCTTCTTTTGCAGCGACTTCAGTTGCTCTTTCAACTGGCGCAAAGTGAAAGGAACCCGCAGTTGCGGCGTCACAAAAAGCGTCTGGACAAAAAATACCGTGGCGAGAAAGGCGACAATGCCGCCAAGAAGAAGTGCCAGACGCAGGCGTAGCCATCGCCAATCAGCGTCCATCAAGCTCCGGGGGCGCATATCCTAGCGTGAGAGGAGGAAATGCCAAAGTCGGATTTCTCAGGTGAATAGTTTACGGGCATGCCTGAAAGGCAGTCGCCAAACCCCGGAATCCGCATCACCATTTCGCAAATTCCCAAGGCGAGACCGGGCTCCGAGAAGTTCGGAGCGATCATTCGTTAGGCACAGCCACCCATTGGCGCAGAACGCGAACGGAGCTACTCTTGGGACGGAACCCAGCCCGACTACTTTCATATGTGCCGTGATCTCTGCCTTTCTCCGCGGAATGAACTTTTCCCCGCTCGACCAGGTCAGACAGACCGAACCTTAATGAGATTCACGAAATGAAACGGCCAATCTTTGCTCCACTCCTTGCAGCTCTGGCGTTCGCCTCCTGCGAAACCGCGCACAAAGCCGCGGTTTCAACCTACCGTGTTGTGGCTGCGCCTGTCACGTATGTGGGGCACAAGCTCGGTGTGGATGAAGAAAATCAGCAGACGACCACGACTGGAACGAGCGTCCAGTCCAGCACCGCAATGGCGAATCCGCCGACGCAGCCTTATCCGGCCCCGCAGCCCACGCCTCCGCCTCCAGCACCGGTCCAAAGCCGGCCCCCGGCCGTTATCGCTGCGCAACAGCCGCCACCCCAGCCAAAGCCGCAAGCGACCGCCACTCCGCACGTCGTAAAAAGTGAGAACCCTCCACCAGCGAATTCCACAGCTCCATCGACGGCCGCCGTTTCACAAAATGCCGATCTGCCCTACGCCAAACCGGTTCCCGGCAAGCCAGGCTACGTCTTTAGTCCGTTCGACAAGAACGGCGGATATGTCGATGTGACTGGATACAGCCCTGGACAAAAGGTAAAGGATCCTTATTCCGGCAAGATCTTTCTTGTGCCGTGATGTAGATACTCCTTCTGCAAAGCGCGGCTCTTCGGGTGGCCCGCCCTGCTCCCAGCGCTTCGCAGCGCGAAGTGTCTAGAGCTTCTCCTCGAGCGCCTTCACTCGCTCAAAAAGTTTCCCGAGCCGTCGCACCCAGGCGAGCTGTTCTTTCGCCTCCTTCAACGGGACGGTCGGCGTCGCCCACCAGGTGCCGCCGTGCAAACTTTTCGACACGCCGCTCTGCGCGCCGATCATCGTCCCATCGTCGATCTCGATGTGGCCAATAATTCCCGCCTGACCCCCGATCACTACGCCCGACCCGATCCGCACGCTTCCCGCGATCCCGACCTGCGCGACGATGATCGAGTGCTTACCGATGACCACGTTGTGTCCGATCTGCACCAGGTTGTCGATTTTGACCCCTTCCTGGATCCAAGTGCGCCCAAAGCGTGCCCGATCGATCGTCGTGTTCGCGCCGATCTCCACATCGTCATCGATCTGGACGATGCCGATCTGCGGCACTTTCTTATGCCCGCCCGCGGCCATTTCAAAACCGAAGCCGTCCGAGCCGATCACGGTTCCACTGTGAATAATGACGCGTTCGCCGATCCGAGTGCGTTCACGAATCGTGACGTTGGGATAGATCAAGGACCCCGCGCCGATCGTCGTCTCGTGCCCGACATAGCTATGCGCACCGACCCGCGCGCCCGTGCCAATCTCCACCCCTGGTTCGACGACCGCGTAAGCCCCTACGGAGACATCCTTGCCTAACGACACTCCGGACGCGACCACCGCGCTCGAATGAATCCCGGGGACGAAGGAAATCGGTTGCGGCGCAAACCTGAGCACCACCTGCTCAAACGCCTTCGTCGGATTCTCGACCCGGATTTGTCCGCTCACCACCTGCTCTGTAAAATCCTGCGGAACGAACGCGGCCGAGGCGCGCGTTTTGCGGAAGGCCGTAAGGTAACGCGGGTTGCCGTAGAACGTGATCTCACCCGAAGTCGCCTCGGCGAGCGAAGCCGCGCCACTGATGACCGCTTCTACGTCGCCCGACACTTCGCCGCCACACAGCTCCGCTAAGTCTCGCAGCTTTACTTTCACGATGATTGCTTCGAGCGCAGCCATATTTTCGATGCCGGGCAAAGGCAAGGGAATTCAATCGCGTTGGCAGCGAGCGCGGGCACAGATCTAGCTTTTTCAGCCGGGCGGCCGCGGCCGTGACCGCAATGGCAACAGCAACCCTGAATTCCACACCGAAACTGATCAGAAAATCGAATGAAAACGGTTCGCAAGAACAAAACCCGGCACCCCTCGAAATCGTTCCGGCAACGGATGCAGATTATTTTGAAGTCGTTGCCCGGGCTACGAATGATGCGGTTCGGGATTGGGATGTAGCAACCGGCGCGCTCGTCTGGCCCCGCGGTCTGGCAACGTTGCTCGGCTTCGCGCCCTCCGACGACTGCAAAGAGATCGGCTTTTGGTTTCGCAATATTCATTCCGACGATCTGGCATCCGTTCAGAGTAGTCTGCGGACAGCATTCAGCGGCTCGGCCGAATGCTGGTCGGGCGAATATCGCTTCCGGCGCGCCGACGGCGATTATCTTCATATCCTCGACCGCGCGCTCATCATCCGCGACTCACGGGGAGCGGCGGTGCGTCTGGTCGGGCCGATGATGGACGTCACTACCCGCAAGCAATTGCAAGCGCAGGTCTGCCGCTCCCAGCGCTTGGAAGCGTTCGGTCAACTGGCCAGCGGGGTCGCGCACGATTTTAATAACTTTCTTACCACCATCCTCGGATACAGTGATCTGCTTTTGTCCGAGACATCGGTGAAAGGCCAGGTCGCCGGTCAGATCAAAGAAATTCGCGCCGCCGCCGACCGGGCCTCCACTCTGACGAACCAACTGCTCGCTTTCAGCCGGCGCCAGGCGCTCGAGCCAACTGTCTTTGAGGTCAACGGCCTGATCAGCAAGCTGGAGGGCTCGATCCTTCGGCTACTCGGCGACAACATTTCGATCGACTGCCGGTTCCATCAACCGAAGAACGGCGCTCACGTCAAGGCGGATGCAGGCCAGCTCACCCAGATCATCCTCAACCTCGCGGTTAACGCGCGGGACGCGATGCCGCAGGGCGGCCGCCTGACGATTGCTACCTCCACCCTTGAGGTGACACCCGACTCCGAACCACCGTACCCCGGGGCGGACCTTCAGCCTGGCGAATACGTCGTCATTGCCCTGAATGACAACGGCCACGGAATGAGTGACGAAACCAAGGCACGCCTTTTCGAGCCGTTTTTCACGACCAAGGAAGTGCACCGCAGCGGCCTCGGCCTGGCCACGAGCTATGGCATCGTCAGGCAAAGCGGCGGTCATATCTGTGCCGAGAGTGTGTTGGGCCAGGGCACAACGTTCCGCATTTTCCTACCGCGCCTCGCTGCGCCTCCCGCTGCGACTTATAAAAAACCGAGCCAGCGCAAAAATCTCTCGGGCACGGAAACGGTGCTCGTGCTCGAGGACGAAGCGGGTGTGCGCCATCTCTCTGTCCGCGTTCTGCGCAATCTCGGCTATGCAGTGCTGGAGGCCGCGCATGGCGACGACGCGAAACGTCTCATCACGCAGCGCGGTGGGAAAAAGATCGATCTGCTCCTGACCGATATGGTGATGCCCGAAATCAGCGGCCGCCATGTCGCCAACTGGCTGCGCCAAACCAGCCCACAAACAAAAGTCATTTTCATCTCTGGTTACCTGGAGGAATCGCTCCATCCCCATGACCGGCGCGAACCCGGCATGAGTTTTCTCGCCAAGCCCTTCAATGCCGACGAGCTCGCGCGCAAAGTGCGCGACGTGTTGGATGGGGATCGCTGACCTGTAGACGCTTCGCTCTGTGAAGGTGCGGTGTGGGCGTGGTTTTCGAACAACCACATTCTTTCCCAGTTGATCCCGCAGGGTTGATGGAGCAAGAAATCTCAACTCGCTCCGCGCCCTTGACCATCACCTTCCACGACATCGAAGAAGCCGCCGCGCGCATCAAAGGCGCGGTTTACGAACCGCCTTGCCCACGATCCATCCCACTGAGCGAGCTCACCGGGATGAAGATTCATTGCAAGCTCGATAATCTTCAGCGCACCGGAAGCTTCAAGGAACGCGGCGCACGCAACGCGCTCGTCCAGCTCTCCGACGAACAGAAGAAGATAGGCGTCGTCGCCGCCTCGGCCGGCAATCACGCCCAGGCACTCGCCTACCAGGGGCGATTGTTAGGCGTGCCGGCCACGGTCGTGATGCCGAAATTCGCCCCGCTCATCAAAATCAACAACTGCCAGAAACTTGGCGCGACGGTTGTGCTGCAGGGCAGGGATTTCGCAGAAGCAAAAGCGCGCGCTCATGAGATCGCGGCCGAGCAGGGACTGGCCTATATCGACGGTTACGACGATCCCGCCATCATCGCCGGGCAGGGAACGGCGGGCCTCGAGATTGTCGCACAGGTGCCGGATTTCGACGCGGTTATCGTGCCGGTGGGCGGTGGCGGTTTGCTCGCGGGCGTTTCGCTCGCGGTGAAAACTTTGCGTCCCAAAGTGAAGATCATCGCGGTCGAGGCCGACCACGTCGCCAGTTTTTCCGCGGCGCTCCGCGAAGGAAAACCGACCCTGATCGAGACCCGGCCGACCCTGGCGGACGGCCTCGCCATCGCCCAAGTCGGGAGCAATGCCTTCGAAATCGCCCGCCAGCATACCGACAAGGTCGTGCTCGTGAACGAGGAACAGATCGCGCTCGCGATCCTGCGCATCGTCGAATTGGAAAAAGGCGTAGTCGAAGGCGCCGCCGCGACGACCCTCGCAGCCTGTCTCTCCGGGCAGCTTCCCGAACTCGCGGGCAAGCGCGTCGTCCTCTTGCTCTGCGGCGGCAACATCGATCCAAACGTGCTCAGCCGGGTGATCGAGCGTGGGCTCGTGGCGGACGGGCGACTTTCGCGTTTTACGGCAATAATTAGCGACCGGCCGGGCGGCCTCGCCGATCTTACCGCGCAAATTGCGGCGGTCGGCGCGAGCATCAAAGAAGTGGTGCACGATCGCGCTTTCGCCAGTTCCGATGTTTCCGCCGTAAACGTTCTTTGTACGGTCGAGACGCTTGATCGCGCGCATCTCGAAAAAGTCCTTTCCCGCTTGCATGACCACGGCTTAAAAACCTCAGCGACTCGTTAGGCGCAGAGACGCTTTGCTCTGCCAGGCGCGCGGGGGGAAATAAATCGCTCGTGAAAAATACTTTACTCCAAGGCGGACGCCCGCATCAGGGAGGGCAGCGCTGACAATCGGCCCGCCTTGAATCGCCAACGTTCCCTCGTAGGATTCGCAATGGATTCGGTTGAGACTCAGGTCTTCGGAAAAAAAGCCTCGCCGGAGGCGCAAAAATTACCCGCGCCGGGCAGCGAGACGCCCGGGGAACTCAGCCGTTTTGTCGCGCGTCACATCGGCCCTAACGATGAGGAAGTGAGCGCCATGCTCGCTGCTGTCGGCTTCGGGAACCTGGATACCTTCATTGACGCGACCGTCCCGACAGATATTCGCCTAACGAATCCGCTCGACCTGCCCGTGGGCAAATCGGAACAGGAAGCACTGGCCGAACTCCGAAAGCTTTCGGAGCAAAACAAGGTGGTCCGAAACTTCATTGGGGCCGGCTACTCCGATTGCGTCGTGCCGCCCGTCATCCAGCGCAACATTTTGGAAAATCCCGGTTGGTACACCGCCTACACTCCGTACCAGGCCGAGATCGCGCAGGGCCGCCTGGAAGCACTGCTCAATTTTCAGACGATGATCACCGACCTGACCGCGCTCGATATCGCAAATGCCTCGCTGCTCGACGAAGCGACCGCCGCGGCGGAGGCGATGACGCTTTGTCATGCGGTCGTCGGCGGGCGCGACACATTTTTCGTCTCGGAAATGTGCCATCCGCAAACGATCGAGGTCGTGCAAACGCGCGCCCGGCCGTTGGGCATCCAGGTCACAGTCGCCAACCACGAAACCTTTTCCTTCACCGACAAGGTCTTCGGCGTTCTCCTCCAGTATCCGACCACCGAGGGCGCGATCATCGATTACGAACCGTTTATCAAGTCCGCGCACGCCGCCGGAGCGCTTGCCATCGTCGCGGCTGACCTTCTCGCGCTAGCGCTGGTGCGTCCGCCGGGCGAGATGGGCGCAGATGTGGCCGTCGGCAGTTCGCAGCGTTTCGGGGTTCCAATAGGCTGCGGCGGACCGCATGCGGCTTATTTCGCGACGCGCGATCAATACAAACGCCATCTCCCGGGTCGACTGGTCGGTGTTTCCCATGATGCCGCCGGACGCCCCGCTTATCGGCTCGCGCTGCAGACACGCGAGCAACACATCCGCCGCGACAAAGCGACGAGCAATATCTGCACGGCGCAGGTGCTTCTCGCGGTCATGGCGTCGATGTATGCGGTCTATCATGGACCAAAAGGATTGCGGAGAATTGCCCTTCGTGTGCATGACCTCACCTGCCGCCTGGCCGAGGGCCTCGAGCAGCTCGGTTACGGCCTCGCCCACGAGGATTTTTTCGACACGATTCGGGTGAATCTGGGGAAACGCGGCAGCGGAGAATTCCTTCGCCGGGCATTGCAAAAAAACTGCAACCTGCGTGCCCTCGGGCCCTACAGCATCGGAATTTCGCTCGACGAAACGACCACACCTGACGACATCGAGGTCCTCCTCGACATCTTCGGCGAAAACCGACTCGTGCTTCCGGGAGCGGCCTCGGCAAATCGCAAATCGCGAATCGCAAATCGTAAATCCGATTTTCTCACCCACCCGGTCTTCAACACGCACGATAGCGAGACTGAAATGCTGCGTTACATGCGCCGGCTCGAAGCGCGCGATCTTTCGCTCTGCCATTCCATGATCCCGCTCGGCTCCTGCACGATGAAGTTGAACGCGACCGCGGAGATGTTTCCGATTTCGTGGCCGGAGTTTGCGCGGCTTCATCCCTATGCGCCTGACGATCAAACCGCTGGCTATCGCGAGATGTGCAATCAGCTCGAACGCTGGCTGGCAGAGATCACCGGTTTTGCCGCGGTCTCGCTGCAACCGAACGCCGGA
>JBEVJT010000033.1:0-6612 GCA_040510075.1 Xanthobacteraceae bacterium | reverse complement strand
CCGGCAAGCGGGGGAGGGATGCGGAGCTTACCGAGTGCGCGGCATCGGATGTGCGCTTATATTGAGGCGACATGAGTGAGAGCTTCGAGGCCGCACTTTCCGAGCGCGTCGACGCCATGGTCGAGGCTTGCACGCGTTGCGGAAAGTGCGTCGAGGTTTGTCCCGTAACCGGACCGGGCGGCGTCAAAGCCGAGCCGCGGGAGGTCATTTCCGGAATTCTCGATATCCTGCGCAAAGGCGAGGGGGCTGAAGCCTCGCGCAAATGGGCAAATGCGTGCGTCCTCTCCGGCGAGTGTATCAAGGCATGCGACTACGGCGTAAACCCGCGTTTCCTGCTCGGCATGGCGCGCGTCGCCATGGCGCGAAAACAAGACGAACCCGCGCAGCAGCGCCGGCAGGGCGTCGAAGGATTCCGCAAGGTCGCCCGCGAAGTCACGCACCTTTCGCGCATGCAGCTCGACGAGATCTTGCTCGCGCGGCTCGGCCAGAAAGCCGTCGAGCCCAGCGCAGTTGCGCCCGACTTCGTGTTCTACACCGGCTGCAACGTGCTCAAGACGCCGCACATTGCGCTTCTTGCCCTGGACATCATGGACGCGCTGGGCATCCGCTATGAAGTAATGGGTGGGCCGAGCCATTGCTGCGGCATAGTGCAAATGCGCGCCGGCGATGTGGCCACATCGGGCCGCATGGCGGGGAGTACGATGGAAAAGCTCTCGCGCAGCCGAAATGTGATTTCCTGGTGCCCGAGCTGTCACGTGCAGTTCACCGAGACCACCTTGCCCGCCTACGAGAAAGTGCGCGGCAGCCGGCCGTTCGAGATAACGCCGTTCATGCTGTTCCTGCGGCAACGCCTTGATGCGTTGCGTCCGCGGTTGCGCAGGCGCGTGGAGATGCGCGTCGCCTTACATCGCCACCCGGGCGTGCAAGGCGCGGTCGAGGCCGCGGAAGATATCCTGCGCGCGATCCCGGGCATTGTTCTTGTCGATCTCGGCCAGCCTGCCGTGGGACTCATGAGCAACTATTTCCGTGCGCTGCCGGAATACCGCAAGAAACTGCAGCGCGACGAGCTCGATGCGGCCGAACAGGCGGGAGTGGACGCGCTTGTCGCGCTCTACCATGCCGATCACCGCGAGCTGTGCGCGCATGAGCGCGACTATCCATTCTGCATCATGAACGTGCTCGAACTCGTCGGCGCAAGCATGGGAATTGTGCAGCCGGACGAGTTCAAGCGGCTCAAGCTCTTGCAGGACGTGGATCTCATCGCCAGCGAGTGCGAGGATCTCATAGCCCGGCATGGCTTGGACCGAGCGGCAACGCGACAGGCGATCGAGGCGATGCTCGAGGAGCAGCCGCTTCCTTTGCGCGGCGGCCAGGCTGATGCGGCTGGCGCCGGGCCTGCTGCCGAAGCTTCACTGCCGATCGAGTGACGTTGTCATTCCGGCCGAGGCCACGCGCGCGCCGACGAGCCAAGTTAAGGCGAGTGGCTGGCGCGCGCACCATAATAACGGTGCCGCGCTGGGCGCTCGCTTCGCTCGCCAGCGCGGCGTGGCCGAGAGCCGGAATCCATATTCCCAGGCCAAGGGTTTATGATTCCGGGCTCGCCGCTTCCGCGGCGCCCCGGAATGACACGTCGGGGAACTCCACGCCACACTCGCGGATTAGCGGGACATGGGCGCCAACGAGCAACTTGATCGAGTCTGGGACATCATCGAGCAGGTCGGCGTCTGCATGCTCACCACGCGCTTTGCCGGGGGCCTGCGCGCCCGCCCTCTACAAGTGCGGCCCGAGCGCGAAGCAGGGCTGATCTGGTTCGTCACAGATCTGCACAGCGGCAAGGAGGAGGAAATCGAGACGGAGCACGACGTCGGGCTCGTATTCATCGACGCCAAGGAAAAAGCATACCTTTCCATTACTGCACGCGCCGAAGTTCTGCGCGATCATGCCAAGGCCGCAGAGATCTGGAAGGAGACGGACAACGTCTGGTGGAAGGGGCCCGACGATCCGAATGTGTGCGTGCTGCGCGTCACCCCCGCCACTGCCGAATTGTGGGACGGCCCGGCAAGTCACGCCGTTGCGGCTTACGAATTCGCCAAGGCGCGGCTCACCGGGACAAAACCCAACCTCGGCGAGAACCGCAAAGTCACGGTGGAGATGTAGGGCGGACGCTCTGAACGGCCCGCCAGCGCATATCTCAATCCGTCATGCTGAGGTGCGCGCGAAGCGCGCCTCGAAGCACGACGGCCAATAACCGGGCCGTGCGTCCTTCGAGGCTCGCTCGCTGTGCTCGCTCGCACCTCAGGATGATGGGATAGGTTGCGAGTCGGGTCAGCGCAAACGCATCACAATTTCAATTTCCTGCGTCGTTGCGCGAGCGTGCGCAGCCGCAGCGCGTTGAGCCGAATGAACCCTTCGGCATCGCGCTGATCGTAAGGAGTGCTGCCCTCCTCGAACGTAACCAGCTCCTGGTCATACAACGAGTAGGGCGAGGCGCGGGCGACGACGGATACGCTGCCCTTGTACAGTTTCATCTTCGCCGTCCCGTTCACAAACCGCTGCGATTGATCGATTGCCGCCTGCAGCATTTCGCGCTCGGGGGAAAACCAGAAGCCGTTATAGATGACCTCGGCATATTTCGGCATCAGCTCGTCTTTCAGATGAGCTGCGCCGCGGTCGAGCGTGAGCGATTCCACACCGCGGTGTGCGGCGAGCAGGATGGTGCCGCCCGGCGTCTCATACATGCCGCGGGACTTCATGCCGACGAATCTGTTCTCGACCAGATCGAGGCGACCGACGCCATGACGTCGCCCGAGCTCGTTCAGCTCGGCGAGAAGCCGTGCGGGCGGGAGTCTCTCGCCGTCGAGGGCAACCGCGTCGCCGCGCTCGAACTCCACGACGACATACGCCGCTTCATCCGGCGTCCGTTCCGGATCCACCGTGCGCGAATAGACGTAATCCGGCACTTCATCCGCAGGGTTCTCCAGCACCTTTCCTTCCGAGGAGGCGTGCAGGAGATTGGCGTCGACCGAGAACGGGGCCTCGCCGCGCTTGTCCTTCGCGATCGGGATCTGATGCTGCTCGGCAAAGGCGATGAGCTCTTCGCGCGAGCGCAGCTCCCATTCCCGCCAGGGCGCGATGACGGTCACGTCCGGCTTGAGCGCGTAGTAGGAAAGCTCGAACCGCACCTGGTCGTTGCCTTTGCCCGTCGCTCCATGCGCGACCGCATCGGCGCCGACCATCTCGGCGATCTCGATCTGGCGCTTGGCGATGAGCGGGCGCGCAATGGAGGTGCCGAGCAGATACTGGCCCTCGTAGAGCGCGTTCGCCCGGAACATGGGGAACACGTAATCGCGCACGAACTCTTCGCGGAGATCCTCGACAAAGATGTTCTGCGGCTTGATGCCGAGGAGCAGCGCCTTCTCGCGCGCGGGCTCGAGCTCCTCGCCTTGCCCGAGGTCGGCGGTGAACGTCACCACCTCGCAGCGGTAGACGGTTTGCAGCCATTTCAGGATGATCGAGGTGTCGAGGCCGCCCGAATAGGCCAGCACGACCTTCTTCACCTCGCGCTTGTGCGCATTCGGCCGGGGCAAACACAGTCTCCGCGATCACGAGAACGCGATGATGTGCCCTGCCTGCTTTCCTGGCGCAAGCTCGTCCCGCACGCTCCTCACAACAGCGCGCGCGATTGCGCGGGCCTTGGATATTGAGCCGATCAGAAGGGATCGCGCACCGTCTGGACCGGCAGGTTCGTGCTGCCTCGCATGATCTCGTGCGGGGAAATCGCCGCGTTGGAGCGGACGCCGGCAGTACTGGTGCTTACCGCGCCCCAATTCGCCCAAAACACCAAGGTTATGACGAACACGGCACCAAGGGCGGCAGCAGCATAATTGACATATTTGCCCATGTGAGCCTCCAAGTGTCACGCCCGCGCGAAAGCGCGCGGGGTCTTCGATGGAGGCGATGCTATGCGGCCCTGCAGGAATGGTATGTGATGGGCATCACAGAAAAGGCGCATTCAATTTTCGCGCTGAGTTCCAACCTGGATTGAGCGCAGCGAAATCCGGGATCTGTGCACCCGGAATCCGTCGGGCTACGGAATTTTGTTAGCCGAGTATGCCCAGCAGAGCGCCGGCGGCAGCACAATCTCGATCTCGCTGCCGAGCGCGTGGCGCATGCTGGTGCCGAGCTCGAGCGCTTCAAGGCGGCAGCCCACAACCGCCAGCTCGTAAATCGTTTGCGTGCCTTGGTAACGCTGGCCGGTTATGCGCGCGGGCAGGCGATTGGCTTCTCCCTTTCCGCCGAGCTGCACGTTTTCGGGTCGCACGGCGATTTTCACCGGTTCGCCGGTCCGCACGTCCGGCGGAAGCCAAACAGTCAGAGAGGGACCTGCGTCCGATTGCACCATTCCAAACTCGCCGTTGCGGGCGAGTAGACGTCCGGATAGCAGATTGGAGGCGCCGGTGAAGTTCGCAACGAACAGGTTCACCGGGCGATTGTAGATCTGATCGGGGGAAGCCAACTGCAGCAGCTTGCCATCACACATGACGCCGATGCGATCGCCGAGCACCACCGCCTCGGACTGGTCATGGGTGACGTAAACCGCAGTGACGTTCGCCTGCGTGATGATGCGACGCAGATCGTCGCGCAGGCGCAGGCGAAGCTGCGCGTCGAGATTGCTCAGGGGTTCGTCGAGCAGCAGAAGCTTGGGTTCGTAGACCAGAGCGCGCGCAAGCGCCACCCGCTGCATCTGTCCGCCGGAGAGCGCCACTACCGGCCTCTGTGCGAATTCGGCAAGCCCGACCAGGTCGAGCATTTGCGAAACTTTCTTGTCAAGCTCGAGACGCGGCACTCCGCGGTGGCGCAGCGGATAAGCCACGTTATGCCACACCGTCATGTGCGGCCAGACGGCATAGGACTGGAACACCATGCCGATTTCGCGCAAACGCGGCGGCACCATGATGCCGCGGCCCGGCGCCGACACCAGGCGGCCGCCGATGCTGATGCGTCCTGTGCTCGCATGTTCGAGGCCGGCGATGCAGCGCAACGTCGTGGTCTTGCCGCAGCCGGAGGGCCCGAGCAGGACCACGATCTCTCCCTTGCCCACATCGAAGCTGACGCCGTCCACCGCCGGGCGACCGGTGGCGAACTGCTTGCGAAGCTCTTCGACCTTCAGTCCATCGGGCATGAGCGGGCGTAACGAAGCGGCGAGTTCTGAGACTCATTGGCGATAGCCGTAAGTCTTGTTCCACTCCTCGACCCAGGAGCCGTGCAGGTTCACGTATTGGTCAAAGTCGGGCAGCCACACCTTCACCTTCTGCGGATCGAAACCCGGCGGGTACACCGGCGCTTGCTTGAGCGAAGTCAGATTGTCCAATTGCTTGATCATGAATGTCTGCCCTTCTGCCGACAGGCACCAGTTGAGAAAGAGCTTGGCGGCGTTCGGACGCGCCGCCGTCCTGGGCACTCCGGACGCATAGGGATTGACCGGCGCCCCTTCGGGCGCAAAGAAGATCTCAATCGGGGCGCCATCTCGTTTCTTCGGGTAGATGGCATTGTAAAGGAGCGGCGCAATGACCACCTCGCCGCGCACGAGCGCGTCGGACAACGGCGCACCCGAGGGATAGAGCACCGGATTGGTGGCTGCCTGCTTCTTCCAGTAATCCTCGCCGAGGACCTGGCGCTCGAACATGGTGCGCGTCCAGGTGGTGCCGCCGGAGGCGGCAAAGACCTGGCCGATCTGCTTGTTGGCGTATTCCGGCTTCGTGAGATCCATCCAGCTCTTCGGCGGATTTTTCACGAGCGCCGAATTGTAGGCGATGGACCACGCCAGCGTGACGCGCGGCCACAGCTTGGCCGACATTCTCGACTCCGGCAGGTAATCGTTGTCGTTCGGCGGCGCGTAATCGGCAAACATGTCGACCAGCTCGCGCATGAGCGCACGGTCGGAATGATCGACGACGTCGGCGCTGAGCTTGCCGGCCGCGGCTTCGGTCTTCACGCGCGTGATCAGCTGCCCGCCGGGGGCGCGGACCATCTCGACGCGGATTTCCGGAAAGCGCTTGTTGAACTCCCTTATGACCTCCTGCTCCCCTCGGCAAAATTGGCCGTGTAGTAGACAAGCTTGCCTTCGGCCTTGGCGGCGGCGATCAACTCGCGTGGACCGAAATCCTGCGCCCGTGCCGAAGCGGCAACTGCGGGCAGCAACAAGAGCGCGAGCAGAAGGGAGTGCATGTGCGTTTCTCCTTTTATTTATTGGCGCGCGCGACGAAGCCGCTCGCCGCTGTTTCCGCTGGAAAGCCAATTACCCAGCGCGATGAGCACGGCAAGCAGAACAATCTGCACCAGACTGAACGCGGCGGTCTTTCCGGTATTGCCGCCCTCGTAATAGTCGAGCAACAGCACCGCCATCACCATGGTGTTGCTGGTGTAGAGAAAGAGCGAGGAGCCAAGCTCGCGGATGGCGAGAATGAACAAGAGCGTCATGGCCGCGATCGCGCCCGGTCGCGCCAGCGGCAGCACGATGGTGCGGATGGCCCCAAGGAGTGTCCTGCCGCACACCCAGGCAGCCTCTTCCAGCTCGCGATGGATTTGCATGAGTGAGGTGGACAGCGTCTT
>JBEVJT010000032.1:0-48283 GCA_040510075.1 Xanthobacteraceae bacterium | reverse complement strand
GCATGGTCCCCTATGAGCGGCCGCGCCGCGACATTGGATTCCATTTCGTCGATCAGGTGGCGCGTGAGGCCAAAGCGCTTGCTGGCATCGATGCAATCACGGCGAATTCCTATACGGTGCGCTCGACCATCATCCCGCCGCTGCAGCGCGCGGTGGAAGAGACGCTGCAGGAGGGCTTGTGGCGCTACGAGCGCAATGCAGGCCGGCTTACGTTCCGGGGACCGGAGGCGAGCCTCGCGCAGGCGGTCAAGCGCATTGAGACAGGGCGGGCGGCCGGGGAGAAGCGGCCCGCCTGGCAGCTTGCGCTCGCGCAGGCGCGCAGCCCGCTCTACGACGTTCATTGGACGTCCGCTGTCATTGTGGAGAAGCCTGGCGGCAAGAAGGGCGAAAGCTGGAAAGTGGGGCTGGCCGACGGGCGCATCCTGCCGCTCGCGCTTGACGGAGCGGCCCAGCGCAAGCTCGCGCTATACGATGTTGTGTTCGTGCATGTAACTGACACGGCAACCAGCAGAGGCAAGAGCAGCGCGCGTGCAGAGCTGCGAGTCCGCCCTATCGTGCAAGGCACCGTCGTGGTGCTCGAGAACAAGACCGGGCGCATTCTCGCTATGGCGGGCGGCTTTTCGTATCCGCTCAGTCAGCTCAATCGAGCAACTCAGGCGGTGCGCCAGCCGGGGTCCGCGATCAAGCCGCTGAGCTATCTCGCCGCCCTCGGCCGTGGTCTCCAGCCCAATACGCTCATATCCGACGATCCCATTACGCTGCCGCCGATCGGCACAGGTACAGCGCGTGTGCGTGAGAGAGACTATTGGAGTCCGAAAAACTATGACGGCGGCGGCGGCGGCATCCTCACGCTGCGCCGTGCACTTGAAAACTCGCGCAATCTTGCCACCGTGCATCTACTCGAGGGCGGAATCGAGTACAGCCCGGAAGCAAGCCTCGATCACCTATGCCGATTGGCCATGGAAGCGCAGATCTACCACGAATGCGTGCGCTTCTATCCCTTCGTCCTCGGCGCCCAGCCGGTGCGACCCGTGGACCTCGCGGCGTTTTACGCCGCCATAGCGAATGAAGGGCTGCGGCCAACGCCCCATGTCATAGAATCGGTCGAGCGCAACGGATTGGTGATCTATCGGCACGACGCGAAAAGCGCCGCTCGTGTTGGCTCGGTCGATCGCGTGGCTTTCTACCAGCTCAAAACCATGATGCAGGGTGTGCTCGCGCGCGGCACGGCACGGTCCATCGCGAATCTCTCGCCCTACGTGGCGGGCAAGACAGGCACTTCGGACAACGAAAACGATGCTTGGTTTATCGGCTTCACCAATGACGTTACCGTCGCGGTTTGGTTGGGTTATGACAACGCAGATGGCAAGCGCCGCACGCTTGGCGGCGGCGCCACGGGCGGCCACGTTGCGGTGCCGATCTTCGAGCCGGTCATGCAGGCGGTGTGGACGCAAGTTGCCCCCAAAACTGCGCTGGCGCCGCCCTCGCCGGAAGCGAAACGCCAACTCTCCTGTCGTGCCGTCGAAACCGAGACCGGATACGGCCAAACTGCGGGCGGGCGGGGAGTAACCGAATGCTTCCGACTCGACGCCCGCGGCCAAATCGTCGACACCCAATATCAGCTCGTTTCCCGCGACGATCTCTACATCGCCAGGGAGAGCGGCGGCTATTATGGCGTCGCGCCCAATCCCAATCCGTTCGGCTATTCACAGGGCTACGACCCGCGGCAACGCTACTACAATCCCGGATACGGCCAGCAGTACAGCCAGGGATACTACGACCAGTATGGCCGCTGGGTGGTGCGCCCGCAGGCGCCGGTGCAAGCGGTCCCGCGTGATCAGTACGGACGCGAATACCAGACGCCACGACGCATCGATCCCGGCTACATCTGGGGCAATCGGTGGCGGTACTACTGAGACACGCACCGATGCGCAGGCTCTTCTCCGTGGTCGCGTTTGCTAGCGCTGTTGGATTCATGACAGGTGCAGTCGGACAGAAGGCTGCGCCCGATTTCATCATCGAAGAAACAACTTCGCCGGCGGCGCTTGCACCTGCACAGCTCAAGCCCAGGACCATCGCGTTCATGGATCGCCCGAGCGATGAGTTGATAGATCCAGACGCTGGCCTCATCCGATTCGAGGATTGGGCGCAGGTCCGGCCGGTGGAAAAACAGTTCCTTACGCCGTTTCCGAGCTATGTCGAGCCCACCGTGGAGGCGACGGTCGATGGCGTGCGCAAGCGCATCAAAGAGAAGCTGCACATGTACGTGGCCGAGGCGCGGTTTACGCTTTCGCGCCCGCCCGCTTCCATCGACCTCGCAAGCTTCGTGACGCTTCCTTTCCTGGAACGCACCGATCCGGCAATCAAGCACAACTTGATCACGGCGGCGGAAGCGGTTTCCCCCAAGGATCCGCGGGCCGCACACAATCAGCATCCGCTGCGTCGCTGGTGCGATACTAGGCCGGTCACCATCTGCATTCACTCACGCTATCAATTCGAGGGCAAGTTGCCGCTGGGCATTCAAATCGCCAATAAGATACGCGACAGCAAAAAGAAGATAGCCGATCATCTCGAATTCGAGAGCGAGCTGACGCTAAGGCCTCCCGCAGAAGTGGCGGAGATGGGGTTTGCCAATCTGACGCACCTCGACACGCCATCGATCGGCGTGCTCGAGCAAAACATCTATTACGTCAATCAGGTGATGCAGTTCGGCAAGCTTGTGGCGGTGTTTCAGCACCATCCGACAGACGCAAACCAGACAATCGTCACCGTATTCATGGCGCTCGCGGTTGAGACCGGCATCTTTTTGAAGAAGAAGGAATTCAGCAAGGTTCCGGTACTGCGCAATCTCGTTCCCGCGCAGGTGCTCGCGGGCAAAAGCTCCTTCAATACCGGCAACTCGATCAGCGCCGGATTGCCCGCGTATGCGCGCAATCAGGTCAAGGCGATGGCTGCGATTCTTGACCGCAAAAGCTGAGACAGCTGCGCCGACGGGCTCACATCGATTACCGCGTTCTGGAACAAATAGTTCCGCAGGAACTCTTGGGGGAACTCACATCAAAGTTCTCAAAAATGCCGCCTTTGGCCCATTGGACTGGACCGTAGCGTCGAGCGTAGCGTAATTCAGACGCTGTAGTGAGAGGGGAAGCCGGACGCACGGGGCATCCGGCTGAAAACCGACGCCGTATCCCTGCGGTGGCGGAGACAACGGGCTGTCTACACTAGCACTGGATATCGGCGACCGCCGCGTAGACGGTCTCGTCTCCAAAATTCCTACGCGTCTTCGCGCCCGGGCGCAGCCGGCGGCGGAGGCGAAAAGCATACCATCGGTCGGGCAGCGTGGGCTCGACTGGTTCACTTTCTTTCTTGCAGACATACAGACCGGCTTTGGACCGTTCGTCGCCATCTATCTGACCTCGCATCACTGGGCGCAGTTCGACATCGGGCTCGTGCTGACAACGGGCGGACTGATTGCCCTTGCTGCGCAAATTCCCGGTGGCGCGCTGGTTGACGCCGCACAGTCGGCGCGCACACTGGGAGCGGTTGCAGTCGCAGCGATAGGGCTGAGTGCGCTTGCGCTCGCAATCTGGCCAAGCTTCGTAGTTGTTATGGGCTCCCGCGTTCTGCACGCCGGTGCAAGTTGCGTCCTCGGGCCGGTAATCGCCGCCGTCAGCCTGGGGCTCGTCGGCCATGCCGCCCTTGGCGAACGCTTGGGCCGCAATGCGCGCTTTGCCTCTCTCGGCAATGGCCTCGCAGCTGGTGCCATGGGCTTGTGCGGCTACTTTTTCTCCAACCAGGCCGTGTTCTACCTCACCGCCGCCTTCGTCGCGCCGGCCTTGCTGGCGCTCATGCGCATTCCGGTAAGCTCGAGTTCCGTTCGCAGCGCGCCGGCCCCTGCAAGCGCGGCGTCGGGTGTGCGTGCGTTGCTGGGCAACAGGCAGCTATTCGTATTTGCCGCGTGCATTTTGCTGTTTCAAGTCGCGAACGCGGCCATGCTGCCCCTGATGGGCAGCATGATGAGCCTGCGGGCGCCCCAATGGGCGGCGGGGTTGATGGGAGCCTGCATCGTAGTTCCGCAGTTGATCGTGGCGATATTTGCGCCCACGCTAGGGCGCCTCGCTGACAGCTGGGGACGAAAGCCGATCCTCTGCCTGTGCTTCGCGGCCCTGATCGCCCGCGGCACCACGTTCGCTCTGGTTACGAATCCCTATGCCGTCGTATTCGTGCAAGCGCTTGACGGCGTCTCCGCGGCGATCATGGGAGTGGTGCTGCCGCTGGTGATTGCCGATCTCACGCGCGGCACCGGCAAGTTCAACCTTGCTCTTGGAATAGCGGGAACTGCCGTCGGCATCGGCGCTGCGCTCAGCACCACATTGTCCGGCTATGCGGCCGACCATTTCGGCAGCAGCATCACATTTTATGCGCTCGCATCCATCGCCGCTTCGGGCATGGCCGCGGTTTGGCTGCTGCTCGGTGAAACGCGACCGAGCATGGAACGAACCGAAGGCTTCAAGACAAACCCGTCCGCAAGCGCTTCCCGTTGAGAGGCCAGTTGGCCGCCCAGTTCAGCGACGTCGATCAGCTCCTGGTAGGCGTCAAGGTAATCCGTGGCCATGCGGCGCGCCGTAAAGCGCTCTTCGAATCGCTTTCGTATCGCCGCGCGTGAGAGTTCGCCGATATTGGCAACGGCTCTGATGGCGCCCTCATTGTTCTCCACCACAAACCCGGTCACGCCGTCTTCCACCACTTCGGGAACGGCTCCGCGGTTGAATGCGATCACTGGCGTGCCGCAGGCCATCGCTTCGATCATGACAAGACCGAAGGGCTCCGGCCAATCGAGCGGTGCCAGCAATGCCAAAGCTCCGCTCAGGAACATTGATTTTTCCTGATCAGTGATTTCGCCGATGTACTCGGCGCCCGAAACGTCGAGTAACGGCCTGATTTTTTGGTCGAAATAATCGCGATCGAGATTGTCGATTTTGGCCGCAATCTTCAGCGGCAATCCGCAGCGCTGGGCGATTTCGATTGCCCGAGCGATTCCCTTTTCCGGCGAGATGCGGCCTAAAAAGGCTAGATAAGTGGGTTCGATCGGCTGAGGCGTAAGGAGCCGGTCCGGCAGGCCGTGATGGATTGTGCGAACCCACCCCGCCTGCGGCACAGGCCGGCGCTGTGCGTCGGAAATGGAGATAACGGGCGCACTCGAGAAGATCGAGAAAACCGGCTGATGTTCGGGCAGATCGAGCCGGCCGTGTAGCGTCGTCACAAACGGGGTGGATTGTCGGGAAAACAACGAAAACGGAAAATAGTCGAGGTGGAAATGGAGGAGGTCGAACTCGGCCGCGCGGCGTCGGACCTGTTCCAGCATCATCATGTGCAAGGCGCAGGCATCGCGCACGTTTCCGTCGAGGCGCAGGGATTTCGGCCATACAGGCACCAGCCGCGCTGATGTGCGCGAATCACCACTGGCGAAGAGCGTCACGTCATGCCCGAGTCGCACCAGTTCCTCGGTCAGCCAATGGATGACCCGTTCGGTTCCGCCATACAGTCTGGGGGGGATGGCTTCGGTCAAGGGAGCTATTTGCGCAATGCGCATGAGCTTTCTCCGTTGATGACAACCCCGATCCGGGCATGCATCCGGCACAACCAAGTCATACGCGTGCGGGTTCCATTGAAACCCCGCGTGCAGCTCTCGCGTTGAATGGGTTCCTGCGTCTCTATTTGGAGCTGGGAGTCGCATCCGTATGGCCAATTTGTGCCGTTACGCGCATCATCCGCTCGCCTTTCTTGGCCATTACGTGCTCAGGCGACAGTCTGCCCACGCCGTTATTGTGGTCGCGGTGATCGCCGCTGTCGGCTGTTCCGTCGCGGCGCAATACGCTGTGAAGATCCTCGTTGACGTCCTCGGGGGAGGCGCGCTCGCGGAGTCCTCCGCCCACTGGTGGGCATTTCTTTTTCTCGCGAGTTTGATTGCGGCCGACAATTTCTTGTGGCGGGTAGCAAGCTGGTTTGCGAGCTCGACCTTTGTCGGCGTGACTGGCGACTTGCGGCGTGACCTGTTCCGCCACCTTACTGGACACGCGCCGAGCTATTTTGCGGAGCGCATGTCCGGAACTTTGACGAGCAGGATCACCGCTACCTCGAATGCGACGTTTTCGATCGAGAACATGTTTGTGTGGAACGTGTTACCGCCATGCATCGCAACCGTGATGGCTGTAGCCTTTGTGGGCAGCGTTAGCCTGTCGATGGCCGCATCCTTGAGCATTATCGCTGCGGTCGTCGTGATTGGTATGTTCCGCCTTGCTGCCGCGGGACGGCCGCTGCATCACGAGTTTGCCGACAGGGCTGCGGCGGTCGATGGCGAGATGGTCGACGTGGTTGGTAATATCTCGCTGGTATGGGCGTTCTGCGGCCTTCGGCGCGAACACAGGCGGCTCGATGCCAGCATCGATCGGGAGCTCAACGCGCGGCGCAGGAGTCTGATCTACCTGGAAAAGCTGCGCTTATCTCATGCCGCGGTCACTGTGATCCTGACCGTTCTTGTGCTGGCCTGGGCAATCCTGCTCTGGCAGGAGGGGCGTGCCACCGCGGGTGACGTGGTTCTCGTCTGCACGCTGGGTCTTTCCATCCTGCACGCCACGCGTGATTTGGCCGTGGCTTTGGTCGACATAACTCAGCACGTCGCCCGGCTTGCCGAAGCGCTGGCGACCCTGCTCGTTCCCCACAGGTTACAGGATCGCGCCCCTGCGCCATTGCGGGTGCGGCCCGGAACGAGCGTCGTTTTTGAAAACGTCGCCTTCACTTATCCGGATGGGCGACGCGTCTTCACGAATTTCAGTGTCCATATCGCGGCGGGCGAGCGCCTTGGGCTCGTAGGCCCGTCCGGCTGCGGAAAATCGACGTTGCTCATGCTCCTGCAGCGCTTCTACGACGTGCAAGCCGGCTGCATTCTGATCGATGGCCAAAACATCTGCGAGGTGACGCAGGAAAGCTTGCGTGCCGCCATAGCCATCGTTCCACAAGACGTGTCCTTGTTTCATCGCTCGATCATCGAGAATATTCGCTATGGCAGGCCCGGAGCTTCGGATGCCCAGGTGATGGACGCGATTGAAGCGGCGAACTGCATGGATTTCGTCAAAAATCTTCCGCAGGGCCTCGACACCATAGTGGGTGAGCGCGGGATCAAATTTTCTCCCGGGCAGCGTCAGCGTCTGGGGATTGCCCGCGCCTTCCTGAAAGACGCACCCCTCCTCCTGCTCGACGAGGCAACCTCGGCCCTGGATACGGAATCAGAGGAGGCGGTGCGCGCCGCCTTGGATCGCCTCATGGGTGGCCGGACTGTGCTTGCCATCTCCCATCGCCTTTCAACTCTGCGCCGCTTTGATCGGATTGGCGTGCTTCGTTCCGGAGAAATCTGCGAGGAAGGACCGCCGGAAGTGCTGCTTGGCCGCAAGGGGATCTATGCCAAGTTGGTCCAGCGCGAGGTAGCGCGGCTTTCGAAAAAGGCTGCGTAGGGCGAACCCTCCGGGTCGTCACGCCCAAAACGCGAAAAGGCCTGATTTTTCGGGGTGTTCTGCCTTGACTCGGGCCCGTGCCGCCGATACATAGCCCCCACTTTTCGGCAGGCGGTGAGCTCCGCTTCGCTCGGAACGGCTTTCCCGGTCCGTTAGACCATTGAGAGAGTTCGTATCTCTCGAGATGCTGCGGGGGATCTTTGCCTCGAGGAATAGAGCTCAGACGCTGTCTCTGACGCATGTCAGATTACAAGCATGATCGCCCTCGTGCGCAGTGCGGTCATGGTTTTTTGGGAGCGCCGAACGCGGTAGGCGGAGGCGTTCTCTTGGCGCGTGGAAGGAGCAGCATCTCCGCATTTTCGTTGCGGTGGGATGCAGGCGAAAACGGGAATTGCAGGCGTTAACATGCCGACCATCAATCAGCTCATTCGCAATCCGCGGGTGACGCAACATGCAAAGAAGAAAGTGCCGGCATTGCAGCAGTGCCCGCAGAAGCGAGGCGTATGCACCCGCGTCTATACCACGACGCCCAAGAAGCCAAATTCGGCCTTGCGCAAGGTCGCCAAGGTGCGCCTGACGAACGGCTTCGAAGTCATCGGTTATATTCCGGGCGAAGGTCACAACCTGCAGGAACACTCGGTGGTCATGATCCGAGGGGGGCGGGTGAAAGATCTGCCGGGCGTCCGCTATCACATCCTGCGTGGCGTGCTGGACACGCAAGGCGTGAAAAACCGCAAACAACGGCGCTCCAAATACGGGGCAAAGCGGCCCAAGTAGATAATGAGCGAATGAAGGGCTGATCATGTCTCGCCGTCACACTGCTGAGAAACGGGAAATCAATCCTGATCCCAAATACGGGAACGTCGTGGTTTCGAAGTTCATGAACTCGGTCATGCGGGAGGGGAAAAAGTCAGTGGCCGAGCGCATCGTTTATGGCGCGCTCGAGATCATCGAAAGCAAGACCAAGCAGAATCCAGTCTCGGTATTCGAACAGGCCCTCGACAATGTGATGCCGTCCATAGAAGTGCGCTCGCGGCGCGTCGGCGGCGCCACCTACCAGGTGCCGGTCGAAGTGCGCTTGACGCGACGTCAGGCACTGGGCATTCGCTGGATCATCAGCGCGGCGCGCGAGCGCAACGAAAAAACCATGACCGAGCGGCTTTCGGCCGAGCTGCTCGAGGCGTCCAACAGCCGCGGAAATGCGGTGAAGAAACGGGAGGACACGCACCGCATGGCGGAGGCCAACCGCGCGTTCTCGCATTACCGCTGGTAAAGATCGCGGCGAAGGATTCCTGCATGCCCCGCAGCCATCGCATCGAGGATTACCGCAATTTCGGCATCATGGCGCACATCGATGCCGGAAAGACCACCACGACCGAGCGCATCCTCTACTACACCGGCAAGAGCCACAAGATGGGCGAAGTGCATGAGGGCGCCGCCATCATGGACTTCATGGAGCAGGAGCAGGAGCGCGGCATCACCATCACCTCGGCGGCAACAACTGCCTTCTGGAACAACAAGCGACTGAACATCATCGACACGCCGGGTCACGTCGACTTCACCATCGAGGTGGAACGAAGCCTGCGCGTGCTCGACGGGGCGGTGTGCGTACTGGACAGCAATCAAGGTGTCGAGCCGCAAACCGAAACCGTGTGGCGGCAGGGCGACAAGTACAAGGTCCCGCGCATCGTCTTCTGCAACAAGATGGACAAGATCGGCGCTGATTTCTTTCAGTGCCTGAAGGATATTGTGGAACGGTTGGGCGCGAAGCCGGTGCCCATCCAGCTGCCGATTGGGGCCGAGCAGCAATTCAAGGGTGTTGTCGATCTCGTGCGCATGAAGGCCGTCGTATGGGATGACGAGTCGCTCGGGGCCAAATACCACGACATCGAAATCCCGGGCGATCTGCTGGAGCAGGCGAAGGAATATCGGGAGAAGATGATCGAGGCGGCGGTCGAGCTCGATGACGCGGCCATGACGGCTTACCTGGAAGGCCAGGAGCCGGACGAAGCGACGCTGAAGCGGCTCATCCGCAAGGGCGTGATCAGCGGCGCATTTTTCCCCGTCCTCACCGGCTCCGCGTTCAAGAACAAAGGCGTACAGCCGCTGCTGGATGCTGTGGTCGACTATCTGCCGTCGCCACTCGACGTGCCGCCAATCAAGGGTATTGACCCGAAGGGCAACGAGGTCGTGCGTAAACCCGTGGACAACGAGCCTTTGGCCATGTTGGCCTTCAAAATCATGGACGATCCATTCGTCGGCACCATTACATTCTCCCGTCTCTATTCAGGCCGGCTTGAGAGCGGCACCGGCGTCTTCAATTCCACCAAAGAGCGGAAGGAGCGCATCGGGCGCATGCTGTTGATGCATGCGAACAACCGCGAGGACATCAAGGAGGCGTACGCCGGGGACATCGTCGCTCTTGCCGGTCTGAAAGAGGTGCGCACCGGCGATACGTTGTGCGATCCGCAGCATCCAGTCATTCTCGAGAAGATGGATTTTCCCGATCCAGTGATCGAGATCGCAATCGAGCCGAAGTCGAAAGCCGATCAGGAAAAGCTCGGCGTCGCGCTCGCCAAGCTCGTCGCAGAGGACCCGTCATTCCGCGTCAGTACCGATCCGGAATCCGGTCAAACCATCCTCAAGGGCATGGGCGAGCTTCATCTCGACATCAAGGTCGACATTCTCAAGCGCAGCTACAAAGTCGATGCGAATATCGGGGCTCCGCAGGTGGCGTATCGCGAGAAGATCACGCGGGCAGTAACGGTCGATCACACGCACAAGAAACAGACCGGAGGCGCCGGGCAGTTTGCACGCGTGAAGATCGTCGCCGAGCCGTTGCCGCCGCCCGGGGGCTTCGAGTTCGAGAACGATATCGTCGGCGGTACGGTCCCCAAGGAGTACATTCCGGGCGTTGAAAAAGGATTGGAGTCGGTCCGTGGGTCCGGGGTTCTTGCCGGCTTTCCGGTGGTGGACCTGAAAGTCAGGCTGATCGATGGCGCCTATCACGACGTCGATTCTTCGGCGCTTGCGTTTGAAATCTGTGCGCGCGCGGCGCTGCGCGAGTCGCTGCAGAAGGGCGCGCCTGTCCTTCTTGAGCCGATCATGAAAGTGGAAGTGGTCACACCCGAGGATTACACCGGCACAGTGATCGGTGATCTCAATTCCCGCCGCGGCCAAATCCACGGCCAGGACATGCGCGGCAATGCAAACGTGATCAATGCCATGGTCCCGCTTGCCAACATGTTCGGCTATGTCAGCAATCTGCGTTCCATGTCGCAGGGGCGCGCCACCTTCACCATGCAATTCGATCACTATGAGCAGGTTCCTTCCGCAGTTGCGGCGGAGATCCAGGCGAAGTTCGCCTGAACAGAGAGTTCAAGTCAGGACCTAAACGGAGAGCGTCCAATGGCCAAACAGAAATTCGAACGCACCAAGCCGAATTGAAATGTCGGCACCATTGGTCACGTAGACCATGGCAAAACGCCACTGACCGCGGCAATGACCAAAGTGTCGGCGAACAGGAAGTGGACGCCCAATTTCGTGAGCTACGACCAGGTGGCGAAGGCTTCCGAATCCCAGGGCCGGCGCGATCCGACCAAGATTTTGACGATCGCCACCAGCCACGTGGAATACGCAACCGAGAAACGCCATTACGCCCATGTCGATTGTCCGGGTCACGCCGACTACGTCAAGAACATGATCACCGGGGCGGCGCAGATGGACGGCGCGATTCTTGTGGTTTCGGCAGCCGATGGTCCGATGCCGCAGACGCGCGAGCATATCCTGCTCGCCCGACAGGTCGGCGTGCCCTACATCGTGGTGTTCTTGAACAAGGTCGACGTGGTCGACGATCCCGAGCTTCTCGACCTGGTCGAGCTTGAAGTGCGCGAGCTGCTGACCAAGTATCAGTTTCCTGGCGACAAGGCGCCGGTCATCCGCGGCGCAGCGATCAAGGCGCTCAACGGCGAGAAGGGCGAGTTTGCCGACGAGGCTATTCTCAAGCTGTTCGAGGCCCTCGACGAATACGTGCCGTTGCCGGAGCGCCCCATCGATCAGCCCTTCCTTATGCCCATCGAAGACGTGTTCTCGATTTCCGGCCGCGGCACCGTGGTCACCGGACGCATTGAGCGCGGCAAAATCAAGCAGGGCGAGGAAGTGGAGATAGTCGGCCTCCGTGACACCCAGAAGTCCGTGGTCACCGGCGTCGAGATGTTTCGCAAGCTGCTCGATGAAGGGGTCGCTGGCGACAACGTGGGTTGCCTATTGCGCGGCATTGACAAGGACGCGGTGGAGCGCGGACAGGTCCTGTGCAAGCCCGGTTCGGTGAAGCCGCACAAGAAGTTCAAGGCCGAGGCCTATATCCTGACCAAGGACGAGGGTGGCCGGCACACCCCGTTCTTCAACAATTATCGCCCGCAGTTCTATTTCCGCACCACCGACGTCACCGGCATGGTCACGCTGCCGCAGGGCACGGAAATGATCATGCCCGGGGACAACGCAGCGATGGACGTGGAGCTGATCACGCCTATCGCGATGGAAGAGAAGCAGCGCTTTGCCATCCGTGAGGGCGGCAAGACCGTCGGCGCGGGCGTTGTGGTCTCGATCACCGAGTGAGCAACCTGGAGCGCGCATTAGAGGAGGGCTGAGCACTGGTGACAGAACCGAGACGGTACCCGGAAGCCGGTGCCCTCTTCCTCCTCTGTCGTCCGTCGCCTGAAAGATCATGAACGGTCAGAACATCCGTATCCGGCTCAAGGCGTTCGATCATCGTATCCTCGATGCGTCGACGCGCGAGATCGTAGCGACCGCCAAACGCACGGGCGCGCAGGTGCGGGGTCCCATTCCCCTGCCGACCAGAATCGAGAAATTCACGGTCAACCGATCGCCGCACATCGACAAGAAGAGTCGCGAGCAGTTCGAGATGCGCACCCACAAGCGTCTCCTCGACATCGTCGATCCGACGCCCCAGACCGTCGACGCCCTCATGAAGCTTGACCTAGCTGCGGGCGTCGACGTGGAAATAAAGCTCTGAGTTGCGCACCGCGCAAGAGGGTGAGGGAACAAGCAGCATGCGCACGGGGGTAATCGCTCAGAAAGTCGGGATGAGCCGTGTGTTCACGGATGCTGGCGAGCACGTTCCTGTCACCGTGCTGCTCCTGGCGAATTGCCAGGTCGTCGCCCACAGAAAGAAAGAGAAGAACGGGTACGTGGCTTTGCAGATCGGTTCCGGCACGCGGCGGCCAAAGAACATCGGCAAGGCCGAGCGCGGCCATTTTGCCGCCAACAAGATTGAACCCAAGCGCAAGCTGGCGGAATTCAGAGTGGAAGAGGCCGACGTTATTCCGGTCGGTGCCGAAATCACGGCCGATCATTTCGTGCCGGGACAATTTGTGGACGTAACGGGCATATCCATCGGCAAGGGCTTTGCCGGACCGATGAAGCGCTGGAACTTTGCCGGCCTGCGCGCCTCGCACGGCGTGTCGATCTCGCACCGTTCGCACGGTTCGACCGGCGGCCGTCAGGATCCCGGAAAAACATTCAAGAACAAGAAAATGGCGGGCCATCTGGGCGGCGAGCGCGTAACCACGCTGAATCTCAAAGTGGTGCAGACCGATGTGGAGCGCGGCCTCATTCTCGTCGAAGGCGCAGTGCCTGGCAGCAAGGGCGGCTGGATCACGCTGCGTGATGCCGTGAAGCGGAAGCTGCCCGATGGGGTGCCAAGGCCCGGCAAGTTCCGCATGGCGGAAACCGGGGCAACTGCATCCGAAAGCGCAGCGCAGGAGGCTGGCGCCGCTCCAGCACAGGAGAGCGCCTGATGCAGATGAAGATCCTAAGTCTTGATGGAGGAGAGGCGGGGTCCGTCGA
The DNA here is from genome assembly GCA_040510075.1 of Xanthobacteraceae bacterium. Lineage (GTDB taxonomy): Bacteria > Pseudomonadota > Alphaproteobacteria > Rhizobiales > Xanthobacteraceae > VAZQ01. The sequence goes on along the minus strand of JBEVJT010000032.1, from coordinate 34,904 downwards.
TCTGCCGGACTCTATATTCGGCCTCAGTCCACGCGCCGACATTTTACACCGTTGCGTGCGCTGGCAGCTGGCCAAGCGCCAGCGCGGCACCCATGACGTGAAAAACCGGAGCGAGATCAACCGCACCGGCAAGAAGATGTATCGTCAGAAGGGGACGGGCTCAGCGCGCCATGGCCCGTCGAAGGTGAATCTTTTCCGCGGCGGCGGGCGCTCCTTCGGTCCCACCCCACGTAGTCATGCGATTGGTCTTCCCAAAAAGGTGCGCGCGCTTGCGCTGAAGCACGCGCTGTCGGCCAAGGCCCAGGACGGCGGCATCATCGTGCTCGATAAGGCGAGCACGAAGGACGGCAAGACCAGCGCGCTGCGAAGCAACTTTGCCAAGCTCGGCCTCACGCGTGCGCTGATCATCGACGGCGCCGAGCTGGAAATGAACTTCATGCTCGCCGCTCGCAACATCCCGAATATCAACGTGCTGCCGGTCCAGGGCATCAATGTCTACGACGTCCTCCGCCATCCCAAAGTGGTATTGACGAAGGCGGCGCTCGAAGCGTTGGAGGCGCGGCTGAAATGAGCACGACCGATCCGCGCCATTACGACGTGATCCTGTCGCCGGTCATAACCGAGAAGGCGACTGTGGCCTCCGAACGCAACCAGGTGATTTTCAAGGTCGCGCGCAACGCGACCAAGCCTCAGATCAAGGAAGCGATCGAGAAACTTTTCGACGTGAAGGTGAAGAGCGTCAACACCCATTTGCGCAAAGGCAAAGTCAAGGCCTTCAAGGGCACGGTGGGCGAGCAGGCGGAGGTTAAACGCGCGATCGTCACCCTCGAAGAGGGGCATCGCATCGACGTGACCACGGGGCTTTGAGGACAGGCAACATGGCGCTCAAATCCTATAATCCGGTCACGCCGAGCCAACGGCAACTCGTTCTCGTCGACCGCGCGGGGCTTCATCGCGGCGCCCCGGTCAAGATGTTGACGCAGGGCAAGATTTCAAGCGGCGGTCGCAACAATCATGGCCGCATCACGGTGCGTTTCCGCGGCGGCGGCCACAAGAAAGTTTATCGTCAGATCGATTTCAAGCGGGGCAAATTTGATGTCCCCGGCAAGGTCGAGCGCATCGAATACGATCCCAACCGCACCGCCTTCATTGCCCTGATCAAATACAGTGATGGCGAGCAGGCCTACATCCTCGCACCGCAGCGACTTGCGCCGGGAGATGCGGTGATCGCGGGCGAGCACGTCGACGTGAAGGCTGGCAACGCCATGCCGGCTGGCAACATTCCCATCGGCACAATCGTGCACAATGTGGAAATCAAAATCGGCAAAGGCGGCCAGATCGCGCGCTCGGCGGGCAGCTACGCGCAGATCGTGGGCCGTGATGGAGCCTACGTTATTCTGCGGCTGAACTCTGCCGAACAGCGCCTCGTGCACGGGCGCTGCATGGCCTCGATCGGGGCTGTGTCCAACCCCGATCACATGAACATTTCGATCGGCAAGGCCGGTCGCAAGCGGTGGATGGGGCGCATGCCCCATAACCGCGGCGTGTCGATGAACCCGATCGATCACCCGCACGGCGGCGGGGAGGGCCGCACCTCGGGCGGCCGCCATCCGGTGACGCCGTGGGGTTTTCCCACCAAAGGCAAGAAGACGCGCAGGAATAAGTCCAGCACGAAATTCATCATCGCAAGTCGTCACGCGAGGAAGAAGAAGTAAGCGGAGAGAGCCGGAAATGGCACGTTCGATTTGGAAAGGCCCGTTTGTCGACGGATATCTGCTTAAGAAGGCGGAGGCGACGCGCGCATCCGGGCGGCACGAAATGATCCGCATCTGGAGCCGCCGCTCGACGATTCTGCCCCAGTTCGTCGGGCTGACCTTCGGTGTCTACAACGGGCAGAAGCACATTCCCGTCCTGGTGACGGAAGAGATGGTCGGGCACAAATTCGGCGAGTTCTCGCCAACGCGCGTCTTCTACGGCCATTCGTCCGATCGCAAGGCCAAGCGCGCGGCATCACCAGTGGGTGCTCCGGGCGCAGCTTCCGCTGCCGCACCGGCTGCGGGCGGCGCGACCACGGGTACATAAGGACTAGGCGATGGGCAAGAAATCGCGGACGCGGACGCTTTCGGACAGCGAAGCCAAGGCTGTCGCGCGCATGCTGCGCGTCAGTCCGCAAAAACTCAATCTTCTCGCCCAGCTCATTCGCGGCAAGAAGGTCGCAACCGCACTTGTCGATTTGGAATTCTCGCGCAAACGCATGGCGCGCGACGTGCGCAAGTGCCTGGAATCCGCGATCGCCAATGCCGAGAACAATCATCAGCTCGACGTGGACGATCTCGTCGTCGTCGAGGCTCACGTTGGCAAGGCACTCGTGCTCAAACGATTCCATCCGCGCGGCCGCGGCCGCATGGGAAAAATCTTGAAGCCCTTTGCGAACCTCACCATCGTCGTGCGCGAGGTCGAGGCGCGGGTTTCCTGAAAGTTCTGTGAGGAGAGAATATGGGTCAAAAGGTCAATCCGGTCGGCCTGCGGCTTGGGGTCAACCGCACCTGGGATTCGCGCTGGTACTCCGGCAAGAATGAATACGGTCAGCTTCTCCATGAGGATCTGAGGATCCGCAAGGAGCTGATGAAGGATCTCAAGCAGGCGGCGGTCTCGAAGATCGTCATCGAGCGGCCGCACAAGAAATGCCGCGTGACGGTGCAGTCGGCGCGACCCGGCGTGGTGATCGGGAAGAAGGGCGCCGATATCGAGAAGCTCCGGCGCAAGGTCACCAAGCTCACGAAATCGGACGTGGTGATCAATATCGTGGAGATCAGAAAACCGGAGCTCGATGCGCAGCTGGTGGCCGAGTCCATTGCCCAGCAACTGGAGCGCCGGGTCGCTTTCCGGCGGGCGATGAAACGCGCGGTACAATCGGCGATGCGACTCGGCGCCGGCGGCATCCGCATCAATTGCTCCGGCCGCCTTGGCGGTGCGGAGATTGCGCGCATGGAGTGGTATCGCGAAGGACGCGTCCCCCTGCACACCTTGCGTGCGGATGTGGATTACGGCTTCGCCACCGCGTTCACGACTTACGGTACCTGCGGCGTCAAGGTCTGGATCTTCAAGGGCGAGATCATGGAGCACGATCCGATGGCGCAGGACAAGAAGCTCCAGGAAGGTGAGGGTGGCCGGCCGCGAAGGGACGCTCCCTGACTGCCGGGCGAGAGATAGAGAAGGCGATCATCCATGCTGCAACCGATGCGAACCAAGTTTCGCAAGGCGCACAAAGGCCGCATCAAGGGAATTGCGACCTCGGGTGTGGAGCTGGCCTTCGGCCATTATGGGCTTAAGGCGCTCGAGCCCGAGCGAGTGACTGCGCGCCAGATCGAAGCGGCACGGCGCGCGCTTACGCGTCATATGAAACGCGCTGGCCGGGTTTGGATCCGCATCTATCCGGACGTTCCGGTTTCCAAGAAACCCTTGGAAGTGCGCATGGGCTCCGGCAAGGGCGCACCCGAGTTCTGGGTGGCGCGGGTGAAACCCGGCCGCATCCTGTTCGAGATCGACGGCGTGAGCCAGACACTCGCGCGCGAAGCGCTTGCGCTCGCCGCCGCCAAGCTGCCGATCAAGACGCGGTTCATCGAGCGCATTGCTGAATAGGGGAGCACGATGAAGTCCGATGATTTGCGCACGATGACGCTCGATCAGCTCGACGACGAGTTCCTCAAGCTGAAGAAGGAACGTTTCAACTTGCGATTTCAGCGCGCGACCGGACAGCTGGAAAACACGGCGCGGGTGCGGCAGGTGCGTCGAGATATTGCGCGCGTCAAGACGATTGCTGCGCAAAAACGCGCTGGCGCAGCAAAAACCAAGGCGGAGTGACGATATGCCCAAGCGCATGCTGCAGGGCGTGGTGGTGAGCGACAAGCAGGACAAGACGCGTGTCGTGCGCGTGGAGCGCCGGTTCACCCATCCGGTTATGAAGAAGACCGTTCGTCGCACGAAGAAGTACTACGCGCACGACGAAAAGAACGAGCATCATGTGGGCGACATCGTCTGGATCGAAGAACGCCGGCCGCTTTCACGCCTGAAACGCTGGGAAGTAGTGCGCGGTGAGAAAAGCAAGGCAATGTGACGCGCGCTTCTGCGCAGAACGAAGGGTGTTCCGATGATCCAGATGCAGACCAACCTTGACGTGGCGGATAACTCCGGCGCCCGTCGCGTCATGTGCATCAAGGTGCTGGGCGGATCGAAACGCAAATACGCCACCATCGGCGATGTCATCGTCGTCTCGGTAAAGGAAGCGATACCCCGCGGGCGCGTTAAAAAGGGCGACGTGATGAAGGCCGGGGTGGTGCGCATCTCAAAGGACATCAAGCGTCCAGACGGCTCGATTATTCGGTTCGATCGCAATGCAGCGGTGCTGATCAACCCGCAGATGGAGCCGGTGGGCACGCGCATTTTCGGTCCGGTACCGCGCGAGTTGCGCTCTCGCAATCACATGAAGATCATCTCGCTGGCGCCGGAAGTGCTGTAATGGCTGCAAAGATTCGCAAGGGCGACAAGGTCGTCATGCTGACTGGACGCGACAAGGGCCGCGTCGGAGAGGTGATCGAAGTCCGACCCGACGCGGGCCGCGCGCTCGTGCGCAGCATCAACATGGTCAAGCGGCACCAGAAGCAAAGCGCTCAGCAGGAGGGCGGCATCATCGCCAAGGAGGCGAGCGTGCATTTGTCCAATCTCGCCGTGACTGACCCCAAGGACGGCAAACCGACGCGGATCGGATTCAAGTTCGTCGGCGCGGGTGACAACCGGCGCAAGGTGCGCTTTGCCAAACGCTCGGGAGTCGAAATCGATGGCTGACGACGACAAGAAACAAAAGGCAAAGCCTGCGAAGCAGGAAAAACCCGGCAAACAGGCCCAGCCGGCAAAGGGCAAGGAGGCCGCGCGAAAGCCGCCGAAATCGGCGAAACCCGGCAAGGACGAAAAGGCCCAAGCCGGCGACGCTGCCGCCGACACCGCGAAGCCCGCCGGCGATCAGGCGGGAACGAGCGAGCCGGCCGCAGAACGTGTTCCCCCGCGTCTGAAGGTTTATTTCGAAGACGTGGTGCGCAAGAAACTAGCCGATGAATTCGGATACAAGAACCGGATGCAGGTTCCCGTAGTCGAGAAGATCGTCATCAATATGGGCATTGGCGAGGGAGTAAACGATCGCAAGAAAGTTGAGTCCGCGGCCAATGATCTCGGGCTAATAGCCGGCCAGAAGGCGGTGATCACGAAGGCACGAAAATCCATTGCCACGTTCAAGGTGCGCGATGGCCAGCCAATCGGCTGCAAGGTCACATTGCGCAAGACCCGCATGTACGAGTTCATGGACCGGCTGGTGAACATTGCGTTGCCGCGTGTGCGCGACTTCCGCGGCCTGTCGCCCAAGAGCTTCGATGGCCGCGGCAACTTCAGTCTGGGGATCAAGGAGCACATCATTTTTCCCGAGATCGACTACGACAAAGCGGCGGACATTTGGGGCATGGACATCACGGTCTGCACGAGCGCGAAGACTGACAAGGAAGCGCAAGCGCTGCTCAAGGCATTCAATTTTCCGTTCCGGCAGTGAGGCAAGAACCTCAGACGCGGAAACCGAGGAGCTGTTAATGGCGAAGAAAAGTGCAATCGAAAAGAACAAAAGGCGGCAGAGGCTGGGCAAGAAGTATTCAGGCCGGCGTGCGCGGCTTAGGGCTGTTGCGCGCGACAAGGACAAGCCTATGGAGGAGCGATTTGCCGCAACGCTTAAGCTCGCGGAACTGCCCCGCAATTCTTCCCGTGGCCGTGTTCGCAACCGTTGCGAAATGACCGGTCGCCCGCGCGGGTTCTACCGCAAGCTCAAACTCTCCCGCATTGCGCTGCGCGAGCTAGGCTCGAGGGGTTTGATACCCGGTCTTGTGAAGTCGAGCTGGTAAGGAGGGATTGGGTGATGGCAGTAAATGACCCCCTCGGCGACATGATTGCGCGCATCCACAATGCGCAAATGCGCAACAAGTCGAAGGTATCGATGCCGGCGTCGCGCCTGCGTCTGAGCGTGCTCGATGTGCTCAAGAGCGAAGGCTTTATCCGCGACTATGCTTCGGTCGAGCACGCCAGTGGCCGCAAGGAGCTGGAGATAGAACTGAAATACTTCGACGGTGAGCCAGTGATCCGTGAGATATCGCGGGTCTCCAAACCCGGACGTCGTGTTTATGCCTCGGTCAAGGCGTTGCCGAGGGTGAACAACGGCCTGGGCATTGCCATTCTTTCCACTCCAAAAGGTGTCATGGCCGATCACGATGCGCGTGAGAAGAACGTGGGCGGAGAGATCCTCTGCACGGTGTTCTGAGAATTGCGGCGACGCCAGGACCGAACAGGATGTGATGCATGTCTCGTGTGGGAAAGAAACCGGTTGCCGTTCCGGCGGGAGTTAGCGCCAGCATCGAGGGACAGCTGGTGAAGGTGAAGGGTCCGAAGGGGTCCCTTGTGCTGCCGCTCCACGCCGATGTTTCGGCGAAGCTCGAGGGGAACGAGATTCGTGTGGATCCTCGTTTCGAGACAAAGCGTGCCCGTGCGATGTGGGGGACCTACCGGTCTCTGCTTGCCAACGTGATGACCGGGGTCACCAAGGGGTTCGAGCGCAAGCTTGAGATCACCGGCGTGGGTTATCGGGCCGCCGTTCAGGGCAAGAACCTTCAGGTCCAGGTCGGGTACAGCCACGACATCGTGTACCCGATCCCCGAGGGCATCACCATCAGCACTCCACGGCCTACGGAAATCGTGGTGAGCGGAATTGACGGGCAGAAGGTCGGCCATGTGGCGGCACAGATCCGCGCCTTCCGCAAGCCCGAGCCGTATAAGGGCAAGGGCGTCAAATATGCGGGCGAATACATCTTCCGCAAGGAAGGCAAGAAGAAGTAGGGAGCGCGCTGATGGCCACCGTCGCAGATCGAATCAAGCGCCGCACCGAGAAGGTGCGCCTGCATGTGCGGCGTGCGGGGGGTGGGCGGCCCAGACTGTCGGTATTTCGCTCCGGCAAGCACATCTATGCGCAGCTGATCGACGACCGCAAAGGGCAAACATTGGCGGCCGCTTCCTCGCTCGAAAAGGAGATGCGCGGTACGCTGAAGACGGGCGCCAACGTCGAGGCGGCGCGGGCGGTAGGAAAGCGCGTGGCAGAACGCGCAGCGGCAAAAGGAATCAAGGAGGTCGTGTTCGATCGCGGCGGATATCTTTACCACGGCCGCGTGAAGGCGCTTGCGGACGCCGCCCGGGAAGCGGGGCTTAATTTCTGATACTCATACCTTAACTGGAAGAACTGGAACTGACATGGCACGTGAACCCCGCGAGCGCCGGGATCGAGAAGAGCGCGACAGCGAATTTACCGACAAGCTTGTGCACATCAACCGCGTCGCCAAGGTGGTCAAGGGCGGCCGTCGCTTTGGCTTCGCTGCGCTTGTTGTCGTCGGCGACGAGAAGGGTCGCGTCGGATTTGGTCACGGCAAGGCGCGTGAAGTGCCCGAGGCCATTCGCAAGGCAACGGAAGCCGCCAAACGCGGATTGATCCGCGTTCCGCTGCGCGAAGGGCGCACGCTGCATCATGACGTGGCCGGCCGCCATGGTGCTGGCCGTGTGTTCCTGCGTGCGGCTCCTCCAGGGACCGGCATCATAGCGGGCGGACCCATGCGCGCTGTATTCGAAACCCTCGGCATGCAGGACGTTGTCGCAAAGTCCATTGGCTCCTCAAACCCGTATAATATGGTGCGCGCCACATTCGACGCCCTCAAGCGGCAGGATTCTCCGCGCTCGGTTGCATCACGACGAAATCTGAAGCTCTCCACGCTCCAGGCCCGACGGCGCGAGGGAGGAGAAAGCGAGCAGGTCGCAGACTGATCTGGTGCGAAAGCCGCCTGGTGCGCGGCAGCTGTGCCGCATGATGGAGGTTAGAAATGAATGCTGCGAAAGCAGTGCAACGTTCGCAGCCGGCGAAGACCGTCACGATCCAGCAGATCGGCAGTCCAATTCGCCGGCATCATAGCCAGCGTGAGACGTTGGTTGGATTGAAACTGAACCGGATCGGGCGCATCGCGCAATTGCCGGACACGCCTGCAATCCGCGGTATGCTCGCGAAGGTAAGCCATCTCGTGCGCGTGATCGAGGCGAAATAGATAAAGCAACGATCGGCGTCGACGAGCTGATGAATGACGGGAAAATCGGTAATGAATCTTCATGAACTGGCGGACCGGCCGGGCGCCCGCAAGAAACGTACGCGCATCGGCCGCGGCATTGGATCAGGTTGCGGCAAGACCGGTGGGCGCGGCGGCAAGGGACAGACCGCACGCAGCGGCGTACGCATCAAGGGGTTCGAAGGTGGGCAGATGCCGCTGCACCGGCGGCTGCCAAAGCGCGGGTTCAAGAACACTGCCTTCGCGCGCAAACTCAATGAAGTCAATCTCGGCAACATACAAGCCGCGATCGATGCCGGAAAACTCGACCCCTCCGCTCCGATCGATACCGAGGCACTGGTGAAAGCGGGCGTGATTCGCCGCGCAAAGGACGGCGTGCGGCTCCTCGGCGCGGGCGAGATCAAGGCGAAAGTTGCGCTCTCGGTCTGGGGCGCGTCCAAGTCGGCGGTCGCTGCGGTGGAGAAGGCCGGTGGCTCGGTCGGGTTATTGGCGCCGAAGCCCGCCGAACCTGCAACGGCCTGACCTGATGGGAGCTTGAACTCCAATGGTCTCAGCAGCAGAACAACTTGCCGCAAATCTGAATTTTTCCGCGCTCGCCAAGGCCGAGGAACTCAAGAAGCGCATCTGGTTCACTCTCGGCGCGCTGCTTGTCTTCCGGTTCGGCACTTACATTCCGTTGCCGGGCATCGATCCGTCAGCGTGGGACCAGATCTTCCGTTCGCAGGCGGGCGGCATCCTGGGCATGTTCAACATGTTTTCCGGTGGGGGCATTCACCGGATGGCGATATTTGCCCTCAATATCATGCCCTACATCTCGGCTTCGATCATCATCCAGCTGATGACGACGGTCTCTCCCACGCTCGAGCACCTCAAGAAGGAGGGCGAGCAGGGGCGCAAGGTAATGAATCAGTATACGCGCTATTTGACCGTGGCTTTGGCCGCATTCCAATCCTATGGGATCGCGGTTGGGCTCGAGGGCGCTGGGAACGTGGTGAGTGATCCCGGCTGGTTCTTCCGCATCTCAACTGCCGTGACGCTCACCGGCGGCACACTGTTCCTGATGTGGCTCGGCGAGCAGGTCACGTCGCGCGGCATTGGCAACGGCATCTCACTCATCATTCTTGCCGGCATTGTCGCGGAATTGCCCTCTGCCGTCGCCGGCACTCTCGAACTCGGACGACAAGGCGCGCTCTCCACCGGACTCATTCTGGCAGTCCTTTTAATGGCTGTGGCGGTGATCGGATTCATCGTCTTCATGGAACGTGCGCAGCGCAGGCTGTTGATCCAATACCCGAAGCGCCAAGTCGGCAACCGCATGTTCGAGGGGCAATCCTCGCACTTGCCGCTGAAGCTCAACACTTCGGGCGTTATTCCGCCCATCTTTGCCTCATCGTTGCTGCTGCTGCCGACCACCGTGGCCAATTTCAACGCGGGGCAGGGGCCCGACTGGTTCATCGCCGTAACCACGCAACTCGGGCACGGAAGACCGCTGTTTCTCATTCTCTACGTGGGCCTGATCATCTTTTTTGCATTCTTCTATACCGCCATCGTGTTCAATCCGGCGGAAACCGCGGACAATCTCAAAAAGCACGGCGGCTTCATTCCCGGCATCCGGCCTGGCGAGCGCACGGCGGAATACATCGACTATGTGCTGACGCGGATCACCGTGATTGGCGCCGGGTACCTGGCCCTCGTCTGTCTTATTCCGGAAATTCTCATCTCCTATGCCGCGGTGCCTTTCTATTTCGGGGGCACCTCGCTCCTGATCGTGGTTAGCGTGACCATGGATACGGTCGCCCAGATCCAGGGCTATCTGCTTGCCCACCAGTATGAAGGTCTGATCAAGCGCTCCAAGTTGCGGGGTCGCCGTAGATGAGATTGATCTTGCTCGGCCCTCCGGGGGCCGGCAAAGGCACGCAAGCACAACGTCTGGCTGCCAAGCACTCGGTCGTGCAACTCTCGACCGGCGATATCCTGCGCGCCGCCGCATGGGCCGGCACCGCGGTCGGTTTGCGCGCGAAGGAAATCATGGCTCGAGGCGAGCTGGTCCCCGATGATGTGGTCGTGCAGCTCGTTGCGGAGCGGCTTGATCAGCCAGATGCGCGCGATGGATTCATTCTGGACGGCTTTCCGCGTACATTGCCGCAGGCGCAGGCGCTCGACCGCATACTGCAAGAAAAGGGACTGCGGCTCGATGCCGTGATCGAGATCAAGGTGGACGAGGACATCCTGCTCGATCGTATCAACAGGCGCATCGCCGAGATGAAGGCACGGGGCGAGATGCTCCGGGTGGACGACGACCCCGACGTGCTGCACAGGCGGCTTCTTGCTCATCGCGCCCAGACGGACCCGCTGACCGCATATTACGGCTCCCGAGCCGTGCTCCGCAGCGTAGACGGAATGCCCCCGGTGGCCGAGGTGGAAGAGGCGATCGAGGCCGCCCTAAAGGACAAGGCAGCCCCCAAGGGACGGGCCAAGGCGGTCGAGGCGAGACCTGCCCGAAGGCGGTCAGCCAGCCAGCCCCGAAAGGCGCCGGGCAAGACCGCCGTCGGCCGGTGAGTGGCCGGAAGCCGTGAACCCGAGACCGGTAAAAAAGCAGGCAGGGCCAGAGGTTGACGAAAAGGCTTTGAATGCCTTAATAAGCCGCATCCAAAGTCGCAGGTTTGAACGATGCCGGGCCTCGGAAGACGGGGAGGGCGTCGCGTTATTGTTTGCCGGACCCCGTTTGAGAACCGCTCGGCTTTCCGACTGAGCCGGCAGAGGAGAGAAGAACCGTGGCCCGCATAGCCGGTGTGAACATTCCAACGAATAAGCGGGTGGTTATCGCCCTGCAGTATATCTATGGCATCGGCCCGAAAAAGGCGCAGGAAATCACGAGCAAGGCGAACATCGCCGAGCAGCGCCGGGTGTCCCAGCTCACAGACCAGGAAGTGTTGCAGATCCGCGAAATCATTGATCGGGACTACATGGTGGAAGGGGACCTGCGCCGCGATGTCACGATGAACATCAAGCGGCTGATGGATCTCGGATGTTATCGCGGGTTACGACATCGCCGGGGTCTGCCGGTGCGCGGACAGCGCACCCATACGAATGTGCGTACCCGCAAAGGGCCCGCCAAACCGATTGCGGGCAAGAAGAAGTAAAGCCGGCTCCGAAGCTTTGTAGCGGGAGCGCAGTTGGCAGCGTGACACCGAGACAACGCGACCAGCGAGGCTGCGCTTTTGCCGCTGCGATTTGAGAAGGACTGAGCATGGGCAAGGAACCCACCCGCGTCCGCCGGCGCGAACGCAAGAACATCGCTTCGGGCGTCGCCCATGTGAATGCGACCTTCAACAACACGATGATCACGATCACCGACGCGCAAGGCAATACCATTGCCTGGTCATCTGCCGGGACGATGGGATTTAAGGGATCGCGCAAATCGACGCCCTATGCGGCCCAGGTTGCCGCCGAGGATGCGGCCAAGAAGGCCCAGGAGCACGGAATGCGTACCCTCGAAGTCGAGGTTGCCGGACCCGGATCAGGCCGCGAATCGGCGCTGCGTTCGCTGCAGTCGGCAGGTTTCACCATTACTTCCATCCGCGACGTCACGCCGATCCCCCATAACGGCTGCCGTCCACGCAAAAGGCGAAGGGTATGACGACTATGACGGACGATGTTCTGACCCGACGGGCTCATGCAGAGTCCGTCGCCGCTGACAACTCCCACGGCGCGGAGTGGGGCGCGCGGCCCGCGCCGCGCAATATGACGGGTGCCAACGTGACCATTCAGAAGAACTGGCAGGAACTGATTCGACCTAACAAGCTGCAGATAAACACCGGCGGCGATCCCAAGCGTGAGGCGATCGTGGTTGCGGAGCCGCTCGAGCGCGGCTTCGGCGTGACGCTCGGAAATGCCTTGCGCCGTATACTCTTGTCGTCATTGCAAGGCGCTGCCGTGCAGTCCGTCCATATCGACGGGGTGCTGCACGAGTTCTCGTCCATCCCCGGCGTGCGCGAGGACATCACCGACATCGTGCTCAATATCAAGGACATCGCCATCAAGATGCAGGGTGATGGCCCCAAGCGCATGGTTGTCAAGAAGCAGGGTCCCGGCGCGGTGACTGCCGGCGATATTCAGACCGTCGGCGATGTCGTCATTCTCAATCCGGAGTTAGTGCTCTGCACCCTTGACGACGGGGCCGAGATCCGCATGGAGTTCACCGTCAATACGGGCAAGGGTTATGTGCCGACCGAGCGCAACCGGCCGGAAGATGCGCCAATCGGACTCATTCCCGTGGATTCGCTCTATTCACCGGTGCGCAAAGTCTCTTACCGCGTCGAGAACACGCGCGAAGGTCAGATTCTCGATTATGACAAGCTCACCATGAACATCGAAACGAATGGGGCCGTTACTCCTGATGATGCGGTCGCCTATGCGGCACGCATTCTCCAGGACCAGCTGAATGTGTTCGTGAATTTCGAAGAGCTGCCGAAGGAAGTCGTTCCCGAAAGCATCCCAGACCTGGCGTTCAATCCAGCCTTCCTCAAGAAGGTCGACGAGCTCGAGCTCTCCGTGCGCTCCGCAAATTGTCTCAAGAACGACAACATCGTCTACATTGGCGACCTCGTGCAGAAGAGCGAAGCCGAGATGCTGCGCACGCCGAATTTCGGCCGCAAGTCGCTCAATGAGATCAAGGAAGTGCTGGCGCAGATGGGCCTGCATCTCGGCATGGAAGTGCCTGGCTGGCCGCCTGACAATATCGACGAGCTGGCCAAGCGCTTCGAAGATCATTACTGACCAGAGGACAGTAGACGGAACTGACCAGAGGACAGTAGACGGACGACAGACCACAGATTAGGAAAGAATTCTTTGCGTCCTCAGTCGTCTGTCCTCCGTCGACCGAATCATGCGCCATCTCAACGCTCATCGTAAGCTCAATCGCAGGTCCGAGCACCGGCGTGCCATGTTCGCCAATATGGCCGCCGCTCTGATCAAGCACGAGCAGATCGTCACCACTGTGCCCAAGGCGAAGGACCTCCGTCCGATCGTCGAGAAGCTGGTCACGCTGGGCAAGCGCGGCGACCTGCACGCTCGGCGGCAGGCGCTCGCGCGGATGCCGGACCTAGCCATGGTCAAAAAGCTGTTCGAGGTGCTCGCCCCCCGTTATCAGGACCGCAACGGCGGGTACACGCGAGTGCTCAAGGCCGGCTACCGTTACGGCGATTCCGCCCCTGTTGCGGTGATTGAATTCGTTGACCGCGACGTAGAGGCCAAAGGCCAGGATTCTGGACCCGTCGCGGAGAAAAAGCCGGCCGACACGGAGCCCGCTGCGGCAGCCGCCGGCTGATCGCGAGGATGCCCGCGCCTCGTGTATAGTGGCGCATGGTCTCGGTTCTCGACCTGATCGGCGCTACTCCGCTCATCGAGGTCACTCGCATCGATCGCGGCCCCTGCCGATTATTTCTCAAGCTCGAGAGCGCCAACCCCTCCGGCTCGATCAAGGATCGGCCGGCGCGCGCCATGATCGAGGCAGCGGAGGCTGACGGCCGGCTGCGGCCCGGCGGGACCATCGTCGAGGCAACGGCCGGCAATACCGGGCTCGGGCTCGCTCTCGTCGGCGGCCGGAAGGGCTATCGGACGCTCCTCGTCGTTCCTGACAAGATGGCCCGCGAGAAGGTGCTGCATGCCAAGGCCATGGGCGCCGAGGTGGTCATCACGCGCTCGGACGTGGCCAAGGGCCATCCCGATTACTACCAGGACCTTGCCGAAGCGCACGCGCGGCGCACCCCGAACGCGTTCTTCATCAACCAGTTCGCAAATCCGGCCAATCCCGACGCGCATGAAAAAACGACCGGGCCGGAAATTCACCAGCAGACGGGCGGCGATGTGGATGCCATCGTGGTCGGCGTCGGGTCAGGCGGCACTCTGACCGGCATCGGCAGGTTTTTCCGCAACGTATCTCCGAAAACGAAAATCGTTCTTGCTGATCCGGCGGGCTCGATTTTGGCGCCTTTCTTCAAGACCGGGTCGTTCCCCGACGCGGGAAGCTGGGCTGTGGAAGGCATCGGCGAAGACTTCATCCCGCCCAATGCGGACTTGTCGTTGCTCAGCGAGGCGTTCACCATTCCTGACACCGAAAGCTTTGATACTGCACGCGAGCTTCTGCGCGCCGAAGGCGTGCTCGCTGGCTCCTCCTCAGGCACGCTCTTGGCAGCGGCTCTGCGATATTGCCGCGCGCAAACCGAGCCGAGACGCGTGGTGACGCTCGTCTGCGACTCCGGCGCGAAGTACCTGTCCAAGGTGTTCAACCCTGCTTTCCTTGCGCAGGAAGGGTGGGCGCATCTGCACCGGCACGGCACGGTAGGCGACCTCGTCATCAATCGATTCGACGAAGGCAGCGCCGTGGTGGTGCGGCCCGACGACAATCTGCGCACCGTCTTTGCGCGCATGCGCTCGGCGGATGTTTCGCAGCTGCCTGTCGTGGACGAGCGCGCGCACGTGGTCGGCCTGGTCGACGAGAGCGACGTGCTCGCGGCGCTGCTGTCGTCGCGCGGTAATGCCGAAACCGTGTTCGCGCAGCCGGTCAAAGACGTGATGGTGGAGCGACTCGAAACCGTTTCCGCGGACGCCCCGATTGCGGATCTCGTTCCGCTGTTTCGCAAGGATTATGTCGCCATCGTCATGGAAGGCGATCACTTCCTGGGATTGGCTACGCGCCTTGACCTCATCAATTATTTCCGCATCGGTCGGTAACGCTGCTCGTGTGCATGCTGTTATGATGCCGGCATGAACAGGAAGAATCAGCTCGGCTTTGCCACGCGATGTGTGCATGCAGGCCAGGAGCCCGACCCCACGACGGGCGCGGTGATGATGCCGATCTATGCCACGTCGACTTACGTGCAGCAGTCTCCCGGTGTGCACAAAGGCTACGAGTATGCGCGCACCCAAAACCCGACGCGCGCGGCGTTTGAGCGCTGCATAGCGGAGCTCGAAGGCGGAAGCGCCGCTTTTGCCTTTGCATCGGGGCTAGCTGCGATTTCGACCGTGCTCGAGTGCCTCGACGCGGGCTCGCATATTCTGTCCGTCGATGATCTCTACGGCGGCTCGCGCCGCCTGTTTAACCGCGTCCGGGCGCGCTCGGCCGGTTTGCAGGTCACTTACGTCGACATGGGCGAGGCCGAGAGCATCGAATCCGCCATCCGGCCGGATACCAGGTTGATTTGGGTCGAAACACCCACAAATCCGCTTCTCAAGCTCGTCGATTTGGAGCTCATCGGATCGATTGCGCGCAGGCACGGCATCTGGGCCGCATCGGATAACACCTTCGCTACGCCATATGTACAGTGCCCGCTGCAGTACGGGTTTGACCTGGTCATCCACTCGACTACCAAATACCTCAACGGTCATTCCGACATGATCGGCGGAGTGGCAGTGGTAGGCAGTAATGAAGAGCTGCGCGAGCGGCTGAATTTTTTGCATAACGCGGTGGGGGCCATTCAGGGGCCGTTCGATTCATTTCTCGCTTTGCGCGGCCTGAAGACGCTCGCGTTGCGCATGGAACGCCACTGCGCCTCTGGCCTGCAGATTGCCGGCTGGCTCGAACGCCATCCCAAAGTGCGGCGCGTATTCTACCCCGGTCTTCCGAGTCACCCGCAACATGTGCTTGCGAAAAAGCAGATGCAGGCCTTCGGCGGCATGATTGCAGCCGACCTTGCGGGAACGCTCGATGACACCCGCCGCTTTCTCGAGCGCTGCCGCCTGTTCGCACTGGCCGAAAGCCTGGGCGGCGTCGAGAGCCTTGTGGAACATCCGGCGCTCATGACGCATGCCTCGTTGCCGCCGGAGGTGCGCTCCGGCCTAGGCATAGGCGACACGCTGGTCCGCTTCTCCGTGGGAATAGAGAACGCAGACGACCTGATCGATGACTTGGCCACTGCGCTCTCATAGCATTCAAACGCCCGAGAAATGACAGGCATGCGCGTGCAGGTCGGAATCGTAGGCGCCGGTCCTGCCGGTCTGATGCTTGCCCATCTGTTGCACCGACAGGGCATTGAATCAGTCATTTTGGAAGATCGCAGCCGCGCCTATGTGGAGAACCGCATCCGCGCCGGCCTGCTCGAGCAGTGGGCAACCGATCTCCTCATCGAAACCGGAGTGGGCGAGCGCATGCAGCGCGAAGGCGCCTTCCACAACGGGGTCCATTTCGCATTCAGCGAAAAACTCCAATTCATCAACTTCCGCGAGTTGGTCGGCAAGGGCGTGACGATCTATGGCCAGCAGGAAATTGTCAAAGACCTGATCCACCATCGCCTGCAACGGGGCGGAACGATTTTCTTCGAAGTGAGCGATGTAAGCGTGCACGACCTTTTGAGCCCGCAACCGAAAATCCGCTTCCGGCATGATGGTGCCGAGCATCAGATCGATTGTGATTTCGTCGGCGGCTGTGACGGCTTTCATGGCGTTTGCCGGCCCAGCATCCCCTCCCACCTGCTCGCGGCCTATGACCGCGAATATCCTTTCGGTTGGCTCGGTATTCTGTCGCAATCGCCGCCGCCGGAGCACGAGCTGATCTATTCCTACCACGAGCGCGGTTTTGCTCTTTATTCCCAGCGCTCCGCTAACTTGGCGCGACTCTATGTGCAATGCGATCCGGAGGACGACATCGAGAACTGGCCTGATGCGCGCGTCTGGCAGGAGTTGCAGGCCCGGCTTGGCCAGACCCGCACGCTGATCGAGGGTAAGATTTTGCAGAAGGGCATTACGCCCATGCGCAGTTTCGTGATCGAGCCCATGCAGTACGGCAGGCTCTATTTGGCTGGCGACTCTGCCCATATTCAGCCCGCAACGGGGGCAAAAGGTATGAACCTCGCTTTCGCGGACGTGGTGGTGCTCGCCAGCGGGCTCGAAGAATTCTATCGCCATGGAAGCGCCGAGCTCCTGGAGCGGTACTCCGAGATTTGCTTGCGGCGGGTATGGAAAGCGCAGCGCTTCTCCTGGTGGATGACGCAGATGTTTCATCTTGATCCGCGCCACAACGCGTTCGACCGTAAGCGACAGCTCGCGGATCTGGACTATGTCACGAGTTCGGTGGCCGCCTCACGTTCGCTGGCCGAGAACTATGTCGGTCTTCCCGTGGAAGCGTGAATGGTCAGGAGATAGGCATTCGCCTCCGGCCGGCCGGGTCGGCCCGCCTGGTACCGGGTATAGACGCGTGGCGGAGGAGGGCCGGCGTTTTCGGTGGCTTCGTTTTTTCAATTTTGGCAGAAACAGGCCGATGACGCGCGGCTTGTAAATTACAGGCTCAAAAACAGGCTTCCCGCCCGCGCCGCGTCTGATGTGTTGAAGAAAACCGGCTTGCGTCCGGGAAACAATAAAGCCTGATCAGCGATCTCTTTGCTTCTGAACGAGGGCTTAGTTTCGCTTTGTCACGCTTATCGGTCGTCGCACGCGCTCCAGTTCAGCCGATTTTTCTTTGCCGTGCGCTTGTACTTCGCTACAAAAAAGCCCGGCGCGGTGATCCGCCCGGGCACACGTATCAAAGATAGTAGATCAGTACCACTTTAGGGTACACTGTCAACCCTATAATGGTACCCTTTTCCATGGCCGCGAGGCCAGCGACATTAGGAAGCTCCCCCCGGCCCAATGCAAGTCCTTGTCGTCGGTGCCGGAGTGATCGGGCTTGCCGTCGCGCGTGCCTTGGCGCTTCGCGGGCACGAAGTCGTCGTTGCAGAGGCAGCCAATACGATCGGCACCGGCATCTCTTCGCGCAATAGCGAAGTGGTTCACGGCGGGCTGTATTATCCGACCGGCTCTCGGCGCGCCTATCACTGCCCACGCTCGCGACGGATGCTCTACGCGTTCTGCGAATCGCACGGCGTGCCGCATCGCAAAGCCGGCAAACTCGTGGTTGCCACCAGCCAGGCCGAACTCCCAAGCCTCGAAAAGATTTTCAAACAATCTGAAATCAACGGAGTGGAAGGCATCGAGATCATTGACCAAGCGACGGCCAATCGCCTCGAGCCTAAGCTTTCCTGCGTGGCGGCCATGCATTCGCCCGAGACGGGTGTGGTCGACAGCCATCGCCTCATGTTGGCCTTGCGTGGGGACCTTGAGGACCGCGGCGGCGTGATCGCCTTCAATACGCGCATCCATCGGCTCTCGCGGGCGCAAACTGGATGGCTCGCGTTCTTCGGCGATGACGGCTGCGAGTTCTTGCACTTTGACGCGGTCATCAACAGCGCGGGGCTGGGAGCGCAGCGGCTCGCGCGCGAGACGGAGGGCTATCCGGCCGAGCGGGTGCCCCGCTTGGTTCTCGCCAAAGGAAATTATTTCGGCTGCAGTCCTACCGCCTTCTCGCGGCTCATTTATCCCGTGCCCGTGCCCGGCGGGCTTGGCGTTCACGTCACTATCGATCTCGCCGGGCGCATGCGCTTTGGCCCGGACGTGGAGTGGATCGAGAGCGAAAACTATGACGTGGACGCCGGCCGCGCGCAGTCATTCTATGAGCGCATCCGCACCTATTGGCCGGCGCTGCCCGACGGCGCGCTGACGCCCGACTATTGCGGCATCAGGCCGAAGCTGAGCGGGCCCGGCGAGCCGCCGCGCGACTTTCTGATAGAAGGGCCGGCCCAGCATGGGCTCAATCGCTTTGTGAACTTGTTCGGGATCGAATCGCCCGGGCTTACCTGCGCGCTGTCGATCGCGGAGGAGGTCGCGGGTTATCTGTCCGCCTGAGCGCGCTGCCCGCGTGTATTGCGCGCGGTGCTTTCCGCTTGCTTGCGAGGCGGTGGCGCCGGGGTTTCGGTTGCAGGCGCGATCTTCGTTTCGGTGAGCCTTTGGCGCATATCGGCGGCGAGTCCGGCATAAGAACTGATCGGCGTGAAATTCGGCGCGCGCGGGTCGTTACTGCCGTTATATGCCATGAGCCCGCTGTTCGTGGCGACGATGTCCCCGGGGCGCAGCGTGGTATCCTCCGCCACCGGCGTATTGACCAGGCCGAAGGCATCTTTGCCATTACAGGAACAGCCCGAGACGATCTTGTCGCGATAAACAAACGCGGTGTTCAGCTCGGTATATCGCTTGCCATCCGTGCTGACCGCGTGATCGATGCTGCTTCCTCCGGTGTAGATCTTCGTCGCGCTCGCTGGACAAAACGAGCTGCACGCTTGGGCAGGACTTATTCCGCCATGGCGCTGGATGGGGAAATAGCGCCCGTCGCACAGCCGCACACAATAGGCTACCGACCCCGTGCTTTCCCGTGCGGCGAACGGATTGAATTGCGGTTGCGGGTCGGCGTAGGCGGTTGGACCGGTCCAGCGTCCGAAAAGCGCCTCAAACAGCCCTTCGGCCGACGCCGGGCTGGCGCAGCCGAGGAGCGCCGCGACGAGCATTGCAACAGTCAGGATAGGACGGGTGCTGAACCCAAGAATCGTCTCAAGAGTCGTCTCGAGAGTCGTCTTACGACGAAGAGACAAGCCAGAATCTCCCAAGCGCGCGCCACTCCCCCACGCACCGGAGTTTCTACCTGCCCAAGCGGGCCGAAAAATGGCTCCCGCCGCCCCGGAGCTGCCAAATTGGTTAGCTGGCGAAGGTCAAATTGTCGTTCGGTTTTGAATGTCGAGGGCGCGCACGCCGTTGCGCGGTGTCCGTGCGCTACCCGGCGGTCTTCATGACGAATGGATTGCCGCCCCCTGGCCCGTTATTGATCCACACGCTCTTCGACTGCAGGTAGCCCTCTATCGCCTCCATGCCGTTCTCGCGTCCCAGGCCGGACGCCTTGTAGCCGCCGAAGGGCATGAGAAAGCTCACCGCCCGATAGGTATTCACCCACACGGTGCCGGCCCTGATGCGCTTGGCCATTGTATGCGCGCGCTTGACCGACTGCGTCCACACTCCGGCGGCAAGCCCATAGGAAATATCGTTCGCGATGCGCACGGCTTCGTCCTCGTCCTTGAACTTGATGACCGAGAGCACGGGCCCGAACACCTCCTCCTGGGCGATCCGCATCTTGTTCTCGACGCCCGTGAAGATGGTCGGTTTGACGAAATATTTGCCGCCGCCTTCCTCCTTCGTCGCCGGGCCGCCGCCCAGCACGCATTTGGCACCCTCGCCCTTGGCGATATCGATGTAGGAAAGGATTTTCTGATACTGCGGCGGCGTGGTGACCGGGCCCACCTGCGTCTCAGCCTTCGATGGATCGCCGAGGCGCGCCTGCCTGGCCATGGCCACGACCTTCTCCACGAACACGTCATGGATCGTCTCCTGCACGAGCAGGCGCGAGCCGGCGATGCAGGTCTGGCCGGTGGCGGCAAAAATGCCCGAAATGGCTCCGCTGACTGCGTCCTCGAGAATGCAGTCATCGAACACGATGTTGGGGGACTTGCCGCCGAGTTCGAGCGAGACCTTCTTGAACGTCCTGGCTGCGAGTTCGTTCACGCGCGCTCCCGTGACGGTGCCCCCGGTAAACGCGACCTTCGCGACCTTGGGATGCGTGACGAGCGGCTCGCCGGCAACGGCGCCGTAGCCCGTAACGACGTTGATGACGCCCGGGGGAATGTCGGCCTCGGCGATGACGAGGCGCATGAATTCGAGCAGCGAGGCGGAGGTGTATTCGGACGGCTTGATAACGACCGTGCAGCCGGCTGCGAGCGCGGGCGCAAGCTTCCAGCCGGTGAGCATCAGGGGCGAGTTCCAAGGCGTGATGAAGGCGCAGACGCCGACCGGTTCCCTGAGCACATACGTGAAATGGTCGGGACGATCGACCGGGACCACTGCGCCCTGAATTTTGTCGGCAAGCCCGCCGTAGTAATAGAACCACTCGGGCATGTAGCGGGTCTGCGCCGCCATCTCCGAGATGAGCTTCCCGTTGTCGCGCACCTCGACGCGGCCGAGGTGTTCCGCGTGCTTTTCAATAAGCGCGGCAATGCGGCGCATCGCCTTGCCCCGCGCGGTGGGTGTCATCTGCGGCCACGGCCCTGTCTCGAAGGCGCGGTACGCGGCCTCAACCGCGCGGTCGGCATCGGCCTTGTCGCATTCGGGAATGAGTGCCCAAGCCTCGCCGGTGTAGGGATCGATCGTCTCGAAAGTCTTGCCGGAGGCGGCATCCACCCACTTGCCGTCGATATAGGTTTGGTAGGTCTGGAGCTTGTGGGGTCGGTCCAACATGGCCTGATTCTCCGTCCTGGCGATCGCCTGGCTTGTTGCGCTGCTGCCGGCAATTCGCAAACCTGTAGGATAGCATAGCGAAGCAAACCTATCGCATGCATGCCCACTCAAGGTCAGGCCTGGCGCTTAGCTCATCCTGCGATTGCTCGCACTGAGGAGAACTCGATGAAAGGAGTGGTGTTCACCGGGAATCGGAAGGTCGAGATTCGCGAGTTTCCGGACCCGCAGCCCGGACCCGGTGAAGTCGTGTTGGAGATCAAATCGTCCGGGATGTGCGGCAGCGACCTGAAATTCTATCGCGCCGCGGGCGGTCCTGCCTCCCTGGGATTCACCGCCGCCGGCGGCCCGGTGATTGCCGGGCACGAACCGTGCGGGGTCGTCGCCGAGGTCGGCCCAGGCGTCAACGAGAAGCAGGCGCGCCCCGGCATGCGAGTGATGCAGCACCATTACCGCGGATGCGGCGTGTGCGCGCAGTGCGTGACGGGCTGGATGCAGCTGTGCGTCGAAGGCGTGAAGGAAGTCTATGGCGTGACCGGCCATGGCGCGCACGCGAGCTACATGAAATGTCCTGCGCGCACGCTGGTTCCATTGCCGGATGAGCTGTCGTTCGATGCGGGGGCAGCCATTTCGTGCGGCACCGGAACCGCCTGGGCGGCGCTGCACCGCATTGGACTGCAGGGCGATCACAGTATTGCGGTGTTCGGCCAGGGGCCGGTCGGACTTTCGGCGACGCTCCTTGCCTCGCAAATGGGCGCGCGCGTGATCGCGTTGGACACCAGCCACGAACGCCTCGACCGCGCCAAAGAATTTGGCGCGCACGCGCTGATCAATCCCCAAACCACAAACGACGTGGTCGGCGCCATCAGGGATCTCACTCACGGCTGGGGTGCGCACCGCTCGCTCGAGGCCTCCTCCTCGCCCACGGCGCGCGCGCAAGCGGTGCGCTGCCTGCGCACCTGGGGTCAGGCCTGCTATGTGGGCGAGGGCGAGACCGTGACGCTCGACGTCAGCAACGATCTGTTGCGGCGGCAGATCACCGTGGTCGGCTCATGGACCTTTTCCAGCGTCGGGCAAGGCGACTGCGCGCGCTATATTGCCGATCGGGGCATCGATCTCGATTGCCTGTTTACCCATCGCTGGAAGCTGAATGAGGCGGAACAGGCCTATCGTCTGTTCGACCAGCAGACCGCCGGCAAGGGCGTGATCCACCCTTCCTGAGATTCCTGCGCTCGCCTGGTTCAAAGTCTGTTGTCCGCGACGAATGGGCTATTATCGGGGAGCGGGCGCGCAAGCTGAAGCTTTTGCGAGCCCCTAGAGGAGATTCATAGCGAAAGCGAAAGTCAGCACCAGAAGGCCGGGCAGGAGCACGGCGCTCGACCAGAGCATGTAGCCGAAAAAGCTCGGCATGCGCACGCCGCGTTCGACCGCAATGGCGTAGATCATCAGATTGGGCGCGTTGCCCAGATAGGTGAGGGCGCCCATGTAGACCGCGCCCATCGAGATGGCAGCAAGAGTCGTGGCCAAGGGGCCCATCAGCTCGAACGCATCGCCGCCTGCAAGCTCGAAGAACACGAGGTAGGTGGGGGCATTGTCGAGGAATGCGGACAGAATGCCCGTGAGCCAGAAATAGGCGACGTCGTGGGCGCGGCCCTCGCTCGTCACTGCGGCCACCAGCCAGGAAAATGCGCCATGCTCGCCGGCAGAAAGCATTGCGATCACCGGAATGATGCAAATGAATATGCCGGCGAACAGAATGGCCACTTCGATTATGGGCTCCCAGCTGAAGCCGTTTGCCTCGCGGTGCTCCTTGGGGGTGAGCAGCACAGAGGCTGCGGCGATGAGCAGTAAAACGCAGTCGCGCACAATCTCTTCAAGCTCGAGCGTGGCGCCGTAAAATTGGAAAGAGATCCCACTCTTCCAGGCCGCGGACGCAAGGATCGCTGTGGCGATACCGGCGATCAGGACAAGATTGATGGCGCCGCTGATGCGCAGGGCCACGGGTGGCGCGGTTTCGCCGACCGTGCTGACAAGCCGGTCCTTGCGATAGAACCAGAAATCGACGGCGAGGAAGACGGCGAGGACGAACGTCGCCAGGGCTAATGTGGGCTCCCACAGGTGTCGTGCCGTCCAGAAAAAATCGACGCCGCGGAGAAAGCCCACGAACAGCGGCGGATCTCCGAGCGGCGTGAGCGCGCCGCCGATATTGGCAACCAGCAGAATGAAGAAGACAAGTACATGCGCATTGTGCAGTCGCGCCATATTGGCGCGCAGGAGCGGCCGCACCAGGATCATGGCAGCGCCGGTCGTGCCTACCACGCTCGCCATCATGGTCCCGAGACCGAGCATGGCGCCGTTGACGAGCGGCGTGCCGCGCAGTTCGCCTTTCACCCATATTCCGCCTGCAACCACGTAGAGGGCGAACAGCAAGAGGATGAACCCGAGAAACTCTTCCAGCATGGTATGCACAAACGCGGCGGCGGCAGCCGCGCTGCCGTAGAGCGCGGCAAGCGGCGCCAGCGTGAACGTGCTCCAGGCGAAGGCGAGCTTGCCGTAGTGACGATGCCAGACGCGCGGATAGAGCAGCGGCCCGGTTGCGATGGTGAGAAGAATGCCGATGAAAGGTAGTGCCCATGACCAGCGCAGGGCCGTCCCGTCGAGGACGGGCGCCGCCAGGGCATGCTGCGGCACCAGGCTAGCGGCGGCGATGCCCACTCCGGTGCATGTCAGCCGCCGCGCGGATGCAATCATTGCATTCGGCCCACCAGGCTATGGTAATCTCGAGTCAGACGACAGAGGACAGACGACAGATGTCAGGGGATGCGCGACAGGCGATCGCGGACAAATTGACACTCTGTGCATGCGTTCTCCTTCTGTGGTCCGTGATCTGTCTTCCGGCGTCTGTCTTCGTCCTCCGTCTCCGGTGAGGCAATGACACGGCGCGGCTTCTTGGTCTCGAGCTCCGGGTTGGCTTTCGCGTTTCTCGCGCATTCGAGTCCGACATTCGCGCAATATCCTGATCGACCGGTTCGCCTGATCGTGCCTTTTCCGCCCGGCGGCGCGTTCGACACCATCGGCCGGCCCTGGGCGGAGAAGATGAAACCGCTCCTGGGCACGCTCGTGGTGGAAAATATCGGGGGCGGCGGCAGTTCCGTGGGGGCTGCACAAGCAGCGCACGCGCGGCCGGACGGCTACACCATTCTGCTCGGCGGCGCGACCACGCACGTCCCCGAAGCCCTGCTGAAGACGCACCCGCTCTACGATCCGCTCAAGGAGTTCGAGCCGGTTTCCGGGATAGCCATTACCGCCTTTGCCATCGCGGTGAATCCATCCGTTCCGGTCCGCGACCTCAACGAGCTTATCGCCTATGCCAAGGCAAACCCCGGCAAACTTGCGTATGGGTCGGCCGGCCACGGCTCGCTCAATCACCTCACCGGCGAGCTGTTCAAGATGAAAGTGGGCATCACCGACCTCATTCACGTGCCCTATCGAGGAGCAGGCCCAGCCATTGCCGACATTCTTGCCGGACAAATCCCGATGATCATCCCGGCGATGACCAATCATGTGCTCGAGCTCCATCGCAGCGGCAAGCTGAATGTGCTTGCAGTCACCCAGGCTACGCGCCTTCTTGCGGCGCCGGATCTTCCCACCGCCATCGAGCAGGGCGTCCCCGACCTGGTCGCGCCGAATTTCATCGGCCTCTTTGTGCCGGCCGGCACCCCCAAATCCATCATCGAGCAGATTGCGCAAGCGAATCAGAAGGCCCTCGACGAGCCAGCCTACCAGCAGCTGTTGATCTCAGGCACGTTCGAGCCGCAGGGCGGTCTCGATCCGCAGCGCTATCGTGCCTACGTGGAATCGGAAATAACGCGTTGGCGACCCATCGTGCGGGCGATGGGGATCAAATTCGATTAGCAAAAATGTAGCCCGGATGAGCGTCAGCGATATCCGGGACTTTCCCGCATGTCGCTACGCTCATGCGCACTACTACCATCGCCTTAATGCGCGTCGTCCCAGTTGCCGGCGGCGCGCGCATCCACCGCAAGCGGCACCGTCAATGAAAGCGCAGGGAGCGGCGCGTCTTCCATCACTTTCTTGACCACCGGCAAGGTTGCTTCGATTTCGTTCTCCGGCACTTCGAACACGAGTTCGTCATGCACCTGCAGCAGCATGCGCGCGGAGAGCTTTTGCTCGGCGAGCGCCCGATCCATGCGCACCATGGCGCGCCGGATGATGTCGGCGGCAGTGCCTTGCAGGCGCGCATTGACGGCGGCGCGCTCGTTAAAGGAGCGGATGGAGGGATTCGGGTTGCTGATGTCCGGATAATGGCATTTGCGCCCAAAGAGCGTGAGCACGTAGGCGTTCTGTTTCGCGAATGCCTTGGTCGCTTCCATGTAGTCCCGAATTCCGGGGAAGCGCTCGAAATAGCGCCGGATATAAGCTCCCGCTTCCTCGCGCTCGATCCCCAGCTGGTTGGCAAGTCCGAAAGCCGAGATGCCGTAGATGATCCCGAAATTGATCGCCTTGGCGCGGCGCCGCACGTCGGCGGGCATGCCCTTGATCGGCACTCCGAACATCTCGGAAGCCGTCATGGCATGAATATCGAGCTTCTCCCGGAACGCCTTGCGCAGAGCCTCGATGCCTGCGATCTCGGCAAGGAGGCGCAGCTCGATCTGCGAGTAGTCGGCGGAGACGAGCTTTTGGCCTGCGCTCGCGACAAACGCGCGGCGGATCTTGCGTCCTTCTTCGGTGCGAATGGGAATGTTCTGCAGATTGGGCTCGGAGGAGGCGAGCCGGCCAGTAGTCGTCGAGGCAAGCGCGTAGGAGGTATGCACGCGCTTGGTTTTAGGATTGAGGTGAAGCGGCAGCGCCTCCGTATAGGTCGAGCGAAGCTTGGCCACCTGGCGCCATTCGAGGATCTTGCGCGGCAGCTCGTGTCCCTGCTCGGCCAGCTCGTCGAGCGCGCGCGCTCCCGTGGACCACGCGCCGGTCTTCGTTTTTGTGCCGCCCGGCAGGCCGAATTTGCCGAACAGAATGTCGCCCAATTGCTTCGGACTTCCGGGGTTGAGCGGTTCGCCCGCGAGCTTCTGGATCTCGGTTTCAAGCGCGGCTGCCTTGCGGCCGAAGTCCACTGAGAGCTGGGACAGCGCCGCAGGATCGATGGAAATCCCGTGGCGCTCCATGCGTGCGAGCATCGCAACCAGCGGCCGCTCGAGGGTCTCATAGACGCTGGAGACCCGCTCGTTGACGAGCCGCGGCTTGAGCAGCCGCCACAGCCGCAAGGTCACGTCCGCATCTTCCGCCGCGTACTGCGCCGCCTTTTCCACGTCGACGCACTCGAAGGAAAGCCTCGATTTTCCAGATCCGGTCAGCTCGTTGAAGTCGATCGTCGTGTGATCAAAATAGCGTTTGGCAAGCGCCTCGAGCCCGTGATCTGCGCGCCCGGCATCGAGCACATACGACATCAGCATGATGTCATCGTAGCTGCGCAGCGTGATGCCGCGCAGCGCAAACATCTGCAAGTCGAACTTGATGTTGTGCCCGATCTTAAGAACTCCCGCATCTTCGAGCAGCGGTTTCAGTGCCGCAAGCGCCGCAGCCTCTTCGACCTGATCGGCGACAAGCTCTCCGACAAACAGGCTGCCCTTGCCGCCTTCTCCGCCCTGGCGGTGGGCGAGCGGCACATAACAGGCTTCATTCGGAGCAAGCGCGAGCGAGAAGCCGCATAGCGTCGCCTGCACCGGGTCGAGACTGGCGGTCGACGTATCTATTGCGATCGCCCCGAGTTCGCGCGCGCGCGCAATCCAGGCATGCAGGCGATCGAAGTCGCGCACAACCTCGTATTTTGAACGGTCGAATTTCGCCTTGCGCGCGTCTTTCGTCCGCGCCTCAACGAGTGCCCGCGGCGTAAGCTCGGACTGCGTCGTCACTGCCCGCGCGAGTGCGCTCTCACGCACTTTGCCGGGGGCGGCGCGAGGCGCGGGTGCAGGGGCGAGCGGCTCACGTGCGGAGGCAGCCTTCAGTTTCGGATCAGGCTCGATCTCCGCCGCGTCGATATTGGCGAACTCGCAGACGCGCCGGGTCAGCGCCGTGAACTCCATCGCCTTGAGGAAAGCAATGAGCCGCTTGTAATCCGGCTCATGCACCGCAAGCTCCTCGATCGGCACTTCGAGCGGCACCCGATCATTGAGCGTGACCAGCCTCTTCGACAAGCGTGCGCTGCCGGCATGCTCGATCAGAGCCTGGCGCCGTTTCTCCTGCTTGATCTCGCCTGCGCGCGCGAGCAGCGTCTCCAGATCTCCATAATCGCAGATAAGCTGCGCCGCCGTTTTCACGCCGATCCCGGGCACGCCGGGTATGTTGTCGGTGGAATCCCCGATCAGCGCCTGCACGTCGATGACTTTGTCGGGCGGCACCCCAAATTTCTCCATCACCTCCGGGATGCCGATGCGGCGGTCCTTCATGCTGTCGTACATGAGCACGCAATCGCGCACGAGCTGCATGAGGTCCTTGTCCGAGGCAACGATGATCGCACTGGCGCCGGCATCGCAGGCGTCGCGCACATAGGTGGCAATCAGGTCGTCTGCTTCGAAGCCTCCCTGTTCCAGGCAGGGAATGTCGAACGCACGCACCGCTTCGCGAATGAGAGCGAATTGCGGACGCAGATCATCGGGCGGCGGCGGGCGATTGGCCTTGTAATGCGAGAACAGTTCGTTGCGGAACGTCTTTTCCGATTTGTCGAATACCACCGCGAGATGTGAGGGACGCTCGTCCGATTTCGTCTCGCGCAGGAGCTTCCAGAGCATGTTGCAGAAGCCGAGGACCGCATTCACCTGCAGCCCGTCCGACTTGCGCGAAAGCGGCGGCAGCGCATGGTAGGCGCGAAAAATGTAAGAGGAGCCGTCGACCAGGAAGATGTGATCGCCTTTGTGCACCGGCTTGCCCTGAGCGGGCGCCGGAGCGACGGTTATCTGCGCGGCTTTGACTGGCATGAGGCCGACTTAACACCTGGTGCGGGGTTTTGCCACGGCGGTCAGCGGACAGACGTTCACGCGACGGCACGGCGCGCAAGAGCACGCCTTTGCCCACCCTACGCAAATGGAACACTTCGGCGCCGTAACGATTTAGGTAGAGTCCCTGCGCACGGGAGTTTGACCATGCAGACAATCGATATTCAGGACTATGCGCGACAGCTGTTCGACGCCCATGGGACCAGGGCAATCGCCGAAGCTGCGCAGAAGGCGAGCGCGTTCGAGCAGAAGGGCGACCACGAGCAGGCGCAGACCTGGAGAAATATTGAAAAAGCTCTTCTCCTCATGCGCGGCGCCAAGGAAAGCTGATCCAGCCAGCGTCATTCCGGCCGAGGCCGAGGGCCGAGAGCCGGAATCCATAATCCCAGGCCTTGGTTATGGATTCCGGGTTCGCCGCTTCGCGGCGCCCCGGAATGACGAGTTCTCAGGGCGCCGTATAGTTCGTGGCAAGCGTGCCGAAATGCCCCCGGCGCTGCAGCCAGCCGAGCAGGACCAGGCTTGGCAGCGCGGCCAGCGCACAGATGACGAAGAACCACGGCCAGCCGCTGAACTCGGCGATGTAGCCTGCGCCGGATGACAGATAAGTGCGTCCGACTGCGGCCAGAGCAGTGAGCAGCGCATATTGCGTTGCCGTGCGCAGAGGCGTCCGTGAATTTGAACAGGATCACGAATGCGAGCACCACAAACGCCGCATCGCGGGTGACAAAGTCCGCAAAGGCCCCATAGGCGGCGACGGCCACCCGCTTCAACGGGCTCTCGCGCGCATGCGTTGCGTGCTCGGTCTCGGCGAGGGCAGATTTCTCCGGCTCACGGGCGATCAGCGCGGTGGCCATGCCGGCGAGGACCAGCGCCGCCATGACCAAATAGGCGGCGGTGCAGGCGCCGTTTTTGGCAAAGCCCAGCCCTTCCAGCCCGTTTACCAGGAAAAGCGCGCCGGCCGTCGAGACCAGCGTTCCGATGCGGTAGGCTGCCACATAGGAAGCCATGCCTGCGGCCTGCTCGCTTTCCGGCAGACTCTCGATGCGAAATGCGTCAATGACGATGTCCGGGGTAGCCGAGGCGGTGGCGACCAGAACCGCCGCCCCGAATACCACGTACCAGTGGGCGAGCCCCGGATTGCAAAGCCCAAGGAGGGCAATCGCAATCATCAGAAAAAGCTGCGAGAGCAACAACCACCCGCGCCGGCGTCCAAACAACTTGCAGAGAAGCGGGACGTCCAGGGCGTCGACGACGGGGGCCCAGAGAAACTTGATCGTGTAGGGCGTGCCGACGAGGGCGAACAAGCCGATCACGCCGAGGTCGATGCCGGCTTCGCGCATCCAGACGAGCAGCGTGGAACCCGAGAGTGCCAGGGGTAACCCGGCCGAGAAGCCCAGGAACAGCACGATGAGCACACGCGGCTGGACATAGACGCAAGCGTCTCCGAAAAGCTCGCGCGTGCCGGCTGGCTCTCGGGCGTAGCCGTCATCAGCTTACTCGTTGGGCCACGAGGCGACGCTTTGGTGTCAGGCATGAGTGCGTATTCTACGCGATTCCAGTCGGAGAACAAAAGATGAACTAGGGCTGGTCGGAGACCCCGACCTGCTTGGCATGGCTCCAGGCGACGCGCCCAATTCCATCGCATTGACCGCTTTCCGAGCGCCACTTACATCGCGCGCCATGGCTATCCGCGAAATCCTGATTCTTCCCGACAAACGACTGCGCAAACGATCCGAACCGGTGACGAAGATCGACGTCGCTGTTCGCAAGCTCGTGGATGAGATGTTCGAGACAATGTACGACGCGCCGGGCATCGGCTTGGCGGCGGTGCAGATCGGCGCCATGAAACGCGTCATCACCCTTGACCTCGCGAAAAAGGACGAGCCGCGCAAGCCCCAAGTCTACATCAATCCGGAAGTGGTCTGGTCGTCCGATGAGAAATCGACCTATGAGGAGGGGTGCCTCTCGATTCCTGAATTTTACAGTGAAGTGGAGCGGCCCGCCCTTGTGCGCGTGAGCTATATCGATCTCGAGGGAAAATCACACGAGATCGCCGCCAGTGGCTTGCTCGGCACTGCCCTCCAGCACGAGATCGACCATACCAACGGCATCCTGTTCATCGATCATCTGTCGAAGCTCAAGCGCGACCGCGTGCTCAAGAAGTTTGTCAAAGTGGCAAAACGGGCCTGATAGCCGCAGACTGGGATTTCACAAACAGAAGGAGGTATCCATGGCACGCATCATCTGCACCATTGCATCCGCGCTCGTCGCGGTCGCGTTAACCTGCGCACCTGCGCAAGCGCAACCCGCCGCTCCGTCGGCTTCGGCGGGCACAATCCTGCTGACCATCTTTTTCAAGCATGACCAATCCAAGACGCTCGAGCAGATTCAGGCGCAGCTGCAGAGCAGCGGTTATTACAAGGCCTTTCCGCCGCCGAATATCGAGGTGGTGAGCTGGTACGTGATGATGGGAATCGGGCAGGTGATCACGTTACGTGTGCCTGCCGAGAGACTACGGGAAGTGAACCGGGCCGTCGAGCAAACGGCATGGGCCGCCTACCGCACCGAGTTCTACCCAACGTACGACTACAAGGCCATCGGCGAGGAGCTTCACCGCAAGGCGCAAGGCCAGTGACGAAGTCAGTGCAGCTTCACCTGCGGACCGGTACGGCGGGACAGCGCGCGCGTAAACAATGCGAGAGCGGTGCGTAACGTCCCGTGCAGCGCGCGCTCGTGCAAGGCCTCGAGCGATCGGTACATCAGCCTGGCAAACAGTCCCTCGATGATGAAGTTGCGGCCAACGAGAAAGCCCATCAGATTGCCGACCGTGCTGTATTTGCCGAGCGATACGAGTGAGCCAAAATCTCGATAGACGTATGGGCGCAGCGGCTCTCCATGCAGGCGGCGCTCGATCTGCTTGACCATGTGCGCCGCCTCCTGATGCGCCGCCTGGGCGCGTGGCGGTACCGGCGTGACCTCGCCGGGGCGCGGACAGGCGGCGCAATCCCCGATTGCGAATATGTTTGGATCGCGCGTGGTCTGCAGCGTCTGGTGCACAACAAGCTGGTTGACCCGGTTTGTTTCGAGCCCATCCAAATCTTTCAGTACGTCGGGCGCCTTCACGCCGGCCGCCCAAACCACCAGCTCGGAGGCGATGAAATCGCCGTTCGCGAGCCGCACGCCCTCGGCCGTGGTCTCTGCCACCGCCGTGCCAGCATGGATCTCTATGTTGAGTTCTTCGAGCAGCCGCCGCGTCGCGTTGGAAATGCGTTCGGGCAGTCCGGGCAGAATGCGCGGCGCGGCTTCGAAGAGCAGGATGCGGATATCGCGCTCGGGATCGATGCGATCGAGCCCATAGGCGACGACTTCGCGTGTGGTGCGGTGCAGGTCGGCGGCAAGTTCGGTTCCGGTCGCGCCGGCCCCCACGATCGCGACGTGCAGCTGTCCGCGGCGGATGGGCCCCTCCTGTGCGTGGGCGCGAATGCAGGCATTGACGAGACGCCGATTGAAGCGCGCCGCCTGCGCGGGTGTTTCCAGAGGGACGGCATACTCGGTTACGCCGGGTGTGCCGAAATCGTTGGTGACGCTGCCGACCGCAATCACCAGGGTGTCATAAGGGATTGTACGCTGCGGGGTGATGGGACGGCCTTCCTCGTCGAAGGTTGCGGCAAGCCGCACTTCCTTCCTGCTCCGATCGAGCCCGATCATTTCTCCGAAGCGATAGCGGAAGCCGTGCCAGTGCGCCTGGGCAAGATAATCGAGCTCATGCTCGCTTGCGTCCATGCTGCCCGCGGCCACCGCATGGAGGAGCGGTTTCCAAAGATGCGTGCGCGCACATTCGACAAGCGTAATGCGCGCGCGGCCGCGCCGGCCCATTCCGTTGCCGAGCCAGGTGACGAGTTCGAGCCCGGCCGCGCCCCCGCCAGCCACCACGATGCGGTGCAGCGCTTCAGCTTCGAGGCGGCTGGGCAAATGCTCGTTCATGGCGTCACAGTCATGTCACAAAAGCAGGATACAAGAGCCATGTCGGTTGCGACAGGCCTGTACCCACGGAAGTACTGGGGCAGGCGCTTCCGACGAGGGCCCGCCGAGAAAGTCGGCGGGTTTTTGTTTGTGCAGCGAATTAGCTCGCCTGAAGCAGCTGCACTCTGTCATACCTCTCGCTGAAGCGCGGAGGTAAAAGTGCGCGTTGTATTTATGGGCACGCCGGATTTTGCCGTGCCGACGCTGCTCGAAGTTGCGCAGCAACACCATGTCGCGGCGGTCTACACGCGTCCGGCAAAGCCCGCCGGGCGACGCGGTCTGGCAGTCCATGCAAGCCCAATCCAACGCATCGCGGAACGGCTGGGCTTGCCCATGGACACGCCGACAAGCTTGCGCACCGCGGAAGCCGCAAGCGCGGCGCGCGCGCTTCAAGCGGATGTGGCCGTCGTCGTCGCCTATGGCTTGATTCTCCCCAAATCCATTCTCGATGCATTTGCGCGTGGCGCATTCAACGTGCACGCCTCGCTTCTGCCGCGCTGGCGGGGTGCGGCGCCAATTCAGCGCGCTATCATGACCGGGGATAGCGAGACCGGCGTCACTATCATGAAAATGGACGAA
The DNA here is from genome assembly GCA_040510075.1 of Xanthobacteraceae bacterium. Taxonomy (GTDB): domain Bacteria; phylum Pseudomonadota; class Alphaproteobacteria; order Rhizobiales; family Xanthobacteraceae; genus VAZQ01. The sequence continues at coordinate 1,960 of JBEVJT010000032.1, read as the reverse complement.
GGACTCGACAGCGGGCCCATTGCGATAGTTGAACGCGTTCCAATCGATTCCGGCGCTACGTCCGGAGATCTGCATGATGTGCTTGCCCGGCTTGGCGCCGATCTGATGCTCCGCGCCCTTGCCGCTCTCGATCGCGGCTCGCTCACCTTCAATGCCCAGCCGCAGACCGGCGTCACCTATGCGCCCAAGATCGAGAAAAGCGAAACGCGCATCGATTGGAGCCGTCCTTGGCAAGAGGTGCACAATCAGATCCGCGGGCTATCGCCGTTTCCCGGCGCCTGGTTTGACATTGCGGGCTCGGGCGAGCGCATCAAGGTGCTGCGCTCGGAAAAAGGCGAGGGCGCCGGCAACGCAGGCACCATCCTCGACGACCGGCTCACCGTTGCCTGCGGCACCGGTGCCGTACGCGTTGTCGAGCTGCAGCGCGCAGGCCGCGACAAGATGAGAACAGAGGAGTTCCTGCGCGGCAGCCCGATTGCTGCGGGCATGCTGCTTCGTTAATTCGCGCCATGCCGCGCTACAAGATCACTGTCGAATACGACGGCCGGCCGTTCGTCGGCTGGCAAGTCCAGAAGACTGGACCGACCGTACAAGGGCGCCTCATCGAGGCGATTCAGGCGTTTTGCGCAGAAACCGTGAGCATTCAGGGCGCGGGCCGGACCGATGCCGGCGTGCATGCGCTTGGCCAAGTCTGTCATTTCGATCTGCGAAGAAACTGGGACGCAAAGACCGTGCAGGATGCATTGAATGCAAAGCTCCGTCCCGATCCCATTGCGGTGATAGCCGCGGAACAGGTCGATGCGAGTTTCGATGCGCGCTTCTCCGCCGTGAAACGGTGTTATCTCTACCGGATCATCAACCGCCGGGCCGACCTCACTTTCGAGCGCGGCCGCGCCTGGCGCATCGGCAAGCTGCTCAACAGCTTGGCCATGCATAGAGCGGCGCAGCGCCTCGTCGGTCAGCACGATTTCACGACGTTCAGGCATATTGAGTGCCAGGCGAAATCTCCGGTGAAAACCCTCGACCAGCTCGACGTGCATCGGAACAAGGACGACATCCACATCACCGCCTCCGCGCGATCCTTCCTGCATACGCAGGTGCGCTCCATGGTTGGTGCGCTCGCGCTTGTCGGCGAGGGGAAATGGAGTGCCGATGACCTTTCCACCGCTTTGGCAATGCGGCATCGCAGCGCGTGCGCGCTGGTAGCCCCGCCGGACGGCCTTTATCTCGTCCGCGTGGATTACCCAGAGACTTAGCTTAGAGATCGTTCCTGCGGTATCTCCTCGATCACAGAGAATGGATCGGAAATGATCAGGACAGCGAAACGAATCTTCTTGTTTTTGGCCACGCTCGTGGCAGTGATGGCGAGCCCGCTAGACGCCCGCGCGCAGGCTTGGCCGCAGCGCTCGATCATGCTTGTGGTGCCGTTTCCTGCAGGCGGCGGAACGGATGCCTTCGCGCGCCCGCTTGCGGCGCAACTCGACGCGCAGTTGGGACAGCGTGTGCTGATCGAGAACAAGGCCGGTGCCGGAGGCAATGTCGGCGCATCATACGCCGTCAAACAACCCGCTGACGGCTATACGTTTTTCATCGGCGCCTCACACCACACGATTGCGCCCTCGATTTATCCCAAGCTCGATTACGACATCGAGAAGGATTTCATCCCTGTGGCGCTCATCTCGCGTCCACCGCATGTCGTTGCTGTCAATCTGAATGTCCCGGCAAGAACGCTGCACGAGTTCATCGCCTATGCGCGCGCAAACGATCTCAACTACGCCTCAGGCGGTGCCGGCACCACGCACCACCTTGCCGGCGAGTTGTTCAACATCATGGCCAGGACTCACCTCAAGCACGTGCCGTATCGCGGCTCGGGACCGGCAATGCAGGACCTTCTCGCTGGGCATGTCCCGATCATGTTCGACGGGCTCGGCACCTCCGGCCCGCAGATTACGGCCGGTGC
>JBEVJT010000031.1:0-6979 GCA_040510075.1 Xanthobacteraceae bacterium | reverse complement strand
AGTTGGTGATCGACATTTCGGAGAGGTCGAACTCCCGATAGTTGATCATGCGGTAGAAAATCTCCGCCGGCTCCAGCGTGAGATAGGTCAGGTTGATCCCCTCCGGCTTGACCGAGCCGTCGCGCAGCGCCTGGGTGCGGTCGAACGGCCCGCAGGCCAGCGTCAGATTGATGTCGGTCATTTCTTCACCTGTGCGGAAGCGTCGGCGCGGCGGAAATCCGGGGTCGGCGGCGGCCCCCAGACGTACAACGAGCCCTCCCCGCGCGGCCAGACCTTCGGCCGCTGCGGATGATCCTTGTGCCAGGGCCGCGGATCGAAATAGCCGAGCGCCTCGTCCTTCATCTGATCGAGCTCGGCATAAACCTCGATGACATGATCGTCGGGATTGCGGGTGAACGCCGCGACGTTGTGTCCGGGCCCGAGCCGGACCGGTCCCCAGACGATCTTGATTTCCTTCTGCCCATACAGGTCGCAGGCGTTTTGCAGATGCGAGAAATCGCGCAGCTCGAACGCGACGTGATGCATGGTGCCGGGCGGGCCGGTGATGAAGTTCACAGTGTGGTGGTCGGCGTTGCAGCGCATGAAGACGAAGAAATCGTCGATCCAGTCCGACACCTTGAAGCCGAGCACACGCGCGTAGAACTCCGAGATCGCCTTGGGATCGTCGACGTGGAACGCGATGTGACCGAGCTTGAGCACGCCAATGCCGGTGACGTCCTGGCCGCGGCCGACCGACTGCCACTCCTTGAACAGCTCGATCGCGGTGCCCTTGGGGTCGTCGAAGGCGAGCACCTTTCCCAAACCGGGTGCCGAGTCGCTTTTCATCTGGCACTTGACGCCCAGCGCCGTGAGCCGGCGCGCCACGTCGGCGAAATCCTCCTCGGGCGCGATCTCGAAGCAGAGCTTGGCGCACCGCGCCTGCCCGGCGCGGCGAAGCTCCACGGCCAGTTGACCGGTGCGCGCGGCGAAGAACGCGTGGTCCGCATCGCGCCCCACCAACGCGAGGCCGGTGACGGAGGTATGGTAGTCGATCAGCCTGGGGAGATCGGGCGTCTCGAACATGGCGTGCCCGATGCGGCGGACTTGGATCATGGCGATTTTCTCGAGTTCAACTTTACGAGGCGCTTACTCTTTCATCCTAGGACATCATGCGCTCGGCAGCATACAGGAGGACCGATGTCGGCAAATTCCGTTACGGTTGCAGCACTGACGCACGAGCTTCTGCGGAAGCGGTCGATTGCCACCCTGATTTGGGACGGCGACCCCGAAAAGCGGGTGGCCCTGCCCGTCCCGTTCGGTTGCGGCCTTGACCGCGTGCAGGCCGAAGCCGAGAAAGCCTTGCGCTACCTGTCCGCCGAAACGGCAACAATCGCAGTCAACGCGCCTCCTTAATTTCAATACGACTTCGGCAACCCGAGCGCGCGCTCGGCGATGAAGCTCAGGATCAGGTGCGGCGTGATCGGCGCGATGCGCGCGATCAGCACCTCGCGTAGATAACGCTCGACGTGGAACTCCTTGGCGTAGCCCATGCCGCCGTGCGTCATCAGCGCGGTCTCGCAGGCACGGAACGCGGCCTCGCCGGCGAGATACTTCGTCGCGTTGGCCTCGATGCCGCACGGCTCGCCCTTGTCGTAGAGCGAGGCCGCCTTGAACGCCATCAGGTTGGCGGCCTCCAGTTCCATCCAGCACTTCGCCAGCGGATGCTGGATCGCCTGGTTCTGTCCGATCGGCCGGTCGAACACCACGCGCTCCTTCGCATACGCAGACGCCTTGCGTAGCGCGGCGCGGCCGAGTCCCACCGCCTCGGCGCCGATCAGGATGCGTTCCGGGTTCATGCCATGCAGGATGTACTCGAAGCCTTTGCCCTCCTCGCCGATCCTGTCCTGCATCGGCACAGGCAGGTTGTCGATGAAGAGCTCGTTGGAGTCGACGGCGCTGCGCCCCATCTTCGGGATCTCGCGCGCGTCGATGTGCCTGCGGTCGAAGTCCGTGTAGAACAGGCTCAGGCCTTCGGTGCGGCGCTTGACCTGCTCGAGGGGCGTGGTGCGGGCGAGGATCAGCATCTTGGTCGCGACCTGCGCGGTCGAGATCCAGATCTTCTGGCCCGACATCACGTAGCGGTCGTTGCCTTCGCGCACCGCTTTGGTCTTGAGTTTGAGCGTCTCCAGCCCGACGTTCGGCTCGGTGACCGCGAAGCACGCCTTGTCCTGACCGGCGATCAGCGGCGGCAGCATGCGCCGCTTCTGCTCCTCGTTGCCGAACACCACCACGGGGTTGAGCCCGAAGATGTTCATGTGCAGCGCGGAGGCGCCCGACATGCCGGCGCCGGATTCCGCGATGGCCTGCATCAGGATCGCCGCCTCGGTGACGCCGAGGCCCGCGCCGCCGTACTCTTGCGGGATGCAGATGCCGAGCCAGCCGTCGTCGGCGAAGGCGCGGTGGAAGTCGTGCGGGAAGCCGCCTTCCTTGTCCTTGGCGAGCCAGTAATCGTCGCCGAAACGCGCGCAGACGCGCTCGATCGCCTCGCGGATGGCCTGCTGTTCGGGGGAAAGGGAAAAATCCATCCGGCTTCCTCAAGACCCGTAGCTTAGCGCGGCTGCCAACGCTCCGCCTGCCGGTTGTTTAGCGACGTTCGGCGCCCGTGCGCGGACACCGTTGATCTTACACGCTATCAGGCGTGGAGAGGTCATCGTGAAGGCTAGCCCGCTCCAGCCAGAACCGCTGCATCGACAACCATCGCATCCGGTCGTCGTCAGTAAACGCCTTACGAGCCAATTCCGCACAATTAGCGGCATTGATCTCGCACTGCTTTCGATGGAATGCGGCGAAGTCTGAGGTCGCTTGCACAGTCTTAGGCGAGACGCAGGAAACCCCTGCCTTCGAAAGGGCTTCGACCAACTGCTTTGCAGGGAACGGTTTCTGTAGATATGCGACGCAGCCCTGATCCAGGGCTTGTCGCCGGAACGTTTCTTCGTCAGACCCCGTCATGAATATGATGGGATACGCAAAGCCAGTCGCTGAAAGGTGGCGACCCAATTCAACGCCCGAAAGGTCGCCGAGTTGGATATCGACTAGGAGGCAATCGGCTTCGCTTGTTATCGCGGCGCGGACGAATTCCTCCGCCGAAGCGTAAAGCTCGGTGCGATATCCAAACGCGGAGAGCATACTCTCCAGCGCTTGGCGTATTTCCGGATCGTCGTCGACGATTGCAACAACGTTTCGCGACGTCGCCATTTCGAACTTGCTCTCGATGTTGTTTGGTTTGCCGGACCATCGGGTCCCAGCCCAGTCACGCGGTCGCCGCCGTCGCACCCACGAAAAAGGTGCCCCGGAGAGACGTGGCTAGATTTCTCCGAGACCAAGTTTTGTGGGCCGACAGCCTTTCGCCCACTTACCCGACGACTTTTGGGAGGCTCGTCGGTTGATGCCGATATACATGCGACTTTTCGTGAGTGCCTTGTTATCCTCTGCCAAAATCTTGTTCGCTCATGCCAACTTGGCCGAAATCGACCGATCATTCGGGGCTTGGGATGCGGGAAGGAAACGTTCCTGCCGTCAGCCGCGCCGACCGGCTTCCGAGCACGGCGGGTGGCATGACGCGGCTAGCTTATGCCCGCGCAAAAGCAGCGGGTATCGCGCTGGACCCGCTATTGAAGCGAGCCGGTCTGACCCATCACCAAATCAAAGACCGGCAATCCGTCATCAGAGTGCGCGATCAAGTCAATTTCTTAAATGTTGTAGCCGCCGCTCTAGAGGACGACCTCCTTGGATTTCACCTGGCTCAGACCTCCGATCTTCGCGAGCTAGGGCTGCTGTATTACGTTCTCGCTTCCTCGGGAACGCTCATCGACGCGCTGCAAAGAGCGGCCCGGTACAGTTCCATCGTCAACGATGGAATTTCGCTAAAATGCAACGATGGTAAGTCCGTTCGCATATCGTTTCATTGCGTTGGTGTCGGTCGCCACCTGGACCGACACCAGATCGAATGCTCGATGACGGCACTGGTGCGAATTTGTCGGCAATTGACCGGCCTTCGCCTCATGCCCCACCGTGTGCGGCTGATACGTCATCGGGCACAGAATGCAGAATTTGCAAAATTCTTTGGCGACAATATTGAATTCAACGCTGCCGCCGATGAAATGACGTTTTCTAAAAACATCAGGCAATTCTCCGTCGTCGGTGCCGATCCCCACCTCAACAATCTTTTGATTTCCTATTGCGAGGAAGCGATTGCTCATCGACCAAAAGCTCGCGGTTCATTCCGTTCGCGGGTCGAGACCGCCGTTGCACCGCTGCTGCCCCACGGCAAGGCACAAGCCAGTGAGATCGCTCGCCAACTCGGAGTGAGCCAACGAACGTTTGCTCGGCGGCTGTCTGATGAAGGTCTATCTTTCTCCCAACTTCTGAATAGTCTCCGATCCGACCTCGCAAATCGCCATTGGTCGACCGGGATTTGGCCATTTCACAAATTGCATGGCTGCTTGGCTATCGAGACGTCGGGGCATTCTCGCATGCTTTCAAGCGGTGGACCGGCAAGACGCCGGGGAAGGCGCGCGCGGAAAGTGTGGCTTAAATAGCGTCCGCGCTGCGCACCTTTAGCCCTTGTCGCGGCGATGGACCGCGCTCGTCCAAACTCCATTTTTCGTGTCGGTCATCAGACGCTCTCCTGATTACGCAGCACCGCAGCGGCCTTTCTGCTCGCATTTTTAATTTTGATTATGTCGCATTTGTGCATACTGCATAGTCGCATCATTCAGATTTTGCGTCGCACGTTGTTCCTCCAGCGACGTTTGTCTTTCAGTAGGGGCACGTGGCGGCGTGCTGTTGGAGGTTTCAATGTTGCGTATAGCGTCAGCGGCGTTCGTGCTCTTTACGGTGCTTATCTCGACCAGTGTCATTCCGTCCTCATCTGCTGAGGCGGGGTACTACGGCGTCCGATACGGCGGCTTATGCGGCGGCGCAGTGTACGGCCCTCCAGTGTATGGCCCTCGTGGCTACGGTTATCGGGGTGGCTACTATGGTCGCTCCAATCGGCCCCTTGCCACCGCGCCCTATTACGTCAATGGCTGTTACAATGGCTATTCCGACGACGGCGTCTATTGCTACGTTTACGTCGGTTGCCCTACAACGGACACCGGTACTAATCCGTATGCCTGTCCGATAATTTTTCATGCACGCGCAACGCCGCGGCGGCCATCGGGTTTGGCTGGTGCAGGCGCGGCTAGCGAAATTGGAAACGCCGCCGCGGCTCACGGCTGCGAGCTGACTTGGCATGTGCGAACAAGCAATTGGCACAAAATAACAAGCTGACCCCAAACCCCCGTGTCTATATCTGACAAACGCAGTCATGCACCGAGCGGGTTCTGTTGAAGCTTCCGCCGCGTATCCGCACCTTGGAGGAATGCTTATGACCGGACCATCGCGGCGCGGTGTCGTCGCCAGTCTCGCCGCCTTGCCGGCGCTTGCCGGCGCAACCGTTGCCGCTGCCCATGGCGGCGCCGCGCTCAACGATCCAATCTTTTCCGCGATAGAACGGTATCGCCGCGCGCTTGAGGCCTTCGAAAGTGCTGACGAACTTTCCAAACCAAGTCAGTTTGAAGCCGCTGGTGACGAGCTATACGCTGCCAGCGAGGCGCTGTTTGCGACGGTGCCCACAACCGTTGCCGGGTGCCTCGCGCTGATTGATTGCGTGCTCGCCGATGCTGGCGGTGAGGATCTCGAGCATCATTGGGCAGCACTGAAGTCTCTAATCGAGGCGCTGCCACAGCTTGCTAGATCAGCACTGACCTAACTAGGCGCGCCTTTCCTTCGGCGCGCCGCAATCGATCATCGGCGCGGGTTGCGCGACGATTCCTTGCGCGGGAGCGCGTCGCGGCGACTGACGGCGCATTGCCCGGAAGAGTGTTTTCAGACAGAGCCTGCCTTCGTGGCGATCAAACAATGATGGAATATGTGACTGCATGGACGCTAAAACGGAGCGAGTTTCGCCGCCAATCTCATATGCGCGGAAGGGTGCTGATGGGTTTTGGTATGTGGCTGTGACATGGGGCAACGGGCGGCAAGAGCGGCTGGGCCCCTATAAAACTGAAGCCGTCGCCCAAGAACGCATCAAAGCGCAGTTGGACGCATGGCATGACGGCCAGAATAAATTTCGGAAAACGTAGCCCAATGAACTTCAACGCACGAATCCTGAAAGAGAACCGGCTGAGAAAGGCCAAGGCCGAGAAGCAGATCATCAGCCGAGGCTGCGCTCGCGGCAGCTACGAGCGGATCGCGCGCGCCTACTACCGCGCCTGTTCCGGCATCCAAGTCGGCAACAAGGACATCCCGGCGATCTTCCGCACCGTTCGCGTCGCGATGGCACTGATGCCGGAATGGACCGACGAAGCCCTCGACCGGCTGGTCGCTGCAACCGTCGAAAGCTACAGCAAGAACAGGCCGTTATGACCGCCCCTCGCCCCAGCGAGTAGTAGAGGAGGGTTCAAACATCGAAGCGGTTTTGCCCTCGGGAGAGGCGAGCCACTCCTCCAGCTCTCGATCTGTCTTTGGCGAGCGACCCTTGATCCCCACGAAAATATCACGAGGCGTCGGGACCTTGGCTTTCTCTGCTTCCTTTTTGTCATTCATGGCGGATACCAATTCTCCTTGCTTGCAGCAGCACGCCGCCGCGCTCAAGCGCACGCAGGCGAATGCGCCGCGCGGCCCGCACGCACCCTTTTTGATTTGCATCAACACAGAGCGCAGCCGCGAGGCGCAGGATGCGGTTTGGCTCCGCCGCGCCGAGCGTCTCCCCACGTCCAGACCCGTTACTCCACCGGGTCAGGTGCGTCGGGGCCGCAAACTAGTGGAAGCGGGAGCCGCTGCACTCACGCAGCAGCTATGCGCGCGCCGAGCGGTACTCAGGTGAGGCTATGTCAGCCTTGCTGGCTTTTTTTCGCGCCGGTACGCGCGATGATGACGGTTGAGTTTCGTGCCAACC
>JBEVJT010000030.1:0-16775 GCA_040510075.1 Xanthobacteraceae bacterium | reverse complement strand
TAAAGAACTTTTCTCCTCAGGCACAATGGTAATGACCACGCGCAACGGGAAAGAGACGAAGTCCACGATGTGCGGGCCGATCGGGACCTGACGTTTGAATGCTTTTTCAGCAAAGCGGCGGTCATTGGTGAGGGCCTGCCAAAACATGCGCTCGGCATCCGTTGGATTGCGCCGTAACAGCCGCGCAAGGCCCCGCGTCGGGCCGGTCGAGGTCCCCGGCCCATGTTCGGCAAGCAGGGCGCGCAAGGTGGTGGCCTGTTCTCCATCGAGCACGCCGCCGCGCGCCGGACCCTTGCGGCCTTGCGTCAAGGCCGTGACGATTCCGTGCAAGGTCTGGATATCCTGGCGCGTCGGCTGCATGCGCGCGAATATGTTGCGGAGGTTCACCAGCATGGTCGCGCGCTTGTGCAACGGCCGAAAATACTCGATTGCATCGAGTTCGCCTTCGAGCGTGTCGAAGAATGCCTGGATTTGCTCTTTGCCGGCCGGCTCCGATCTCTGCGGCATGGCGAAGGGAAGCGCGCCTTTTGAGAAGAGCTTGAACCATTCGTATGCGATGAGCGCGACCGCCTGCGCCAAGTTGAGGGAAGCGAAGGCCGGATTCACCGGAAACGTCACGATGCGGTCTGCCAGCGCGACCTCCTCATTGCGCAAGCCGTAACGCTCGCGTCCGAAGACAATAGCAACGTTCTCCCCTGCGCTCACTCGAGGCGCAAGCAAAGCAGCCGCCTCCTCGGACCCGATCACCGGTTTTGCCTGATCATGAGCACGGGCAGTGGTGGCGAGCACCAGTGTGCAATCCGCAATCGCCGCACCAAGCGAGTCGTAGAGCGCCACGCCGTCGAGGATGCGATCGGCGCCGGAGGCGGAACGGCGCGCATGAATGTTAGGCCAGCCGTCGCGCGGGGCGACGAGCCGAAGCCGCGAGAGTGCGAAGTTCGCCATCACGCGTGCCGCTGCACCGATGTTTTCACCAAGCTGCGGCTCGACGAGGACGATGATCGGGCCCGCCCGCTCCGTCCAAAGCTTGGTCTTGTCAGTGCCAGCGCCGGGCATTCTGTTCTCACGCCGTGGCACTTTGCGCATCTTGCGGACGCGACGGTCGCGCGCCATAAGGCGCGGGCAAAACCCTCATTGCCTCCTCCCCTTCAAATCCAAAGGTCGGTAATGGCGAAGATCAAGGTGAAAAACCCGGTCGTCGAGATGGATGGCGATGAGATGACCCGCATCATCTGGCGGCTCATCAAGGAAAAGCTCATTCATCCTTATCTGGACATCGAGCTCATCTATTTCGACTTGGGAATGCAAAAACGGGATGAGACACGCGATCAGATCACCGTCGATGCGGCCGAGGCGGTCAAGCGCGTCGGCGTCGGGGTCAAATGCGCCACCATTACGCCCGACGAAGCGCGCGTGAAGGAATTCAAGCTGCATGAAATGTACCGCTCGCCTAATGGCACTATTCGCAACATTCTCGGTGGGGTGATTTTTCGCGAGCCCATCATCTGCAAGAACGTGCCGCGGCTGGTGCCCAACTGGACCAAGCCGATCATCATCGGCCGTCACGCCTATGCCGACCAATACCGCGCCACCGATTTCAAGGTGCCGGGCAAGGGCAAGCTGATGCTCTCCTTTGTCGGGGAGGACGGAACGCACATCGAACGCGAAGTGTTCCAGTTCCCCGGCGGCGGCATCACCATGGCGATGTACAATCTGGACAACTCCATCCGCGACTTCGCCCGCGCCTCCCTCAATTACGGCCTGATGCGCGGCTATCCCGTGTATCTATCGACCAAGAATACCATCCTGAAGGTCTACGATGGCCGCTTCAAGGACATCTTTCAGGAAGTGTACGACAAGGAGTTCAAGAGCGAATTCGAGAAGAAGAAGATTTTCTACGAGCACCGGCTGATCGACGACATGGTCGCGGCGGCTCTGAAATGGTCTGGCGGTTATGTGTGGGCTTGCAAGAATTACGATGGCGACGTGCAATCCGACACCGTCGCGCAAGGCTACGGTTCGCTCGGCCTGATGACTTCGGTATTGATGTCACCCGACGGCAAGGTGGTCGAGGCGGAAGCGGCGCACGGTACCGTGACCCGCCATTACCGGCAGTATCAGAAGGGCGAGGAGACCTCCACCAACTCAATCGCCTCGATCTTCGCCTGGACGCGGGGCCTCGCGCACCGTGCGAAGCTCGATGGCAATGCCGAGCTCAAGAAATTTTCTCAGACGCTCGAGAAAGTGACGGTGGGCACCGTAGAGGCAGGCGACATGACGAAGGATCTCGCTTTGCTCGTGGGGCCCGATCAGAAATGGCTCTCCACCACCGGCTTTCTCGACAAGGTCGACCAGAACTTGAAGAAGGCGACGCAATAGTACGGCTCGAGCGGAGAGGCCGGCCACGCTTAGCGGGATCACACTGGGCTGAAGGAAAAGCGCGATGTCAATTCACAAGTCGCTTTGCTGCGCCAGGCGCGAAGTCATCCTCGTCGTTGCCGTTGTGGTCTCATTTTGCGGCGCGGCCGATGCGCAAGTGCCGGAGACAATTGCAGCGCCCGGAGAGAGCACGGTTGTGACCGTCCACGCGGAAGGCGCACAGGTCTACGAATGCAAGACGGGGAGCGACGGCAAGCTCGCCTGGGCTTTCCGCGAGCCGATCGCCACCCTCCTGCTCGACGGCAAAACTGTCGGACGTCACTATGCCGGCCCCACCTGGGAATATGCCGACGGCAGCGCGGTGATGGCCAAAGTGTCCGGCAATGCTCCGGGCAAGAGCGCAGGCGATATTCCCTGGCTCAAACTCACAGTCACCGAACACCGCGGCAATGGAATGCTCTCCGGCGTCACGACGGTGCAGCGGCTCAATACCCAGGGGGGTGCCTCACCGGGGGCGTGCGGCGGCGCAGGAACCTTCCACAGCGTTCCTTACTCGGCTGAATACGTGTTCCTGAAGAAATGAGCATTCAATGCTGAGCCGCGCTCTCAGCTGGGGTCTCGCTGCGATGGCGCTGGCCGCCGCCATGGCGGGCGCAAGCGCAGAAGCCTATCCGTCGCATCCGATCACGGTCATCGTACCATTCGGCGCCGGCGGGCCCAGTGACGTGGTGGCGCGCACAGTCACTGAGGCCATGCGCAGATCCCTTGGGCAGCCGGTTCTGGTCGAGAACGTCACGGGCGCATCGGGAACGCTCGGCGTTACGCGGGCGGTGCGCGCGGCGCCGGATGGTTACACCGTGAGCTTCGGCAACTGGCCTACCCATGTGGTCAACGGGGCTATCTACTCCCTGCCCTTCGATCTGCTCAAAGACCTCGCCCCGGTCGCGCGCCTCTCCAGCAATCCGTATGTGATTGTTGGGCGCAAGGACCTGCCGGCTAAAGACCTCAAGGAACTGATCACCTGGCTCAAGGCCAACCCGCACGCCACCGAGGGCACCGCGGGCCCGGGCGCCGGACAGCACATCAGCGGCGTCTATTTTCAGAAGGTCACCGGAACGACGTTTCAGTTCGTGCCCTACCGCGCCGGCTCGATTGACGTCCTTCGCGATGTCATTGCGCGCCACATCGATCTGACGTTCGAGACGGCAATCACCGCTCTGCCGCATGTGCGCAGCGGAGCGGTCAAGGCATATGCCGTCACCTCGCCGGCGCGCGTAGCCTCGGCTCCCGATATCCCGACCGTGGACGAGGGCGGCGCACCCGGCGTGTACATCTCGACGTGGAACGCACTGTGGGTGCCTGTCGGCACTCCCGCGGACATCATCCATAAGCTCACCGCCGCCACCATGGAGGCGCTCGCAGATTCCTCCGTGCGGCAGCGCCTGACTGAATTGGGTCAGGAGATCCCACCGCCCGAGCAGCAGACCGCACAGGCACTCGGCGCCTTTCATAAGGCGGAGATCGAGAAATGGTGGCCGTTGATCAAGGCCGCCAATATCAAAGTCGAGTAGCGCGCGCGTGCAGCTGATCCTGCGCAATGCGCGGCTTTCCGATCGGCTTGCCGAAGGCTCTCTGGACATCGGCGTTGAAGGGGGCCGCATCGTCGCGATCGAGCGCGCGCTTTCGGCCGAGGGCGAGAGCTATGACGCGAGGGGATGCCTCGTCTGTCCAGGACTGATCGAAACCCACATTCATCTCGACAAGTCGCGCATCATCGGGCGCTGCACGCCGGCCGAGCGGCACGCACTCAGTCCGGTGAAGGCGATTGCGCCGGTCAAGAAAAGCATGTCGGTCGAGGACGTACGCATGCGCGCCGAGCGCACGCTTGTCGAATGCATCCTGCATGGCACCACGCGCATGCGCACCCAGGTCGAGCTCGACCCGGGTATCGGCATGCGCGGATTTGATGCCGTTACCGCGCTGATTGCGGATTTTGCCTGGGCAATCGACATCGAGATTTGCGCGTTTCCGCAAGAAGGCCTGACAAATTATCCAGGGACGGAAGAGTTGCTCGTGCAAGCACTCAGGCGCGGCGCCAAGGTGATCGGAGGCGCGCCGCGTTACGACAGCGATCCGCTTGCCCAGATCGAGCGCATTTTTGCGCTTGCCCGCGAATTCGACGTGGACATCGACATTCATCTTGATGTCGGCCACACGCCCGAGCCGATGTACATCCATCGCGTGCGCGAGCTCACCGACCGTTACAAGCGCGGGGGCCGCGTCGTCGTCGGCCACATGGCAAAGCTGTCGTTGCTGCCGCCCAACAATGTGGCCGCGCTCGCCCGGCAACTCGCCGACAGCGGCATCGCGGTGACGGTGCTGCCCGCAACCGATCTGTTCCTCATGGGACGCGACCAGGACCACAACGTGCGTCGCGGAGTCGCCAATGCAAACCTGCTGCTTGCGAATGGGGTCAATTGCTCGCTCTCGTCAAATAACATCCTCAATCCGGCGACGCCCTACGGCGACTGCTCGCTCCTGCGCATGGCAAATCTCTATGCGAACGTGCTGCAGCTCGATCGCGCGAACGAGCTGCGCGCCTGCTTCGAAATGCTGACCGAGCGGTCGGCGCAGCTCCTCAATCTGAGGGACTATGGCTTCGCCATCGGCCGGCCCGCGGATTTCGTGGTGATCAACGCGCAGTCACCCGAACAGGCGGTTGCCGAGATCGCGCAGCCGCTCGCGACGTTCAAGCGAGGGCGGCAGACGACTGTATGGCCCGCACCCAAGCTGCTGCCACCGCAGTAAGGAACGCACGAAGCTAGAGCATGATCCCGAAAAGTGGGAACCGGTTTTCGGAAAAGATCATGCTCCGCCAAAGACCTAGAGCGGGATAGCGATTCGAAGAATAGCTATACCGCTCTACGAAGCGGCAAGCGCGGAGGCGATCGCCTCGAGGGCGGCGCCGGCTCGGGAGCCGTCCGGCCCGCCGGCCTGCGCGAATTCGGAGCGTCCGCCGCCGCCCTTGCCGCCGAGCGCTTCGGCACCCTTGCGCGCGAGATCCACGGCGGAGAAACGTTGGGCGAGATCCTCAGTGACGCCGACGACGAGCCCGGCTTTGCCCTCCTCGGTGACCGCCACGATCGCCACAATACCGGAACCGATCTCCTTCTTGCCGGCATCGGCCAGGCTGCGCAGGTCCTTGAGATCGATGCCACGCACCTCGCGCGCAAGCAATCTCACGTTTCCAATCTCCCGCACGGCGCCATCAGCGCCCTCGCTGGTGCGAGCACCGCCGAGCGCAAGCTTCTTGCGCGCTTCGGAAAGCTCGCGCTCGAGCCGCCGTCGCTCATCCACCACCTGCGCGAGTCGGCTCGGCAGCTCGTCGATGCCGACCTTGAGCTCTGCCGATGCAGCCTTGGCGATCCCGCTCAGGTGGTTCCCATGTTTTCGCGCGGCGGTCGCCGTGAGTGCCTCGATGCGGCGTACGCCTGCGGCCACGGCACTCTCGGCCGTAATGGTGATAAGTCCGATGTCTCCCGTGCGCCGCACATGGGTACCGCCGCAAAGCTCCACGGACCAGCCCAAGGTGTTGCCGCCGCCCTCCCCCATGGCGACGACCCGCACCTCCTCGCCGTATTTCTCGCCGAACAGGGCGCGCGCCCCCGATGCGATGGCATCATCGACCGCCATCAATCGCGTCGTTACCGGTGAATTCTGCAACACCATGTCGTTCGCCACGTCCTCCACGCGTTCGATGTCGCTCTCCTGAATGGGCTTGGGATGCGAAAAATCGAACCGCAGTCGATCGGGCGCCACCAGGGAGCCTTTCTGCGCCACGTGATCGCCCAGCACCTGGCGGAGCGCCTCGTGCAGCAGATGGGTTGCGGAATGATTCTGCCTGATCGCACTGCGCCGCGCATGGTCCACTTCCAGCATCAGCGGACGCTCAAGCGCGACCTCGCCCTCCTCGACCGTGGCGAAATGCACAAATACGTCGCCGGCTTTTTTCTGCGTGTCGGTAACGCGCAGGCGCGCACCGTCGGCACTCATCGTGCCCGTGTCGCCGACCTGACCGCCCGATTCCGCATAGAACGGCGTCTGGTTGAGGACAACCGCCCCGCTGTGACCCTTCTTGAGCGAGACGACTTCCTGGCCGTTGCGCACAAGGGCAGCTACGACGCCTTCTGCCTGTTCGGTCTCGTAGCCGAGAAATTCGGTAGGGCCTGCTTTTTCGCGCACGGAAAACCACACCGCCTCGGTCGCCGCTTCGCCGGACCCCGCCCAGGAGGCGCGTGCCATGGCCCGCTGGCGCTCCATTGCGGCATTGAAGGCAGAAACATCGACGCTGATGCCGCGCGGACGCAGCGCATCCTGGGTGAGGTCGAGAGGAAATCCGTATGTGTCGTACAGCATAAATGCAGTTTCGCCGGAAAGCCGGTCGCCGGATTTCAGGCTGCACGTTTCCTCGTCGAGGATGGCTAGCCCGCGTTCGAGCGTGCTGCGAAACCGCCTCTCTTCGAGCTTCAGCGTTTCGGTGACCAGCGGTTCGGCGCGCGCCAGTTCCGGATAGGCCTGGCCCATTTCACGCACCAGGGTGCGCACCAGCCGCCACATCAGCGGCTCGCGCGCGCCAAGGAGCTGGGCATGGCGCATGGCGCGCCGCATGATGCGACGCACGACGTAGCCTCGCCCTTCGTTCGAAGGCAGTACGCCATCGGCAATGAGAAACGACGACGCACGCAGATGGTCGGCAATCACCCGATGCGAGACCGCGCGCGCACCTTCCGCCTCCACGCCGGTCAAATCGGCGACGTGGGAAATGATCGCGCCGAAAAGATCAATCTTGTAGTTGTCGTGCGTACCCTGAAGCACCGCCGCAATGCGCTCGAGCCCCATCCCGGTATCGATCGAGGGTCGCGGCAGCGGCACGCGCTCGCCGCCGGCAAGCTGCTCGAATTCCATAAAGACGAGATTCCAGATCTCGATGAAACGGTCGCCCTCGGCCTCGGGCGAGCCGGGCGGCCCGCCGAGAATGCCGGGCCCGTGATCGTAAAAGATTTCCGAGCAAGGCCCGCACGGACCCAGATCGCCCATTTGCCAGAAATTGTCGCTTCCGGCGATGCGCACGATCTTCTGTTCCGGCAGGCCTGAGATCTTCTTCCAAAGATTGAATGCATCATCGTCGTCGATGTAGACCGTGACCATCAGGCGATCGACAGGCAGGCCGAATTCGCGCGTGACGAGGTCCCAGGCGAGATCGATGGCGCGCTCCTTGAAATAATCGCCGAAGGAAAAATTCCCCAGCATCTCGAAAAACGTGTGATGACGCGCGGTGTAGCCGACATTGTCGAGATCATTGTGCTTGCCGCCGGCGCGAACGCATTTCTGCGAGCTCACCGCCCGCGCATAATGCCGTTTTTCGAGCCCGGTGAACACGTTCTTGAACTGCACCATCCCGGCATTGGTGAACATCAATGTCGGATCATTGCGCGGCACGAGCGGCGAAGAGGGCACGCGCTCGTGCCCGTTGCGCGCGAAGTAATCGAGAAAGCTCGATCTGATCTCGTTGACGCCGCTCATGATCGGGGAACAGAGTACAGATTGCAGAAGACAGACATGTGGGCTTTTACCGGCGGTATTACAGGGTGTCCAGGAAAGCGAGATTTGCATACGGTTGCTGCATCGTTGCATATAAAGATTTGTTCACACCGCCACGTTGTGTACATCCAATGGCTCGCCCGCCGCTGACACGATGATCTCGACATCGGTTTCTTGTCTCGAAGAAGCGCTGTGCTCACGACGATTCGTCATCACCGCCGAGGTGACGCCCCCCGTTTCCTGCGCGGCGGACGATCTGTTGCGCCTGGCGCTTCCGCTCCGCGGGCTCGTCGACGCCATCAACCTGACCGATGCCGCGAGCGCACGGGCGCACATGTCGGCGCCCATTGCCGCGACGCTGCTGGCGCGCGCGGAGCTCGAGCCCATCCTTCAGCTCACCTGCCGCGACCGCAATCGGCTCGCGCTCCAAGGCACGCTGATGGGCGCGGCAGCCTGCGGCGTGCGCAACGTGTTGTGCCTGATGGGCGACGATCCCAGTGCAGGTGACCAGCCGGAGTCCAAGGGCGTCTTCGACATCGATGCGGCGGGCCTCATGCGCATCGCGCGCATGCTGCGCGATGAAGGCAAGCTTCCTTCAGGACGCGCCGTTGCAGGCCGGGCACCGTTCTTCATCGGAGCGGCGGATATTCCGATCGATCCGCCGGCGGATTGGCACCCCGAGCGGCTCGCTGCCAAGGCGCAAGCGGGTGCGCAGTTCGTCCAGACTCAGTTCTGCATGGATGCGAGCGTGGCGCGGCGGTATGCGGCGCGCGTTAAACAACATGCACTGACGCGCGAGCTTTTTCTGATCATCGGCGTTGCGCCCATGCGTTCCGCCAAGTCGGCGCGCTGGATGGCCAAGCACCTTTACGGCAGCATCATCCCGGAACATCTGATCGCGCGGCTTGAAAGCGCGCCGGATGCAGCGGCCGAGGGCGAGCGTATCTGCGTCGAACTCATCGAGGAGTTGGCGGGCTCACCCGGGATCGCCGGTGTCCACGTGATGGCGCCGGCGAACGTGGCGGCGCTGCCGCGTGTCATTGCGGAAGCGCGGCGGCTAGGAGACGCCGGGCGCTCCTAGCTGCTCAGCTTCGCATTGTAAAATACAATGCTTTACAATGCCTGCGACTTCACGCCTCTGCGACATCCCCGCCGGTGCCGACGTCGCCCTCGAGCCGATCGGCAATCAGGCCCGCATTCTGGCGGATGGCGGCCTCGATCTTGGCGGCAATATCCGGGTTCGATTTGAGAAATATCTTCGCGTTCTCGCGCCCCTGGCCAATGCGCTGACTGTCATAGGAGAACCAGGTGCCGGATTTCTCCACCACTGCGGCTTTCACTCCCAGATCAACAAGCTCGCCAGCTTTCGAGATGCCCTCGCCATACATGATATCGAACTCGACGGCCTTAAACGGCGGGGCGAGCTTGTTCTTGACGACTTTCACGCGGGTCTGGTTGCCGACCACCTCATCGCGCTCCTTGATCGCACCGATGCGCCGGATATCGAGGCGCACGGAGGCATAGAATTTGAGCGCATGCCCGCCGGTCGTGGTCTCGGGCGAGCCATACATGATCCCGATCTTCATGCGGATCTGATTGATGAAGATCACCATGGTATTGGAGCGATTGATCGATGCGGTGAGCTTGCGCAGTGCCTGGCTCATCAGCCTCGCCTGCAGCCCGGGCTGACTGTCGCCCATCTCGCCCTCGAGTTCGGCACGAGGAACGAGCGCCGCGACCGAATCGATGACCAGCACATCGACCGCACCTGAGCGCACGAGCGTATCGGCAATTTCCAGGGCCTGCTCGCCGGCGTCGGGCTGGGAGATCAGAAGATCATCGACGTTGACGCCGAGCTTGCGGCCATAGATGGGATCGAGCGCGTGCTCGGCATCTATGAAGGCGCAAATCCCGCCTTTCTTCTGGGCTTCCGCCACGCAATGGAGCGCGAGCGTGGTCTTGCCCGACGATTCCGGGCCATAGATTTCGACCACGCGGCCCCGGGGCAAACCGCCTATTCCGAGCGCAATGTCGAGCCCCAGGGAGCCCGTGGATACCGTCTCGACATCCATGGCCTTATTGTTCTTGCCCAGCCGCATGATCGAGCCCTTCCCGAAATTGCGCTCGATCTGTGAGAGCGCCGCATCAAGGGCCTTTGACTTGTCCATGGAGAAACCTTCGACAATGCGCAGCGCCGTGGCCATTCTTTCGCTCCTTATGGCGGGGTTTTGGGGGACCGACAAATGCCGGCCGAAGCAGCAATGTACACGTTTTGTTCTTGCCATGCAAGTTCTTTGTTCGTTCTGGCGAGCGACCATAAAAGGGCAAAAACGCCTTGGCCGACTTGGCATATGTGATGAGCGGCGCTGCGACCCGCCTGCAAGTCAGGCGCGAAAAAGCCCCGGCCTGGTTCAGTCGCAATGGCCGGGGCCTTCTCTGCGTTCTAGCGCGCGCAGGAGCGCAGAGCGGCAAAGCTTACATCAATGCCTCGTTTTCGGACAATTGCACCACGGCAAAATCCTGCGGGTGTGACTTTTGTGCAGCGCAATCGACCCGCCGAGCGCAGCCTAGAGCGGTATAGCTTTTCTTCGAATCGCTATCCCGCTCTACGTCTTTGGCGGAGCATGATCTTTTCCGAAAACCGGTTCCCACTTTTCGGGATCATGCTCTAGTGGAACAATGAGCGTTTGCGGCCGCGACAATGAGCCGTGCTAGCCTCACCTTCTTCGCTGCAAGGGAGGAAACCATGAGAACGACAAGATGGCTCGCGCTTACCGTAACGTTTGCGCTGGCGCTGGGGGTCGGCAGGGCGCTCGCCCAGGCTCAATTCGGCAGCGCCAGCGAGGCCAAGGCAATGCTCGAACGCGCCGTTGCCGAGCTCAAAGCCGACGAAGCGAAGGCGCTGGCCAAGTTCAATGCCGGAAGCGACGGCTTCAAGGATCGCGACCTCTACGTGTTCTGCTTCGATGCAGCGACCGGGATATTCTCCGCTCATCCCACATTGATGGGAAAGGACATCCGTTCGCTCAAGGACAAGAGCGATACGGCTTTCGGCGAGCAGATATTCAATGCCGCAAAGGAAGGCGCGATCAACACCGTGGATTACATGTTCCCCCGCCCCGGCGGCACGGATCCGGTGCCCAAGCAGTCATTCGTCACACGCGTCGGCAAGCAGGGCTGTGGCGTGGGATATTACAAGACGTAAAACCCACCCGAATACCCGCCCGAGAGGATTCTTGGTGAGCGCGTCAGCGGGCGTGTACGAGCACGCCCGCCTATACCGGCGCTCAGGTCACAGCGAGCACGACCGCGGCAATGGCCAATGCCAGGATAACGATGGAGGCGGTGAGCGCGGTGACTGCGCAGGCACACCAGTGCAGAAGGCTGTCCCGTCGGCGCGCGCGGCTGGAAGGCGGCGGAATTGCACTCCGCCCCTCCGGTATCATCGGTAAAATGTCTTGCAACGACAACGAACAACCCGCCTGGCTGAAATAGCGGAATCACATCGGTTGCGTATCATATGCTTGCACGAGCACAGAATAAAAGCACCCAGTGTTAATCTGCTTGTAAATTCCCACTCGTTTTCTCAAGAAAAGACCCGGACGCGAAATTATGTCGCACTCGCGAGGTTTTTATTTCGTGTCCCGCATGAGCGCAGCGAGATACCGGATCCCGGGGTATCGCTTCCGCCTACGCGCTCCGCGCTTCGGCGGACGTGAGCCCGGCGTAGCTCGCAATGCGAGCGGAGACGGGTCGCTTACCCGGCTACGGAGCCGGAAATAACTCCGAGCTCTTGCCGCTGATCCAATAGGCAAACAGCCCTATCCATTCATGCACGGCGGTATCGGTTCGGCGGAGCCCGTCAGCGACAGTTGCAAATGGCCGCAGTGCGTCTTCCTTTCCGCGCGTCCGCCAGTCGACCGGGTACGGCTCGACCGCAAATCCCGCTCTGCGAAATACGCCGATGGCGCGCGGCATGTGGTAAGCGGAAGTCACGAGCAGCCAGTGCTCGCCTGATTTCGGCTGGGCAATAGCTTTCGAGAAGGTTGCGTTCTCGACGGTATTCCGCGAGCGGTCTTCGCCGACGATGCGCTCGCGAGCAAGTCCCAACCCTTCGAACAAAGCCAGCGCCAGAGCGGCTTCACTGCCCTCGTCATAGATGAGCGTACCGCTGCCACCGGAATAGATGATCCGCGCGTCGGGATAGCGACGCGCGAGCACAGCTGCGGCAGTGAGGCGCTCCGCCGCCTCATTGAGCGCGATTTCGGAACGCGCAACCGAAACGTCGGGGGTGATGGCACCGCCGAGCACGACGATGCCGGTCGGCGCGGCGTCCACGGCGTTCCAGGGGGGAAACCGGTTCTCGAGAGGAAGGAGGAGCGCATTGCCGATGGGGGACAAGCCGAGGACGGCGAGTGCGAGCACGCTGCCCACCGCGAGCCGGAGACCCAGCCGCCGAAAACGAGTCGGCAGCAGCAGCGCGCCCACAATTCCGAGCGAAACGATCAGATTGGATGGACTGGCGAAGAAACCGAGAATTTTAGAGACGACAAAGAACATGCGCGCCCGTTATTCCGGCCAGCGCGCGCCGTCGAGCCCAGCGATTGTCCGGCGCGCGCACCATGAAGTTGCCGCACTGGCCACTCGCTTCGCTCGCCAGTGCGGCGTGGCCTTTGATTATGGATTCCGGGCTCGCCCCTTCACTGCGCGTCGCGGCGCCCCGGAATGACGAGATGCCTCGTAACGCGCTCTGGTTTCGGCATTCATGGGATAGAGACCGGGGAGCTTCGTGCCGCGTTCGACTTCGGCAACGATCCAGGTCTCCATGCGCTCGTGCTCGGCGCCCTCTTCGGCGACGAAGGAGAGAAGATTCTGCGGAATAACCACCGCGCCGTCATCATCGCACACAATGATGTCGCCGGGGAAAATGGCGCAGCCGCCGCAGCCAATCGGCTCCTGCCAGCCGACGAAGGTGAGCCCGTTCACCGAGGCGGGCGCCGCCACCCCTGCGCACCAAACCGGGAGCTTGGTGGCGAGCACACCCGCCTTGTCGCGCACGGCACCGTCAGTGACCAGCGCCGCAACCTGGCGCCTGGCCATTCGCATGGTGAGGATATCGCCGAAAATGCCCGCTGAAAGAACGCCCATGGCGTCAGCCACCGCGATCGCGCCTGCCGGCATCTCCTCGATTGCGCCGCGGGTCGAGATCGGCTTGGCCCAGCTTTCAGGCGTGGCAAGATCTTCGCGCACCGGCACAAAGCGAAGCGTGAAGGCGGGACCGATCAAACGCTTGCCGGTCGGCACGAGCGGCCTCGGCCCGTTCATCCAACAGTGCCGGATGCCCTTCTTCAGCAGCATCGTGGTGATAGTCGCGGTGGTTATTGCGCGCAGGACATCGTAGAGCGCCGCACTCATCGCGAGCTTTCCTCCTGAGCTAACCCTTGGCCCGGCCGGCCAGCCAGCGGGCAAAGCCCTCCGAACGCAGCTTGCAGGCCGGGCATTCGCCGCAGCCGTAACCCCAGTCCTGCCGTTTCGAGCGTTCGTCGAGATAGCAGGTGTGGGTATGCTCGACCAGCAAATCGATGAAATCATCGCCTCCGAGCTCGTGCGCAAGCGCGAAAGTTGCCGCCTTGTCGATCCACATGAGCGGAGTATGGATGACGAAACGGCGCTCCATGCCGACATTGATCGCGAGCTGCATCGCCTTAATCGCATCATCGCGGCAATCGGGATAACCGGAAAAATCCGTCTCGCACATGCCGCCGACAAGATGCTTGCACCCGCGCCGATAGGCGAGCGCACCCGCAAAGGCAAAGAAGATGAGATTGCGGCCAGGAACGAAGGTCGTGGGCAGGCCATCCTCGCCGAGTTCGATTGAAGCCGGGCGGGTAAGCGCCGATTCAGAGACCCTGCCAAGTACGGAAAGCGGGATGAAGTAATCCTCGCCCAGTCGCGATGCCCAGTCCGGCCGCATCGCCCGCATGCGCTCGCGCACGCGGATGCGGGCGCCGAGCTCGGCGCGATGGCGCTGTCCGTAGTCGAAACCGATGGTCTCGACGCGGGCAAACCGCGCGAGCGCCCAGGCGACACACACGGTCGAATCCTGTCCGCCGGAAAGCAGCACCAGGGCAGTATCGGGATCGAGGGCCGTGGTCATAGCCGCACTAATCCCATTGCGGAGAAAAGGCGAAATCGACAATGCGGCCGTCGCGCTTGGCAAGGCCAGCAATCTTGTGCATCTCCGTGGATGCGAGCTCGAAGTCGAAAATCTCGAGGTTCTCCTTGAGCCGCCCCACATTGCTCGTGCGCGGGATTACGCCCAGGCCTTGCTGCACGAGAAAGCGCAGGCTGACTTGCGCCGCGGTCCTGCCGTGCACCTTGCCGATGCGCGCGAGCAGGGCATCGTTCGGCGCGTTGCCGCGCGCAATCGGGCTATAGGCCACGACTGCCATGGCGTGCTTGCGCGCGGCCGCAATCACTTTCGATTGGTCAAGAAATGGATGCACCTCGATCTGATTGCAGACGAGCGGCTCGTCCGAAAGCCGCACCGCTTCCTCGATCAGCGCGACGGTAAAATTCGAAACGCCGATATGGCGCGCCAGTCCACTGCGCTTCACCTTGCACAGCGCCCCGATGGTTTCGCGCAGCGGCACCTCCGGGTTGGGCCAATGCAGCAAGAGGAGGTCCACGGACGCAAGCCGCAGCCGTGCCACGCTGTCGTGGGCGGCGCGATCGAGTGCGGCCGCCGCAAAGTGCGAGGGCCACACCTTCGAGGTGATGAACAGCTCTTCGCGCGCGATGCCCGAAGCGCGCAGGCCCTCGCCCACCGCGGTCTCGTTGTCGTACATTTCGGCGGTATCGATATGGCGGTAACCGAGGCGCAGCGCCTCGGCCACGATGCGGGCGCATGTTTTTCCGCGCAGCTCCCAGGTGCCAAGTCCGACGATGGGAATGCGGGCCTGACCTATCGTCGGAATGGCGGAAAGCATTGGGGCAACGGTCTCGATACGGGCGGAACTGGTTAGATTAGAATAATTCAATAACTTCAATGGCACTATTGAGCGCAGCCCGCGAGTCCTCCATATCGCTGCGGTCTCATTCGGCTAAACGGACTGTACATGATACACGCGCTTGCCTTGACACTTGGATTGGGGCTCTCACTGGGGAGCGTGAGCGTGGGCGCGCAGGAGTTCACGCTTTCCATTCGCAACCATCGCTTCGAGCCCACCGAAATACGCGTACCCGCCGGCAAACGGGTGACAATCACGGTCAGCAACGAAGATCCGACCCCGGAGGAATTCGAAAGCTCCGCTCTCAAAGTGGAAAAGGTGATTGCCGGAAAATCCAAGGCAACCGTGCGCGTGGGGCCACTGCAACCCGGCCGTTATGAATTCATTGGCGAATTCCATGCAGATACGGCAAAGGGAATCCTGATCGCGGAATAGAGGATGTTGGGCGCCGCAGTCATTGTCTTTCGCGAGGTCATCGAGGCCGGCCTGATCATCGGAATCGTGCTCGCGGTCACGCGCACGGTTCCGCGCCGCGGGCTCTGGGTCGCAGCGGGCGTGCTGGTGGCGAGCCTGGGGGCGGGCCTGCTGGCGCTCTTTGCCGAGCGGATCGCCGATGCGTTTGCCGGCTCCGGGCAGGAATTGCTCAATGCAGCCGTCCTCGGCATCGCCGTGGTGATGCTCATGTGGCACACGCTCTGGATGGCGAAGCACGGACAGGAACTCGCCGCCTCAATGGCCCAACTCGGACGCGCGGTGACCAGCGGGCGGCGCCCCCTTGCCGCGCTCGCAATGGTCGTCGGCCTTGCCGTATTGCGCGAGGGCTCTGAAGTGGTGCTGTTCCTCTACGGCATCGTCGCGGCAGGTGCGTCCACCTCATCGCTGTTCGCGGGCGGCATGCTCGGGCTTGCCGCAGGCGCCGCATTCACGGCGCTCACCTATTACGGGCTGATCGCGATCCCGGCGCGTTACATCTTTGCGGTAACGAGCATTCTGATTGCTCTGCTTGCGGCCGGAATGGCCGCGCAGGCGGTGCAGTATCTCGACGCGGCGGGGCTCATCAATGTTCTGGGCGAGCGGCTATGGGACAGCTCGAGCCTCTTGCCGCAAGACAGCCTCTTGGGGCGCCTTCTGCACACGCTCATTGGCTATACCGACCGGCCAACGGAGCTGCAGCTCATTACCTACACGACGACGCTCCTGGTGATGGTGGCGCTGACCCGGATCGCGACGCCGGGCCGCCGCCCCGCCCGCGCGGCGGTGTAGCGCCCAGGCTCCGGCGCGCTCCCTCTCCCCGCCGGGAGAGGGTAGGGGTGAGGGGGGTCACAATTATCGAAAGGATTTAACCCCTCACCCTAAGCCCCTCCCTACGGGAGAGGGAACCGACCGAGTTTGCCGCCTGTCCCAAACACTCGCGACGAGCTCGTCAATTGCTTCGCGCGGGGCAGGTCTGGCGAAGAGATAGCCCTGCATCTCGCTGCAGCCCGCGAGGCGCAGCACGACCCGCTGTGCTTCGCTCTCCACGCCTTCGATCACGACCGCCATGCCCAGCGCACGACCCAGCGCCACGATGGCCTGGATGATGATGCCGCCGTTCGCGGAGCTTTCCAGCGCGGTGACGAAGCTGCGATCGACCTTGAGCTTGTCGAAGGGAAGCTTTTGCAGATAGCTCAAGCTCGAATAGCCGGAGCCGAAATCGTCGAGCGGAAGGCGGACGTCCAATGAACGCAGCTACTGCAACCGCTCCATGGTTTCATTAGCATTTTCGATGAGAACATCATCCGTCAT
>JBEVJT010000029.1:0-2560 GCA_040510075.1 Xanthobacteraceae bacterium | reverse complement strand
AGCGCCCGATCCAGATGCGGGCGCCGACCCGGCGCGCGATCATGGCGGCAATCGGCATGCTCTTGGCCGGGTGGCCGAAGAAGGGGACCGCGATGCCGTTCGCGTCGTAGAGATCGGAGATGAAGCCGAGCCGACCGCCCTGGCGCACGTAATCCATGATCAACCGCGCCGTTTTCTGCGTCTCGTCTTGACCTGCGGCCCGGCCGCGTCCGAACAGGCCTCCGGGATAGAGCCTCAGGCGCTGGGCGCGAAGGTAGCGGTCCACATACGGGTTCTTCACTTGCCGGTAGACGCCGGCAGGACGCACGCCGGCCTGGGTCACCGGCCACATGCCGATTTCCCAATTGCCCATATGCATGGTGACGATCAGTGCCGGACCCATCTTGCCTTTGTAGCGGCCGATCCAATGGCCGTTGGTGACGTGCAGCCGGGCCGGCTCCTTCAGGATGCGGTCGATATTCATGGTCTCGACCATGACGCGGCCGAGATTTTCCCAGGCGGCGCGGGCAATGCGCTCGCGCTCTTCGAGCGACTTCTCTGGAAAGGCAATGGCGAGGTTCGACAGCGCCCGCTTGTGCCGCCGGTTGAACGGCGCGATCAGCCGCCAAGCCTTGCCCGAGGTCGTGGCCGCGATGTCGAGCGGTAGCAGCCGCACCATCCCGATCAGGAAGCGCAAGCCGAGATATTCGAACCGGTAGCGAAGGTCGCGCCAGAAGGAAAGTCCAGAGTTCCGGGCCACGCGGCCGTCCCCCATTCATGTGCCTGTCGATTGGCCGTGAGACCGCATTCTCGTGGCAAAAGCGTGGTGCAGCGTCAACCCTCGCCCGTCAGGGGGCCGGGCGCATCAAAGAGGGTAGATCAGTCGGGGGCTTGAGCCCGACCCGCATGACGGCGCGGCGCAGGAAGGGCAGCGCGGCGAGGCTATGCAGGATCGCACCGCGCGCCGCCTGCGCGGGCGCGAAGCTGGTCAGCAGCGAGCGGTTGAGGAGATTGACTCCAATCGTTCGCGACAGCACATCGAACCGCCGCGCACGCGCGTAATCCGCAAGCACCTCGTCACCGCCGGGATCGGCGTCGCGGCCCCGCGCATCGGCGACGCAGTCCGCGAGTGCGGCTGCGTCGCGTAAGCCCAGGTTCAGTCCTTGCGCGCCGATCGGTGGCAGGATGTGCGCGGCTTCGCCGATCAGCGCGGTGCGCCGCGCACCGAGTGTCTCGGCGCTGAGGCCCTCGACGGGAAAGGCGGCGCGCGCGCCGATGTCTGGGATACGGCCGAGCACGCCGCCGAGTCTCTCCGCCAGGAGTTCTGCGAACGCCGTGTCGCCGAGCTGCATAAGCTGGGCGATCTCGGCGCTCGATCCCACCCAGATCAGGCTCGACGCGTGCGGATCGGGGAGGGGCACCGTGGTCACGGAGCCGCCCTCTCTGTGCAGCTCGGTCGAGACGCCGTCATGGTGCAGCGTGTGGTGGAAGCTCGTGGCGATGGCGCTTTGATCGTAGCACCACGCACGTGTCCCGATGCCCGCGGTCTCGCGGCAGATCGAGCGCCTGCCATCGGCGGCGGCAATCAGACGAGCCTCTACCTCGGTGCCGTCGCAGGTGAGCCGAGCTCCGCTCCCGTCGAATGCAATGCGGCTCACGCTTGCGGGGACGATCGCATCGAGCATGTCGCGGGCGCGCGCATAGAGCGCCTCGACCAGAACGGTGTTCGGGATGTTGTAGCCGAAGGCATCGAGCCCGAGCTCACGCGCCTCGAAAGCGATCTCCGGAGCACGAAACAAGCTTTGCGAAGTGTCGACGATGCGGACGGTCCTCAGCGGCGCCGCATGCGACGCGACCGCTTGCCAGACGCCGAGCGCCTTCAGGAGATCGACGGAGCTCGTAAGCAACGCCGCCGTGCGCGTGTCCTGCGGCCCCGCATCGAGCTTTGGCGACACCGGCCCGATCAGCACCACATCGGCGCCGACATGGGCAAGCGCAAGCGCAGCCGCGAGCCCGACGGGCCCGGCCCCGACCACGGCCACATCGCGGCGCGGCATGGCGAAAAAAGCACTCGCTGTTTCGTTCACGGGCGCCCCGAATCATAACTCCAGCTCCCAGGGAGCAGGCTCAACAATAATGCCCGGCACACTGCGGCCTTTTTGCCACAGCCTGTGCAAAAATATGAGATTCAATCGGTTTTTTCCGATCGGGCTCCTTTTTCAGGAAAGGCCTTCTAGAAATGCGCACAACAAAACCGCTTATCCCCGTTGCTTAACACGACTATCTAGATAGAGTTGAGGTCAGGTCGGCGGATGCGCTCGAAAGCGCCTACCGGCAACAAAAGGGGGATGCTGCAACTCTGCGCCGACAGGGCACGAAACGCGGCCAACCCCAGTGAATGTCGTGAATGAAACCGACGCGCAGGGGCGAGCGCAGGTGAATGAGAAATAGACTGGGATTTTCGCCAACAGCGTCGTTAACGGGGGACAAAGCTATGACCGGGGGACTCGGTAAACTCAGCCGCTATTTGCTTGCAGGTGCGGGCGCTATCGCAATTCTGGCCGGTGGAACTCTTGACGCC
>JBEVJT010000028.1:0-21800 GCA_040510075.1 Xanthobacteraceae bacterium | reverse complement strand
CCGACGAGCACTCGCCCCCGCGGGGTGTACTTCACCGCATTAGATACAAGATTCTGCAGCAGGCGGCGCAGCAGGCGCCGGTCAGACCGCACTGCAAGCGAGCAGGGTATGAATATGAGCTGCAGTTGCTTTTCTTGCACAAGGGGAGCGAATTCCACTTCCAGCTGGCGCAGTAGCTCCTCGATGCCAAAGCTGACCAAATCAGGCTTCATCGCCCCGCTGTCGAGACGAGAGATATCCAGCAGCGCCCCGAAAATCTCCTCCATGGCATCGAGTGAAGCTTCGATATTGCCTACCAGCCGCGGTTCGCTTTGGGAGGATCGCTCGGCGAGCGTAGTGACGTAGAGCCGCGCGGCGTTGAGCGGCTGCAGGATGTCGTGGCTCGCGGCGGCAAGAAATCGAGTTTTTGAGAGGTTTGCCTGTTCCGCGTCGGCCTTGGCGCGCGCAAGTTCGCTGTTCAGGCGGGTGAGTTCTTCCGTTCGTTCCTGCACCCGCAGCTCGAGCGACTCGTTGGCTCGGGCAAGTTCCTCCGCCGCCTTCACGCTCGGCGTGATATCGGTGAATGTGGTGACCAGACCGCCGTCCGGCATCGGGTTGGCCAGCACCTCGACCACCAGATCGCGATCCGTGAAACGCTCGAGGAATGGTTCGCCATTCGCTGCATAGCGCCTCATCCGCTCGCGCATGAGTGCTTCGCCTGGCCCGGTCCCCGCACCCCGCTCGACGTTGAAGCAGACGATTTTGTCGAGGCTTGTTCCCACCTGTGTGAGTTCGGCCGGCAGCGCGAGAATGTGTCCGAACTGTCGGTTCCAGCAAAGCAGCAGCAGGTCCTTGTCGAAGACTGCTATGCCTTGCCGCACGTGATCGAGCGCGGTCTGCAGGATCTCGCGGTTGTAATGAATGGCGGCATTGGCGTCGTCGAGAAGCCTGAGCGCTGCGCGCGTGGAAAGCGTCCGCTTGCGCAACAGAAGCGACAGCGCGAGGCGGGACGAGGCAGCCCCGATGGCGGACGCCAAGAGATGCTCGGCAAAGCGCAGCAGTTCGAAATCGGCTTCGGCCTTCGGCTCGAGCGTGAGACCGCGCGAGAGGGCGTAGCTGGCAAACGAGCTGCGGCAGCGTTCTTCGCCAAGGAATCGTGCCACCGTCGTGGTGAGCTCGTCGATGGCTACCGATGAACGCCACAACCGAAAGCTCGGCGCAATCGGTGTAAGCCGGGTCGTTACGAACAGGTCGGCCTGCAGCCGTTCAATACTCGCCGGAGCGCGGCTTAACGAAAACGCCACATAGGCGAGGAGATTGAGCGTGAGACTGCAGAACACACCATGAGCCAGCGGCGGCAGATCGAGCCCGAGCAGGCCCTGCGGGCGCAAAGCCACGATCCCCCAAGGCCCCTCCGAAAGAATGGCGTGGCCGACGATGCCGGCTTCCACCAGGCTCGGCAGCAAAAGCGTATAGGACCATGCGCCGATGCCGCACAGCATTCCGGCCATGGCCCCGCGCGCCGTGGCCCGGCGCCAGAGCAGTGCGCCAAAGAATGCCGGCGCCAGCTGCGCCACCGCGGAGAACGCCAAGAGTCCGATCGATGCGAGCTGCGCGTCGCCCGCAAGGCGATAATAGACATAGGCGAGGAAGAGAATGACGAATATGGCGATGCGCCGCACCGTCAATAACAACCCACCGATGTTCTCGTGCCCGATGATCAAGGTGTTGCGCCGTTGCAGTACGAACGGCATGACGATGTCGTTGGAAATCATGATCGCAAGCGCGACCGATTCGACGATCACCATCGCGGTGGCCGCCGAAAGCCCGCCAACGAAGGCCGTAATGGTCAAGAGGTCAGAATGCGCAAGCAGCGGCAGCGCCAGCACATACATGTCGCCCTCGACTGCATGCGACCTAAAGGTGAGCAGGCCAGCCAGCGCGATGGGTATGACAAATAAGTTGATCAGCACGAGATAGAGCGGGAATAGCCAGGCGGCCCGCTTGATTTCCTTCTCGGTCTGGTTCTCCACCACGCTGACGTGGAACTGGCGCGGCAGCACCACGATGGCGAAGCCGGAGAGCAGCGTCATCGCAATGAGCGTACTCCACGCGGGCTCGCGCATGAGTGAATGCGCGCTTTCCGGGTGCTGCAGCGCCTGCGCAAACAACGTTGAAGGTCCATCGAACATGACGAAGGTGACGAATATTCCGACTGCGAGGAAGGCGAGGAGCTTCACCAGTGATTCCGTGGCAATCGCGAGCATCAGCCCATCCTGATGCTCTGTGGCATCGATATGCCGGGTTCCGAACAGGGTGGCGAAGATCGCCATCGCAAGTGCCACGTACAGTGCAATATCTCCCAACACGGGTTGCACGCCGCTGCGATCCGGCCCGATATGAATAAGGATGGTGGTAAGGGAGGACGACACTGCCTTGAGCTGCAGCGCGATGTACGGGACGGTCCCCATGATCGCGATCAACGCGACAGTGGCCGCAACCATCTGCGCCTTGCCGTAGCGCGCGGCTATGAAATCGGCGATGGAGGTGATGTTTTGCGACTTCGCCAGCCGCACGATGCGCCGGATCA
Organism: Xanthobacteraceae bacterium; assembly: GCA_040510075.1. Lineage (GTDB taxonomy): Bacteria > Pseudomonadota > Alphaproteobacteria > Rhizobiales > Xanthobacteraceae > VAZQ01. The sequence continues at coordinate 19,231 of JBEVJT010000028.1, read as the reverse complement.
AGGGGAACCCGATGCCGACAAGCAGCATCGGCCCGATGTAAATAGTCAAAAAATCAAATCCGCTGCGCGCGGCCAGGCCTACCGAGCCGAAAAACGTCCATGAGGTGCAATAAATTGCGAGCGCTAGCGGATAGATGAATTGGCGCCAGCCACGTTCTCGTCCAAAGCGGCTCGTCTCATCTCCGTAGCTCGCGATTGCAAACAACAACCCGATGTAGCCGAGCGCAACCGCAATAACGACCCAGGCCTGCAGCATTCTAGTCGCGCTTGCCGGTCACGCGCCGTTTCCAAAGCTCCCACGGCCGCGCGACCACCTGTTCGTTGATCTTATCTGCCTTGGCCCCTTCCTCGGGATCGAGATAGGTTACGGGCCCGCCGAGCGCGATGGCCTGCAGCTGCAGTCGTGCGTTGACCTCGGTGTACACGGCGCGGAACACAGCGAGTGGAAGGGAAGGGGCCGTCACGACATTGCCGTGCCCGCGCATCAGAGCGACCGGTTTCTCCCCGAGCGTGCGTGCCAAAGCTCTGCCGAGCTCGCCATTGCTGATGAGCATGTTGCTCATGCCGGCAGCGGTGCGGATTTCGAACACCGGCACGCCTGCCGCAAGGAATGCGGCGTTGTGATAGACCGCCTGCATTGGGACCTTGGTCACGCCAAACGGAATGACGGCCGGCGAATGACTGTGTACCACCGCCATCACGTCGGGACGGGCCTTGTAGATTTCGCCATGGATGAATCGCTCGAGGAACAGCGTGCGGCCACGCTGATCCACCGCCTGTCCATCGAGGTCGAATTCCATGACGTCGTCCGGCGTCACCAGTGCCGGAGCGACCGAGCGCGACATCAAAAAACGGTTCGCATCCTGGGGATGGCGCATGCTGACATGGCCGAAGGCGTCGAGCACGCCCTGGTCGACGAGAATTCGACTGGCGATTGCGAGATCTTCGAGCACAGGCGGAGCTACTGGACCGCCGGATGCGGGCTGCGCCTGAACGTCCACAGGAATGACGCTCAGGGTCAGAAGGAGACCGGCAAACGTATAGCTCCCGGCGGCGCTCATGGAGGGCTCTTTGGTCAGGTGGTCCTGCCGAAGAGTATATCGCGGAACGTACGCCGCGCCGCAATCACGACATGTAAAAATGCAATTTGGGCCACCCTCGCGCCCTCCTGCCAACAAAGCAGGCCAATACTGCGTTGTTTCGCGCATCGCAGGGGGCTGTCGTGCAGCAGAACAATTCTCCTTTGCTCATATTGAAAGTGCTTTGGGCGTGCTTTGTCATTCTGACCCTCACGCGCTTATCTGTGGGCTATGAGGCGACGCTCTGGAACGGGCTCGCGCTCACCGAGGCTGAATACATTGCGGCGCTTGACAACTCGCCGGCGCAGCATCCTCGCTTAGTGCAAGTGCACTAACCAACTCGCCGTAAAGCGCTTCGAAACACGCTCGTCTAAGCGTGTTCGATTGCCTGTTTTTCAGTTTATCAGGAAAGATCGGGGCCGAAAGCCGCCGCCATTCGGCTGGGCAATTCGACCCGGCTGCGCGTCGGCCGAACGGTCTCCGGCTCGCTCCAGGCCCACGCGCTTGCGTCCGACATCAAGGCGCAAAGTATTGCATGGTTGAGCTTGTGCCCGCCGCGTACGGACCGGTACGTTGCGAGCAATGGCGCACCCGCCAGGGCCAGGTCACCGATCGCATCAAGTACCTTGTGCCGCACGAATTCGTCCGGAAATCTGGTGCCCTCCGGGTTGAGAATGCGTGTGTCCGCGACGACCAGCGTGTTCTCAAGCGAAGCACCCAGCGCGTAGCCCGACTTCCATAGGTTTGTGACATCGCGCATGAAGCCAAATGTTCGGGCGCGTGCAACTTCACGGCGGAATGTGTCCGGCCTCACATCAATGGCAAAGACCTGCCGCCCGATCAGTTCGTGATTGAACGCGACTTCGGCTTCGATCCGAAACCCGCGTGGGTTGGGCAAGATCTCGCCGTAAGCATCGCCAAGGGCTATGCGAACCGGCTTCAGCACGCGGATGTACCGCCGCATCTCCTCGAGCGGCTCCAGCCCGACCTGATCTATGGCAGCCACAAATGGGGCGGCGCTGCCGTCCATGATCGGAGCTTCCGGACCGTCGATCTCAATGACTGCATTATCGACGCCCAACCCGGAAAGCGCGGCCAGCACATGCTCAGCCGTCGATACCATGGGGCCCGAGGCATCTCCCAGCACCGTGGCAAATTCCGTGGCCGTGACTGCTTCCAGATCGGCAACGATCTCGCGGTGCTGGCCACCCTCGAATTCGGTGCGAATAAATCGAAGGCCCGTTCCAGAATCGGCGGGATGCATTGTGAGTGTCACGGGAAGCCCCGAATGGACGCCCACCCCGAACAAGGCAGCATGATCGCGAAGCGTGGTTTGCCTGACGCTTTTCATGCCTGCGGTCCACAACCTCCCGGGCCGGGCCACGCCTGCGCGTGGCGGCTCATCGGACGACATGGGTCCGGTTCCTGCCGTTGGTACACTCAGAAATCCGCGGGCAAGATTTCGGCCGCGACTGTCCCCCGATCACAACCCCGTTGCAGGAACCTTACCGGGACCGGCGAAAAAGGCCAATTCACGGATTTTTACAAATGTTACTGACGAGGGCCCTTGCCTGCAGTCCGCCAAAAAAAAGGGGCCCCGGTGAGATTATCACCAGGGCCCCTCATCCGCGCAGTCGGTGAGATCAGTTCGCCTGTCGTCGAAGGAAGGCGGGGATCTCGAGCTGGTCCTCGTCGAGGGAATTATGCACGGGAGATTGCCTGCCGTGCAGGTCGAGCGTGTGATGGGTCGGCCGCTTCGCGTATTCGGATACGGGATCGGCATTTCTTGGTCCGGGCGCAGGCGAGGCGGGCCGCGGCGGCACTGGTGCACGATCCGCCTGCCGGGGGAGCGGCCGGACAGGCCGCATGTTCGCCTCCCTCTTCTCTGGCTGCCCCTCATTTTCCTTCCGGCCCAGTCCGGCAGAAGCAAGCCGCCGTAGGAAGCCCACCTTCCGTTTCTCAGGATTGTCAGCTTCGACCTGCTCACCGCGGTGGGCGCGAAGCTCCGCCTGTGCCGGTCGGGGCAATTCGTCGATGCTCGGCATGCGACGCGGCCGCACCGGGCTGGGCTCCGGAGCGGGCGGCATGAAGGTCTTGGCCGGCGCGACTTCTTCACGCGGAGTCGCCTGCTCCGGGAACAAGGACGGCTTGGGCGGAATCGGACGAATGAGAACGTCGTCGGAGCCGGGCAGGACGGCAGCCGCGACGGCAGCCTTGGCGGCGGTTTCGATTGCCTCGATGCTCTGTTGCACCTGCGCCGTCGGAATGGTCGGCGTGGCGAGTGGATGCGGCCGCGCGTCGATGCGCTCTGAGCGATCGGTCCCTGCGCGTTGCAGCTCGATGCGCTGCTGATCTGAGCGGATCTTTTGCGTCAGCTCGGCCAATCGCGTTTCGGGCTGCGTGACTGTCCGCGACAAGCTCGCTTGATCTATTCCGGTTGCAACCACCGAAACGCGAATGACGCCATCGAGAGCCTCGTCAAAAGTGGCGCCCACGATGATGTTGGCGTCCTGATCGACCTCTTCGCGGATGCGCGTGGCAGCCTCATCGACCTCATAAAGCGTGAGATCCTTTCCGCCCGTGATCGAAATGAGCAGTCCTTTTGCACCTTTCATGGACGCATCGTCGATGAGCGGGTTTGAGATCGCCGCCTCGGCCGCGGAGAGGGCGCGCTTTTCGCCTGAGGCTTCCCCGGTGCCCATCATGGCTTTGCCCATTTCGCGCATGACGGCGCGCACATCGGCGAAGTCCAGATTGATCAGGCCCTCCTTGACCATCAAGTCGGTGATGCAAGCAACCCCCGAATAGAGCACCTGATCGGCCATGGCGAAGGCGTCGGCAAAGGTGGTCTTCTCGTTGGCTACCCGAAACAGGTTCTGGTTGGGGATGATGAGAAGCGTATCCACCACCTTGTGCAGCTCGGAGATGCCGGCCTCGGCCATGCGCATCCGCCGGACCCCTTCGAAATGGAAGGGTTTGGTGACCACGCCGACCGTGAGGATGCCCAGCTCTTTCGCGCAACGGGCGATCACCGGAGCCGCCCCGGTGCCGGTACCGCCTCCCATCCCGGCGGTGACGAACACCATGTGCGCACCCTGGAGATGGTCGCGGATCTCGTCGATGACTTCCTCGGCAGCGGCGCGACCGACTTCCGGCTGGGAGCCGGCGCCAAGGCCTTCGGTGACCTGAATGCCCATCTGGATAATGCGCTCGGCCTTCGACGTGGTCAGCGCCTGGGCATCCGTATTGGCGACGACGAAGTCGACGCCTACCAGCCCGCTTGTGATCATGTTGTTGACAGCGTTGCCGCCAGCGCCGCCGGTGCCGAATACGGTGATCCGCGGCTTCAGCTCGCGAATATCCGGGATTTTCAGGTTGATGCTCATGCTTGCCTCTTTACGCGGAAGTCACCGCCGGGTCGGGCTGGTCCGCCGCCGCCCGTGGGGATGAGAGATCGAGTCATCAGAAGCTCTCGCGAAGCCATCGTCCGACCCTTGCGATATAACCGCCGCCTGTTTGCGAGTGCCGCGTTTGCCGCGGTTCGAAATGCTCGAGTTGTGCAACCTGTGGGTAAACCAGCATTCCGGCTGCCGCCGCAAAGGCAGGTCCATTCGCCTCCGACGGCAGTCCGGCAATATCCATCGGCCGGGCCAGTCGCACCGGACGGCCCAGAACCTGCGCGGCAAATTCCGGCATTCCATTCAGCTGGCTTGCGCCGCCCGTCAGAACGACGCGGCCGCGCGGCTCCGCTGCAAACGGAGAAGCGGCAAGGCGGTCGCGGATTAGTTCGAGGATCTCCTCGACCCGCGGCTTTATGAACCGGGCGAGCGTAGCGCGCGAAACGAACTGTGGGGCTTCGGCTGCATCGCTGTCGACGGGAGGTACGGCCAGCATATCGCGGTCGTCAGAGCCCCCGGTGAGGACGCTGCCATAGAGCGTCTTGATCCGTTCGGCGTCGCTGATGCGTGCGCTCAGTCCGCGCGCAAGATCAAGCGTCACGTGCCGGCCGCCCAGTGCAAACCCGTCGGCATGCACGAAGCGCCCTCCCCCAAACACGGCGAGCGTGGTCGTTCCCGCGCCCATGTCGATCAGAGCGGCACCGAGATCGGCTTCGTCATCCGAAACGGTGGACAGCCCGGCAACATAGGGAGCCGCGACCATAGCCTCGACGTTGAGATGGCAACGCTCGATGACGAGCATGAGGTTGCGCACGACGGAAATGTCCGTGGTGACCACGTGCATGTCGATCCCGAAACGGCGTGCCAGCATTCCGCGGGGGTCGCTCACGCCCGCTGCACCATCGACCACGTAGCCGATGGGCAACGAGTGCAGGATTGCCCGGCCCGCGCGTACGGAATGGCGGCTTCCCGCGCTGAGCACTCTGGTTATATCGCGTTCACCGATGCTTTCTCCGGCGATATCGATGGACGCGGAAATGAGTTCGCTTGCCAGGCGGCCTGCCGATACTGAAACCAGGACCGAACGCAGCTGCATCTTTGCCGTACGCTCGGCCACATCGACACACTGCCGGATGGCGCTTTCCGCTTCGTCGAGATCGACAACGCTCCCTGCTTTCATTCCGCGTGCCAGCGTGTGTCCGAGCCCAATAACCTCGATCGAGTGGCTGCGCTGAGCAAGCGCATCAGCATGTTCGCTCGGCCGCAGCCGCGCCAGGACACAGGCGATCTTGCTGGTGCCGACGTCGAGCGCGGCTACGAGCGCCGAACGCCTGGTCGGAAGCGGCTTCATCTTCGGAGCAAGGCCGAACTGAAGCGCGCTCATGCGTTGCCGCCCTTCTTCTTCGGCTTTTCATTAAGTGCGTCGGCGCGGGCCGCAGCCGCTCGATCCGACAGCCGAACGTTCACGCGATCGGCAAACCGCAGGTCGACTACCGTAATGTCACGGGTGAGCAGGTTCTTTTCACGGGCAAGCGCGGCAAGCCTGTCGAGGGCTGAACCGATGTCGCTCTCCGGAAGACGCACTTCGATCCCATTCTTCAGGCGCAGGTTCCAGCGTCGTTCGCTCACCAGAACGGATGCCCAGACCAGATCGCGGATCGGCGCATACCGATCCAGCGCCGCCAGAAGCTCTTTCGCGCGCTTATTCGCGCTACTGCCGACGACAAGCGGCAGCTGCACGAGCGAGGGCGGCACATACGGTTCGAGCACCGTGCCATCATCGGCAATGACGGCGATGTGTCGTTCCATCTGCCACAGACCAAACGGTGCGCGCTCGCGAATGCCAACCTGCAGTTCGCGCGGGTAGAGTTTGAGAATGGTCGCATCGGCAATCCAGGGATGCCGCCGCAACCGCTCGCGCGTCTGCTCGGCATCGAGGAAAAGAAGCGATGACGTTCCGGTGATGCCGGCGATCGCCAACACCTCCTCGCGACTCACGTGCTGATTGCCCGAGATCACGACCGAGGAAATGCCGAGACCGGCCACCTGGGTGAGTTGATCGCGTGCGGACTGCAAGCCGGCGAGAACCGGCGCAAAGCGGTCGCCGTGCGTGCCGAAATACGCGAGAGCGGCGAGAACGAGCCCCCCCGCGAAGACAGCAGCCAGCCGCCTACGCCACCTGCCTTTCAGCGGTCTACGGAAGCGTCCTCGATCATCCATCGCACGAGCTCATCGAAAGTGATGCCCGCGTGCGCCGCGAGCTCAGGCACGAGCGACGTCTCGGTCATGCCAGGCTGCGTGTTGACCTCGAGGCAAACAATTCCCCCCGGCCCCTCGATGCGATCGTCGTAGCGGAAATCCGCACGGCTTACGCCCCGGCAGCCCAGCGCGCGATGCGCCGCCACTGCCAGTCTTCGGACTTCTTGGTAAACAATCGATGAAACAGGAGCGGGTAAAAGATGTTTTGATCCGCCGGGGGCATATTTTGCTTCATAATCGTAAAAACGCGCGGTCGGCACGATTTCTATCACCCCCAGCGCCTCGTCGCCCAGGACCGCGCAGGTCAACTCCTTGCCAGGCACAAATTTTTCGACAATCACCTGGTCGCCATACGCCCAATCGTGGCGCGTGAGCTCCTGGGGCGGATGCGCATGCTCGGGGGTGACGATGAAAACGCCGACGCTCGAGCCCTCCGCCAGGGGCTTGATCACGTAGGGCCGCGGCAGGAGGTGGCTCTTTGCCGCGTCGAAGCGCGAAACCACCGGACCCTCTGGAACCGGCACGCCGGCGGCGCGAAAGAGGGTCTTCGCCACGTCCTTCTGCATAGCGACCGCCGACGCCATCACGCCCGAATGCGTATAGGGAACGGCGAGCACTTCCAGGACGCCCTGCAAGGCGCCGTCCTCGCCGGGCCGCCCGTGCAGAACATTGCAGGCAATGTCCGGTTTGACCGTCGCAAGCACCGAGGCAATGTCGCGCCCTACATCGATGCGCGTCACGCGATAGCCCAGGCGTTCGAGCGCCTCCGCACACGCCTTGCCTGAGCGCAGAGAGATTTCGCGTTCCGCCGACCAGCCCCCCATCAGTACTGCGACATGCTTGCTCATTCGGATTTATTCCAGCTCGCCGCCCTCGTGCCGATGCGCTTGATCTCCCATTCGAGCTCGATCCCGGAATTCTCCTTCACCTGCCGGCACACCAATTCGCCGAGATCTTCGATCTCGGCGGCACTCGCTGATCCCAGATTGATGAGAAAATTGCAGTGCATGGGAGAGACCTGCGCGTCTCCAAGCGTGAGCCCGCGACACCCCGCAGCATCGATGAGCTGCCATGCCTTGTGACCGGGCGGATTCTTGAAGGTCGAGCCGCCGGTGCGGCTCTTTATCGGCTGCGTGCTTTCTCGCTTGTCGGTGATCTGGTTCATTTCCTCGGCAATGACGGCGCGATCTCCAGGCGATCCGGCAAATAGCGCTTGCGTGAAGATGACGTCTTCCGGCAGCCCGCAATGCCGATAGGCGTATCCCATCTCATCGTTTGTGAAAACGCGCATGGTCCCGCGCCGATCGATGGCCCGCGCCTCGATGAGCACATCGCGCGTTTCTCGCCCGTACGCTCCACCATTCATGCGCAGCGCACCGCCGACGGCGCCCGGAATGCCGCGGAAAAACGCCAGGCCTGCGATTGCGGCTTCCTGCGCGCAACGGCTCACTTTCACGTCGGGCACGGCGGCGCCGGCCCGAATGCGCTCCCCCGCTTCAACCTTGAGCTCGCCGAAGCCGCGCCCGAGGCGGACCACCACCCCCCGCACGCCGCCATCCCGCACGATCAGGTTGGACCCGAGCCCGGCGATGGTGACGGGGATTTCGCCTGGCAAGTTCTCCAGAAGGAGTGCGAGATCCTCCTCGTCTTCCGGCACGAACAGCACCTGCGCCGGTCCGCCGACGCGAAACCAGGTGAACTCCTTGAGCGGCTGATTGGACATCAGTCGCCCGCGCAAGCCCGGCATTCGCGAGCGCAGCTCCGGGACTAGGTCCGCGGATGTCAACAAGCTCATGCGTTTTGCGCGACGGCCTCGAGCGCGGCGAGTTCGTCGGGCAGCGCGTAGGCCCATTGTGTGATATTGCCCGCGCCGAGGAACACGACGATATCGCCTCGCTGTGCGAGACGCTTGACGGTGCGCGCAAGCTGCTCTGGGCTGTCCAGCGGAATCACCTGACGATGGCCGTGCGCGCGCAAGCCTTGCACCAGCGCATCACGGTCCACGCCGGCGATCGGCGCTTCTCCGGCTGCATAAACATGCGCGACGATCACCGTATCGGCGTCGTTGAAGCACGTAGAGAATTGCTCGAAGAGAGAGGCCAGTCGCGTGTAGCGATGGGGCTGCACGACTGTGATCACGCGGCCCGAGCTCGTCTCACGCGCCGCGCGCAGCACCGCTGCAATTTCAACAGGATGATGCCCGTAATCGTCGATGATCGACACGCCATTCCATACGCCTGTGCGGGTGAAGCGCCGCCGCACGCCGCCAAATCTTTGCAACGCATCGCGGATGACATCGTCTGCAATGCCAAGCTCGTGCGCAACCGCAATGGCGGCGGTGGCGTTGAGCACATTGTGCGCGCCCGGCATCGGCAACGTGAGGCCTCCGATGTCATGCACGGTCGCACCGGCGCGGTCGCGGAACACAACCGAAAAGCGCGTTCTTCCGCCGCCCTGCTCGAGCGGGACTACCCGCACGTCTGCCTGCGGATTGGTACCGTAGGTGATGATGCGGCGGTCGGTGATCTGGCCGACGAGAAGATGCACCACCGGATGATCCGTGCACATGACGGCAAAGCCGTAGAACGGCACGTTTTCGACAAACGCGCGAAAGGCCTCCTGGACGGCCTCGAACGTCTTGAAATGATCGAGATGCTCGGGGTCCACGTTGGTGACGACCGCGATATCCGCGGGGAGTTTCAGGAACGTACCATCGGATTCGTCGGCTTCGACGATCATCCACTCGCCCAATCCTAGCCGCGCATTCGTCCCGTAGGCATTGATGATGCCGCCATTGATGACCGTGGGGTCGAAGCCTCCGGCATCCACGAGTGCCGCTACGAGCGAGGTGGTGGTGGTCTTTCCGTGCGTGCCGCCAATGGCGACACAGCGCTTGAGCCGCATCAGTTCGGCAAGCATCTCTGCGCGGCGCACGACGGGCAAGCGACGCGCGCGTGCCGCGATCAACTCGGGATTGTCGCGTTTGATCGCGGTCGAGGCCACGACGACGGCGGCATCTCCGAGTGCGGAAGCCGAGTGGCCGACCGAAATTTTCGCGCCTTTCTCCCGCAGGCGTTTGACGTTGGCGCTGTCGACGGCGTCTGACCCCTGCACCACGTAACCGAGATTGAGCAACACCTCGGCGATGCCGCTCATGCCAATGCCGCCGATGCCAATGAAATGAATGGGCCCGGTGTCGCGCGGCAGTTTCATGCTTGCGCCTTTGTCATCAGTGCCGTGACCAAATCCGCCAGCCGTTCGGCCGCATCGAGCGCGCCCTGTGCACGCGCTGCCCCGGCCATAGCTACGAGCTTTTGCGGCGCGCTGGCAAGCATGGCGAGCTCGCGTGCCAGTCGATCGGGGCTAAACGCTTCTTGCGGCAGGCGGATGGCGGCCCCTGCCGCTTCCAACACTTTTGCGTTTTCCGCCTGATCCTGATCGAGCGCGTGCGGCAGCGGGACCAGAATTGACGGCCGGCCGATCGCGGTCAGTTCCGCAACCGTGGAGGCGCCCGCACGCGCGACAACCAGCGTTGCGCGCGCGACGTGCGCGGGCAGGTCAGGAAAGAACGGGGACACTTCGGCGCTCACTTGCGCTGCCGCATAAGCGTCTCGCACCCGATGGAGGTCTTCTGTGCGCGCCTGCTGCACGATGCGCATTCGGCCGCGCAGTTCGGGTGGCAAAGACGCGATTGCGGAGGGCACGATATCGGCCATGATGCGCGCACCCTGGCTGCCGCCAAATATCACCAGAGACAGCACGCCGTCGGCCTCTAGCCGATAAGGAATTGCCGCCGCGGAAATGACATTCGCCCGCACGGGATTGCCGGTCCTTGTCGCCTTCGCCTGCAAGCGCGGCGTGCGGTCGAGCACGCGGGGGAAGCTCGTCGCAATGGCCGCCACCCGTGGAGCGAGCAGCCTGTTCGCCCGCCCCATGACCGCATTCTGCTCATGAATGAGCGTAGGAATATGCCGCAGCGCCGCGACCCACATCGGTGGAACGCTCGGATACCCACCGAAGCCGACGACCGCGCGCGGGCGAATGCGTGAAAGCACGCTGAACGCCTGCAGAACACCGAGGCCCAGCAGTCCTGCCGTGCGCAGCATCGAGATGGGGTCGCGGCCGCGAACGGTTTCGCTTTTGATGAAATGAATCCGTCGCGCCGGGAAGCTTGTGCCGTAATGCTCAGCGCGGTGATCGGTGGCAAGATCGACGGTGATGCCACGTCCAGCAAGTGCCTGCGCAAGTGCCTGCGCGGGAAACAGATGGCCGCCCGTGCCCCCTGCCGCCAGCAGTACCAGCTTTTGCTCTCGCGCGCGCAGATTGTTTGTTGTCGGCATGCCCTACAACTGAACAAAGAAGGCGGAAATCAAGCCGCAGCGGCGGCTTGCACCGGCCTAGCCAGCAGCTCCGCGCGGGGGCGGGACCGCGTCAGCGCAATCAGCATACCCATCGCGTATGCAACCGAGATCATGGATGAGCCGCCATAGGAAATGAACGGCAGCGTCATACCCTTCGCAGGGATGAGATGCATATTCACCGCCATATTGATTGCCGATTGCAGGCCAAGCAGAATGGCAAGGCCTGCCGCGCAAAGACGGCAAAAATCATTGCCGCGCTTCATGCTGTGACGCAAGCTACGCAGGACAACGAAAGCAAACAGCGCCACCAATAACAGGCACAGCACGATCCCGAATTCTTCCGCCGCAACGGCAAACACGAAATCCGTATGGCTTTCGGGCAGGATGCGTTTCACCGTGCCCTCCCCGGGCCCACGCCCGAACCATCCCCCTGCCTGGAAGGATTCCAGCGCCTGATCGATGTTGAAGCTGTCCCCGGATGCAGGATCGAGAAAGCGCGTGACCCGCCGCGCCACGTAAGGGACGAGCAGATAGGCAGCCGCAAACCCCGCCGCCCCCATGCCACCAAGCCCCGCAACCCAAATCACGCGGATGCCGGCGAGAAAGAACAATGTTCCCCAAACCAGCACGACCAGCATCGTCTGTCCAAAATCGGGCTGCAGCACCAGGCCCGCGACCGCGAGCGGCAAGAGGAGGAGCGCGATCGTGTGGGCTGGCATTTCCGGGCGCCGCGCCGATTCTGCAAACAGCCAGGCGATCAGGACCACGAACGAGGGTTTGAGAAATTCGGACGGCTGAATATTCAATCCAAACAACACGATCCAGCGCCGCGCTCCCTTGATCTCGGCGCCGAACTGGATCGATGCCGCAATAAGGCCGACGCTGAGCAGGAAAACACAAAGAGCGAGGCGCCTTATGTGCCGTTCCGGCAGCAACGAGGAGAACGCAAACACGCACAGCGCCGGGATGACGTACAGCATATGACGGCCGACGAAATAAAACGGATCGAGGCCGAGACGCGAAGCTACTGGCGGACTCGCGGCCAGCGACAGGAGGACCCCGGCAAGCATCAATGCAAACACGGCTGCAAGGAGCAGCCGGTCGACGGTCCACCACCATTCGGCAAAGGCGGTGCGTTCGAGACGCGAAACCATTCCCCTCCCCGTCCCGTAGGACGGAACATTCGTGCCTCGGCTAGATTGACAGCCGGTTAAAAATGGGCGGGAACAGCGTAGTATGCCGACCGTTCTCATTACCGGCGCCAATCGGGGCCTTGGCTTGGAATTTGCGCGCCAATACGCCAGCGAAGACTGGAACGTGTGCGCGACGAAAGCCCGATAGAGCGCGTCAGCTGCGGGGGATGGCAGAAGCACGCGGCGAGAAATTCACAAGCACCGCAATGGACGTCACCGATCCTCGGAGCGTGCGCGAGGCAGCACATCAGCTGCACGGCACGCCGATCGACCTCCTCATCAACAATGCCGGCACAGCGGGCGCCTCTGGGCAGACAACCGGAAACCTGGATTACGAGAACTGGACGCATGTCTTCGAGGTGAACACGCTCGGTCCGATGCGCGTCGTGGAAGCCTTCGCGGGTCTGGTTGCGCACAGCGAGAGGCGCCTGATCGTGACCATCACCAGCAGCATGGGCTCGATCACCGAGAATACGTCGGGCGGATCAATCGCCTATCGCACGTCAAAGGCCGCCGTGAACATGGCCATGCGAAGCGCTGCCGCGGAACTTGGCGCGCGTGGAATCACCTGCGTGGTCATCCACCCCGGCTGGGTGCGCACCGACATGGGAGGATCGAGCGCGCCTTTGACACCGGAGCAAAGCGTCACCGCGATGCGCGGCGTGATTGCACGCTTGGGGCCCCGCGATTCTGGCAAGTTCTTCAATTATGACGGCAGTCCGTGGTAACGGTCCCGGGCGCGCATTATCGATAGACCTTTGTGGTTTTTGCACGAATTGCAGGCCTGCTTTCGTCGAGCGCTTCGCGATATTCTCGAGGAGACTAAGACCGCCACGCCCGCATCGTAGCCCGTCTCGCTTGCGCCGGCGCGCGGCGTCCGCCACATGCTCGATATGCTCGAGAGCGAGAGAATCACGGCCTCGGTAGATGAATCCCACGCGCCGCTGCGCGACGACGAGGGCGCGGTCAGTGCGGACTATGTCGGCCGCGTGACGGCGGCGATCGACGGTTCCGACGCAGCCGGGCTGCGCCGGCTCGCGGGTTCGCTGCACGAGGCGGATCTCGCCGATCTCATCGAGGCGCTCGATGCCGAGCACCGCTCGCGCCTTGTCGCATTGATTGGACGTGACTTCGATTTCAGTGCGCTGGCCGAGCTTGACGACTCGGTGCGAGAGGAAATCCTGCATCAGCTTCCTCCTGAAGCCGTCGCCGAGGGGGTGCGGCAACTCGATTCCGATGACGCCGTCTACATTCTCGAAGATCTCCCGCAGGAAGAGCAGGCGCAGATTCTAGAGCTGCTGCCGCAGTCCGAGCGCGCAGAGCTCGCGCGCAGCCTGCATTACCCCGAGGATTCCGCCGGCCGGCGGATGCAAACCGAATGCGTCGCGGTGCCGCCCACTTGGACCGTCGGTCAGGTCATCGATCATCTGGCCGAGAGCGCCGATCTACCTGAGCGCTTCTACGAGCTTTATGTGATCGATCCCGCGCACCGGCTCCTGGGAGCCGTCGGCCTCGATCGACTGCTGCGAGCGAGACGCACACTGTCCATCGACCGTCTGATGGATCCCGAGCGCCGCCGGGTGAAGGCGATCGACGACCAGGAGCAGGTTGCGCGGCTCTTCGAGCACTACAACCTCGTCGCCGCTCCGGTGGTGGACGAGAGTGACCGGCTGGTCGGGGTGATCACGGTCGACGACATTGTCGACGTGATCGAGGAGGAGGCGGAGGAGGACATCAAGGCGCTGGGCGGCGTGCGGGAAGACGAGCAGCTCTCGGATTCGGTTTGGAAGATCGCGCGCGGCCGATTCAACTGGCTGCTCATCAATCTTGCGACCGCGTTCCTCGCTTCCTCGGTGCTTGGGCTCTTCGAGGGACAATTGCAGAAAATGGTCGCCCTTGCGGTGCTTGCACCCATTGTCGCGAGCCAAGGCGGCAACGCGGCGACACAAACCATGACCGTTGCGGTGCGCGCGCTCGCAACGCGCCAATTGGGAGTGGGCAATACGTCGCGTGTCGTGCTGCGCGAGCTCCTCGTCGGGCTGCTCAACGGGCTTGCTTTCGCGGTCATCACCGGAGCCGCGGCCATGGTCTGGTTCAAGGTGCCCGACCTCGGCATCGTCATCGGACTGGCCATGGTCTGCAACCTGCTCGCCGCCGCGTTCGGTGGCATCGCGGTGCCATTGATCGTGCAGCGCTTCGGCGCCGATCCCGCGGTGTCTTCCGGGGTTTTCGTCACCACCGTAACCGATGTGGTCGGGTTCTTTTCTTTCCTGGGCATTGCCACGTTGTGGTTTGGATTGAGGTGAGAACACTTCTCGCTCGCTGCGCTCACTTTCGCGGAGCGAACGGACCGCTGGAAGAAGCGTCAAAATGATGCCGCTTCCGCAAACGACAAAGTGTCATGGAACTATCGAAAGCACCGACAGACTCATGCCGCGCGCTCGCTTCGCAGCGCCAGGCCGCATACAAAAAGTTTGTTCAAATCGGCAGCCGAACCGCTTTCGCGCTGGTAATTCTGTCGGTTCTCAGCGTCGCCATCCTGACGCGGCCGCCGAAGCAGCTCGATCAGTTCGATCAGCCCTTCTACCTCACCATCGCTTACGACCTCATTCATCACGGGGTGTTCAGCAACGGCTTCATCAACCGGGGCAACGGCGCCACTACGGCGCCCGCGCCAGGTATGTTCTTTGGCCCCTTCTATCCTTCCCTTATCGCGCTGGTGGCACGGATCGATGCCCGCTTTGCCAAGAGCGTAGATTGCGGAGCTGAGCGTTACCTCGCGACGAAGACCGCCGTACAATGCGATATCTACGTCCGGCCCATGCTTTTGCTGCACGCATTGCTGCTGGCGCTGGGTGCAGTCGCAGTCGCGCGCGCCGCCGAGCTCTTGTTCCCCGGCGGTCCCATTTTTTGGATCACGGGCGTGCTTGCGACGGGGGCCTTGCTGGCGGACGCCGAGCAGTTCTCATTTCTCATGACGGAGAGCGTTGTCTTTTGCCTTTACACCCTTGCCATGCTGGCCATCGTATCTGGGTGGACCAGCTCGAAACGCCGCTATTTCGTCCTTGGGGGAGTGGGCTTCGGAGCTCTGTGTCTTGCCCGCTTCTCGTATCTGCCCGCCGCAGCCGTTATCCCAGTGCTGATCGTAATCAACGCGCGGTGGCTCAATGCCTTGCCTCGTCCCCGGGCCTTCGTCAGCGCGTCAGGATTTGTGCTGGCTTTCCTGGCCGTTATCGTTCCCTGGGGCCTGCGCAATGCGATCTCAGTCGGGAAGTTCGCGCTGACCGAGGAGTATGGGTCGGTTACCCTGGTCGAGCGCTTCGCTTATGATCGAATGACCCCGCGCGAGTTTTTGCTGGCGTTTCCTTACTGCCTGCCGAAAATCGGCCCGAGCCTGGTGCGGCAAAGCGTTGGACCGGATGCCATGCGCCGCTTCCAGTACGATCTGCCAGACAGCTTCTATGCCATGGGAGTCGCAAAGCGAGATGCGCTCACGGAGCGATTTACCCGCATCGATCCAATCATTGTTGAGATTGCGCAGTCCGAGCTGAAGAATGACTGGTGGCGCTACATCCTGGTCAGCATTCCGCTTGCGTGGTGCGGAATGTGGGTGGGAGGATGGCTTGGGCTGGCCATGGTCCCATTGTTCGCAGGCGCGTGCGTTGCGGCTTTTCGCCGATCGAAGCCGTTGCTTTTCCTTTACGCCGCACCGGCTTTCGTTTCGCTTGCGCTGCATGCCCTGCTTGCCAGCTTGTACACCCGCTACAATCTTGGCTTAATTGGTCCGTTTTCCGCGGCCACGGCATGGCTCATTATTTCTTACGCGCACGCATTCGCAAAGCCGACTTTTCCTCGCCAGCAGGAACGCCGTTCGACCGCGCCAAGCTGACGATCTGTGCGCGACCTGACGACGGCGTTTTCTGATCTCGCTTTTCAGCCGCACCCGCTGCGCGGCCGCCGTAATGAGAGCTGAAACAGTCGCGCCATGAGCGCACGCAAGCGCATCGTGATCTGCGGCGGTGGCGCGATCGGCGCCGCCATCGCCTTTTTTACAAGCCGACGTGGCGCAGGGCCGATCGTGATCGAACGGCGCGAAGTTGGCGGCGCGGCATCAGGCAAGTCGGGTGGCTTTCTGGCTCTGGACTGGTGCGCTGGAACCCCGCTCGACGCGTTGGCGCGGCGGAGCTTCGAGCTCCATGCCGAACTTTCATGCGAACTCGGCAATAGCTGGGGATATCGGCGCCTGGCGACCTACTGCGGCTATGCCGCCGAGGACGAGAGCGTGCGCGGTTCGCCCGCGCGGTCCTGGCTCTCCAACCGCGTCGCCCTGACGAGCCGCCTCGGCTCGCCCGACACGACCGCCCTGGTCGATCCGCGCGCGTTCACCACGGGGTTGGTGCGCGCAGCCGAGATGCACGGCGCAGTGCTGCGGCACGATGCCGTCGCCGGCTTGGCGCGCGGGCGGGGTGGAGTCGTGCGAGGCGTCGCGCTCGCGAGTGGCGAGACCGTCGAAGCCGATGCCGTGGTCATCGCGATGGGACCGTGGTCCATCCTGGCTGCGCGCTGGCTGCCGCTACCGCCGGTGCTCGGCTATAAGGGCCACAGCCTGATATTTGAAACAGGTGCGAGCACGCCCACCGAGGCGCTGTTCCTTGAGTACCGCGAGGCGAGCGGTGGAATCCTCAATCCCGAGTTGATGCCGCGGGCCGACGGCACCACGTGGGTGTGCGCGGTCTCGAGTACCGGTCCGGTGCCCCTCGATCCCGCCGAGGTTGCACCTGACGAAGGTGCGCACGCGCGGCTCGAAGTGGTGTGCCGCAACATCTCGCCGATACTGGCGTCGGCGCCAGTCAAAGCCCTGCAGGCGTGCTTCCGGCCGGTGACCGAAGATGGCCTTCCGCTGATCGGCGCCGTCCCGGGTGTTGAAGGCGCTTACGTCGCGACCGGACACAGCGTGTGGGGCATGCTCAACGCTCCCGCTACCGGCGAAGCAATGAGCGAATTGATCCTCGACGGAGAAGCGCGACGCGTCGATCTTGCGCCATTCGCACCCGGGCGCTTGTCGCCGCTCGAATATGCGCAGGGGAATGCGTGACTACTCGCCTCGACCAATGATCGAAAGCGCCCAGGCAACAAAAACGTCTCTTATTTCACTTCGCACGTCGGCATCCGTTCGTCCGCTGCGGGCGGGCACACGAAACGAATGATCGGCGCCGTGCAACAGATGAAGCGAGGTTCGCTCGCCAAGGCGCCTGGTGGTCTCGCTCACGAGGTCCACTTGCGCGAGGGCGTCGCGCGTGCCCTGTAGAAACAACATCGGGATGCGAACGTCGAAAAGGTGCTTGGCGCGCTCGTCCGATGGACGGTTCGCGGGATGCAACGGGAAGCCGAGGAAGACAAGCCCGCGTACGCCGGGCAGGGGTGACGCGGCCTGCGCCTGAGAGGTCATGCGGCCACCGAATGATTTGCCCCCGGCAATGAGGGGCAGTCCGCGCAGGATCGCCTCAGCGGCGGCGGCGCGAACAGTCGCGGTTGCAAGCTTGGGCGGGTCTGGTCCCTTGCCACCCTGCTCCATGTACGGAAACTGATAGCGCAAGGTTGCAATGCCGCTCTCGGCGAGGTCCACCGCCACCGTTTGCATGAACGGATGGGTCATGCCGGCGCCCGCGCCATGGGCGAACAGGTAGCATGCACAACAATTCGGCGGGCATAGCAGAAAAGCGGACACGCTGTGTGCCTCGTCGACTGCTATAGTGAGATGTTCCGGTGCTGGAAGGCTCATTGCGCAGAGATCATCGAGCCTAAGTATTCTTCGTTCTTCCGAGTCGTGCCAATTGCTACTCTTGCAGTTCCGCTCCGTATCGAAGCGGCCTTCCCGTCCGCACCGATGCGTAAGTGAACGCGTGTCGGGGAAAACGCAATGGCCACACCGCGGCAGAGAAGGCGAGGTGCACGGCTCAAGGCTTGTCCCAAACGGCCAGATCGAATGATATGGCGGATTTCAAAACCTTACTTGATTTTTCTTGGCCCCCCGCCATAGCACAAGCAAGCATCATCGCTAACTTGAATATTTGATTTTAAATCATTCGATTACGCGCGGGCCAACCTAGTCAAGATAATCGGCATGCTTCGCCACATGCTCGGCGAGTCCGAGTGCATGATCGCGGACAAGCGTCTCCGCCCGCATGGTATTGCGAGCTTCCAGCGCCTCGATGATGTTCATGTGATCGCGGATCGATCGGTCAGCACGGTCCTGCTCGCTGATGGTCTTGCGGCGGATCATGCGCATATGGGTGAACAGGTTTTCAGCGAGCAAAATCAGCACGCCATTGCCGCTCATGCGAATGATGGTCTGATGGAATTCGATGTTGACCTCGGAATACTCGTCGAGCATCGCGTGCAGCCCGCCGTTCTCGAATTTGGTGAACATACCGCGCAGAGATGCAATATCGGTGTTCTTTGCTTCCTGCGTGATGAGGCGCGCTGCCATGCCTTCGAGAGCGGCCCAGACGGTGATCATCTCGACCACTTCCGCCTTGGTCTTGCGCACGACGTAGCTTCCACGCCTTGGCACCGCGCGGACAAATCCTTCCCGCTCGAGCTGCGCCAGCGCTTCGCGCACTGGCGTGCGGCTCACGCCGAGGTCGGACGCCAATTGGCGCTCGTTCAGCCATATCTCGCCCCGGCTGCCATACACGTCCATGGCGACGAATGCGTCTTTGAGCGCCGCGTAGGCTGCTTCCGAATTCAAGACGCAATTTAGCGGAGTTCGATGATCTCGGCTCATGCTCGTAGATCAGGATTCCTTTGTTGAGGCGTTCTAGAATGCGGGTCGCCGGCGAATAAGAGCGAATGCATTTTGGATCATCGGCCAGAACAGCGCGATGAGACCGAGCGTCATGATCGACGCGATGAGGCCATAGCAAAAGAAGATGCCGAGT
>JBEVJT010000027.1:0-12335 GCA_040510075.1 Xanthobacteraceae bacterium | reverse complement strand
GGCGGCAATCGCAGGCCGCTCGCTGAGCGAACGTACCGTGCGCATTCTGCGGGGCATCCCGAACGTGCAATTGTGATCGAGGAAGGAGGCAGCGCTCTCGCCGCAAAGTCGGCCCGCGCCGAGGGTGGCTGCGCCTTGGGACCAAACGCCCGCATTGCTGAATTCGGTACCCGCCCGCACAGGCGCTCCCCGTCCGAGCTGCGGTGCCTGCACGGGCGCAAGCGCGAAGGCAATGCGCGCGTCCCCTCCCTGGGGAATACGCCCGCAACGACACCGGCTGCGACCAACGCTCCGACCGCGCAGAAAAGTCCACCCACCAACCTGCGGCGCAGCTCGGCCGAAAGACACAAAACGCCAAACTCGGGATGCAGCTGCCAAGCCGCGGGCACACGGACCTCCCCTTGTCCATCTCGAGCCCGATAAACACAGCAAACCGATGAACCGTTCCTTGCCGCCACCGCTCAAATTGCGGTTTTCCCACCGCCAACACACTCATCTGCCTGAAATCAGGACAGAAATTGGAATGAACGGGTTTAGGTCAGGGCTACTGCTTCATTACCAATCCAGATCCGCTAGCATCGGCGTGGGAGAGGGGGAGTACATGGCGGAGGAACGTCATGGAGCTCCGAACCGAAAGCTCGCGCCGAGTCGTTCATAGTAGAGTGCCAAATCACTGCGCCCAGTGCGGGGAGCAGATCTTCCTGCCGGAATGGTCCGAATATCTGGGTCGTCGTCGCGTGCGGCACCTATGGGAATGCGAAGCGTGCGGCTACAAATTCGAGACGCTCGTGTCGTTCCCTGACGCCTGACCGGCGCAAGCCGCACGAAGAAGAACGAAGCAGAAGAGCCGCCGGCCCGCCGGCGGCTCTTCCATTCAATGAGGCAGATCATTTTGCGAAAGCGGAATGAGCGGGAAAGCTTTCCTCACCGGATCACGAAGAGCGAGGGTTGGCGCAGCTCGCTTGCTGTCGCCGTTTGCTCCGCCTCACCCTGCGGCTGGCGTGCACCGGCCGGCAGTTGCAGCACCGTTGCCCGCTGGCGTTCACACAACCTGGTGAGCAGGATTACCTGGCCATCGGGAAATTCAAACGCATCGTGATGGGTCACTGCGTTGTCCATGTTGATCTGCCGGAAGCGCGCCAGTTTCTGGCCTATCTTCTTGTTGGGCAGGATGCCAATGCCGAAGGAAGGTTCGCATTCGACATTCTGCTCGAACGCAATTTCAGTCCCCGGAAGGAGACAAACCGCGACATCCGGTTCACCCATAGCGGCAAAACCGCGCGTGATCGAGTTCTGGAATTTGGTCACCACCAGTTTGTCCTCAATCTTGGCGGGTCTGGTCGCGACATGGTGCAGACTATAGTCACACATCGAGGGAGCTCCTGTTTGCCAAGCCGGGACTTCCTTGGCGACGCCGCCCCGCGATTAAGTCACTGATCAGACATTGTTCCGGCTGTTTCGCAATGTCGCCACTTCACTGGAGGAATCGGAAATCCGAAGGCCGATAAGCTCTCGAATTGACAACCCGCCTCCTCCTCAGTGCCAAAGAAGCTTAGGCTTGAACGCCGGAGCAACGCACCGGTTCCTCACACCGCGTTCACGCAGCGCCGGACAAAGCGAGGGCGCAAGCGCGAGCGGTACTGGAGTGATCCCTGCGCGAGCTGCGCGGTATTGTTTCGCTGTATCTCGACATAAGTAATACCCATGACCGACCGGACGATCGCCGCAGCACCCATCGCTCCGCTCGAGCGCGAGTTTGCGCAAGAGCGGGCGTCGGCCCTGGGGCGGCTCGGGCGCGCACTCGAAGAAAGGCTGTCGGCGCTCTCACGGGGTAATCCCGACCGAGAGGTTCGCGAGCGTCTGGTCGAGGACGCAAGCCTCGCGCTCTGGCATTTCGTCGTGCAACGTGAAGCCTGTGGCCTGCGGGACCTGTCTTACGTCCTGCGCGATTATCGCGTGCCGCGGGAAGTGGCCGTACGAATGGGAACGATGCCCTCCGGGTCGAAGCATGCGCCGCGTGAGAGTCCGTCTTCGCCCTGCGTTTCGGCGAACCCGCCGTAGCTTGGAAATTGGCAATGCGTATCGAGGCCTACGCGATCATCTCGGAGGACGGGATGATTGCGGACGCCGCGGGGCGCATGCCGGCTGTGCTGACGGTCGAAGCCGACCAGATATTCTTCCACGACGGCCTCGACCGAGCCGCTGTTGTGGTGCACGGGCGGCATTCGTACGAGGGCGGCCCACAGGCGCCGGCGCGCAGCCGGCTCGTCGTCACAAGCAGGGTTGCATCTCTGGCGCCCGATCGCTCTCGCGCACGCGCCCTGTTCTGGAATCCCGCTGGCGCTTCACTCGCACAGGCATTGGCCGAGCTCGGGATCAGTTCCGGCACGATCGCCGTGATTGGCGGCGCCGACGTGTACGAAGTGTTTTGGGATCCCGGCTATGACGCCTTCCATTTGACCCGTGTCGCGGGCGCGCGCCTGCGGGGCGGACGGGCGGTCTTTCGGGCTCTCGACTCTCGTTCCGAGCACAAAACGCCGGAGGATGTTCTGGCAAGCCATGGAATGGAACCCGGCCCCGCTATGGGACTTGCGCCGGACGTAACACTGGTGACGTGGAGCCCCGCCCATTGACGAATCAGCCGTCTGGGATCATGAGGTGGATGGTCTTATTCGATTGTCCATCGAGCACTGGCATTGTGTTCCTCCCCGCGTGGCGTTTCGACTGGGCGGCCTCTGAGGCCGCCCAATTTTTGCGGGGTTTACGACCGGTTGGCTTTGGCAACCTGCTCCGCGATGAAGCGTGGAAGTGCAAACGCCGCCACATGCACTTCGGGCGTCCAGTATTTAGTCGCAAAGCTGCCCGCGCGCCGGTACCGGGCGGATATCGTCGCAACGGGCATTCTGCGCAAGCGAGGATTGTTGGACGCCCAGCCCATGGCCATGTGGCCGCCTATGTAGGTCGGAATCGCCGCCACGTAGCAGCTGCCGTCGACAAACAGTCTGCGAAACCTCCGGACGCTGGTGACGAGCTCGCCGCTCTGAAAGATCGGCACGCCGTTCTGCGTCACCAGCACACCGCCCGGCGCGAGGCAACGTTTGCAGGCCCGGTAGAAGCCCTCGCTGAACAGCACCTTCCCGGGGCCCTGCGGATCGGTCGAATCGACAATGATCACCTCGAAACGCCGCTGCGTGGTGGCGACGAAATTCATGCCGTCGTCGATGATCAGCTCGAAACGGCTGTTGTTGAGCACAGGCCTCGTGAACTCCGGGAAATGCTGTTTCGAGAATTCAACTACCGACGCATCGATCTCGACCTGGGTGAGCCGCCGCACCGATTTGTGCTTGAGAACCTCCTCGGCGATCCCGCAGTCCCCCCCGCCGACGATGAGCACGTCGCGCGCGCGGCCATGCGCAAGGATGGGCACGTGCGTCATCATCTCATGGTAGATGAACTCGTCCTTGCTGGTGACCTGGGTCGCGCCGTCGAGCATCAAGACCTTGCCGAAGAATTTGTGCTCGAACAGCACGAGGTGCTGATGCTGGGTCTGCGTCTCGTAGAGGACGCGCTCAACCGCAAAGCTCAGACGGAATCCAAGGTCGTCGAAAAGCGTCTCGGCGATCCAGCGCTTTTGCGCCATTAGAGCATGATCCCGAAAAGTGGGAACCGGTTTTCGAAAAGATCACAGAGCACGGCTCGCGCCGCTCCCCGCATCCCCTCGCTCGACCACTGACATGAAACCGCCCGTCAGGCGTTCTGGCCGCGCAGGATTTCGTTCACCTCTACGCGCTCGGCCGCAAAGGCATCGCGCAGCACCGGCACGCAGGCATCGGGGTCAGCGGACCCGCACATAAAAACGTCAAGCGCGGCATAGCCAGCCTCCGGCCAGGTGTGGATCGAGATATGGCTTTCCGCCAGCACCGCGACGCCCGAAATCCCGTTGGGCTGGAAATGATGCACATGAATGTGCAGCAAGGTCGCGCGGGAAGCCTCCACACAACGTCGCAGCGTTGCCTCGACGAGGTCGATGTCATCGAGCCCCTTCGCTCCGTGCAGGTCGACGATCAGATGCACGCCGGCGCAGCGTACGCCATGGCGCACGGCGAAATGATCCTGACGCTCGTCTTCGGTCTGCTTGGAAGACGCAACGACCCTGACGGCTTTCTTTCGGGCGGTGCCTGGAAACGTCAGGCCCTTTTCCGATCGCAAGAGGGCGTTCTGGCGCATCGCCGTCCTCCCCAACCGAGTGATCCAACCCGAGTGCCGACGAGCGGCGCCACGGAATGCGAATGCCGCCCGATCAGCCCGAGGCGGACAGATCAACAGCGGCTTTTTTCACATAAGCCTCACGTCCCTGGAGTCAAGAAGATTCTGCACCGCTCGCTCTATTGATTGTATTTGAGAGAACCGCGCAGCCCCGCAAGGACCGCGCTCAGCGCCCGTTTGCCGCCGCTCGCGACTTGCGATTTGCGGCGGCCCTGATGCGCCTCACTCCGGTTGTTCCGGAAGATTGAGCCGGATGTGCAGTTCACGCAGCTGCCGCGCAGACACGTCCGACGGCGCGCCCATAAGGAGGTCCTGCGCACGTTGATTCATCGGGAAGAGGACGACCTCGCGCAAGTTATCCTCACCGCACAGGAGCATCACGATGCGGTCGATCCCCGGCGCAATCCCGCCATGGGGAGGGGCGCCATAGGAAAGAGCCCGCAGCATGCCGCCGAACTTCTGCTCGAGAACGTCCTCGCCGTATCCGGCAATGGCGAAGGCCTTGCGCATGACTTCGGGCCGATGATTGCGGATGGCCCCGGACGACAGCTCCGTGCCGTTGCAGACGATGTCGTACTGGATCGCCCGAATGGAGAGAATTCTGTCGCGGTCGCCGGGATCGAGGGCCAGAAATTCCTCAGCCGGCATATTCGGCATCGAGAACGGATTATGCGAGAAATCGATCTTCTTCTCTTCCTCGTTCCACTCGTACATGGGGAAATCCACGATCCAGCAAAGCTCGAAGCGGCCTCTGGCGATGAGCCCGAGCTCCTCGCCGATTCTGGCGCGTGCCGCGCCAGCGAGCCTCGTCGCCGCGTCCGTGCGATCGGCTGCGAAAAAGACGGCGTCTCCTGCACCCACGCCTGCATCCGCAATGATCCTCGCCTGCACATCGGGGGGAATGAACTTTGCAATCGGGCCTTTGCCGACAACGGAGTCCCCTTCCCGCTCGAATACGATGTAGCCAAGTCCGGGGGCCCCCATTTCCTGCCGCGCCCAGTCGCCGAACTTGTCGAAGAACGAGCGCGGCTGCGCCGCGGCGCCGGGCGCCGGGACCGCCCGCACCACGCCGCCTGCCGCGATCAGCCGCTTGAAGGCATTGAATGTGACGGTCGGATCCTCGAAATGCCGGCTGACGTCGGCAATGAGAAGCCGATTGCGCAGATCGGGCTTATCGGAGCCGTACTTGACCAAGGCCTCGCGGTACGGAATGCGAGGCAACTTCGCGGTGACCGGCTTGCCGCCGGAAAATTCCTCAAACACCCCGCGCATGACCGGCTCGACCGCGGCGAAGACATCGTCCTGGGTCACGAAGCTCATTTCGAGGTCGAGCTGATAGAACTCCCCGGGCGAGCGGTCCGCGCGCGCATCCTCGTCGCGAAAGCATGGGGCGATCTGGAAATAACGGTCAAAGCCCGACACCATGATCAGTTGCTTGAACTGCTGAGGCGCCTGCGGCAGCGCATAGAATTCCCCCGGGTGAAGCCGCGAAGGGACGAGATAGTCCCGCGCACCCTCTGGAGAGGAAGCAGTCAGGATGGGCGTCTGGAATTCGAAGAACCCCTGCTCCTTCATGCGCCGGCGGATGGAATCGATTACAGCGCCCCGCAGCATGATGTTCCGGTGCAGCCGCTCGCGGCGCAGATCAAGAAAGCGGTATTTGAGCCGAAGCTCTTCCGGGTATCCCTGCTCGCCGAATACCTGGATGGGGAGTTCGGCAGCCGGGCCGAGCACTTCTATCTCGTTGACGTAGAGCTCGACGGCGCCGGTGGGCAGTTCCGGGTTTTCCGTTCCGGCTGGGCGCCTGCGCGACTTGCCGTCGGCACGGATCACCCATTCGGCGCGCAGCTTCTCTGCGGTCTTGAAGGCGGGGGAGTCGGGATCGACGACCAGCTGGGTTATCCCGTAATGGTCGCGCAGGTCTATGAACTTGAGTCCGCCATGATCGCGAATGCGATGGCACCAGCCGGCAAGGCGCGCATCGATTCCGATGTGGATTTCGCGCAATTCTCCGCAGGTATGGGAGCGATAACGGTGCATGATTGATCAATCCAAATCGCGCGGGACAGGCACATGCGGGCCCCGCAATGTCAAGCGTCGAGCGAGCGGGGCCGCCTATGCCTGATGCGCCGGGGGAGCTGACCACGGCAGAGGCCGCCGTTGCGGCGCTCACCGCTCACGGCATTACGGCAGTCTATGCGCTGCCGGGGGTGCACAATGACCCGTTCTTCGACGCGCTCTTTGCGGCGCGTGAACGCGTTCGCACAGTCCACACGCGCCATGAGGCCGGCGCGGCCTATATGGCGCTCGGCGCCGCGCTGGCCACCGGCAAGCCACAAGTTTACAGCGTCGTGCCTGGCCCGGGATTTCTCAATTCATCGGCGGCGCTCCTGACCGCCTATGGCATGAACGCTCCGGTGCTCGCGCTTGTTGGCCAGATTCCACAAGCAGCAATCGGCCGCGGCTTGGGCCATTTGCATGAGATTCGAGATCAAGTCGGGATCATCTCGCGCCTCGTGGATTTCTCAGGGTCGATCCGCGCTCCCGCAGACGCGCCCCTGCTCATTGCGCAAGCTTTTGTGGCAATGCATCGCGGCCGGCCGGGACCTGCCGCCCTGGAATGCGCCATGGATGTATGGGGACGTGCAGGACCGATCACGGGCGCCGCGGCTCTCGACGCACAGCCTGCCGTATCGATCGATGCAGAGACGATCGATGCTGCAGCCAAGCGGCTCGCCACTGCAAAGCATCCGATGATCGTCGTGGGGGGCGGCGCGCAGGATGCAAGCGCGGAGGTCACGGAGCTCTCCGCTCGATTGCAAGCCCCGGTCCTTGCCTACCGGCGCGGACGCGGTGTTCTCGACAGCCGCAATCCCCTGAGCGTCACCCTGCCGCTCGGACGCGAATTGTGGGGCGAAGCCGACGTGGTGCTCGCGGTGGGGACGCGGTTGTTTTATCCGCTCACCCAGTGGGGGATTGACGAAGATCTTGCCATCATTCGCGTTGACACGAACCCCGACGAGCCGGAGTGCCTGGCCCCTCCCGTACTGACGCTTCTCGGCGACGCGAAAACCGTTCTGCAGCAGCTGATCAATGGCATATCGGCAGCCCAGCGGCCGTCCCGACGCGCGGAAATGGAGGCGCGTCAGGCGAACGTGCGGATCAAGCTCGCCAAACTGGCGCCACAGGCGGAGTTTCTCGAAGTCATTCGCGCCGAATTGCCCGAAGGGGGAATTTTCGTAGACGAGGTTACCCAGGTCGGGTTTGCCGCTCGATTGCTCTTCCCCGTGTACAAACCGCGCACGTTCCTCTCGCCTGGCTACCAGGACAATCTGGGCTGGGGCTATGCGACTGCGCTTGGCGCGCAGCACGCGCGGCCGGACGTACCTGTGCTCTCCATCTCCGGCGACGGCGGGTTTCTTTTCACTTCGAACGAGCTCGCGACCGCCATCCGGCACGGCATTCCGCTTACCGCTGTGGTGTTCAACGATGGCGCATTCGGCAACGTCCGCCGCATCCAGGAGGAGCAATACGGCAATCGACTCATTGCGAGCGATCTCAGCAACCCCGATTTCGTTCACTACGCGCAGAGCTTCGGCGTACGCGCGGAACGGGCACGCGATGCACGGGAGCTCGCGGCCGCCCTCAACCGGTCGTTCAAGGCCCTCGAGCCGAGCGTCATCGAGGTACCGGTCGGCCCGATGCCCTCGCCATGGGAGTTCATCTTCATGCCACGCGTCCGAGGATCATGATCAGGCTCGCCAGGCGATCGGATCGAATAGGAATCGCGTTGGGATGAGGTATGGCCGGATGTGCCTTGCTCCATTCGGGCTACCCGATAGAACGACAACGATGCAGCCCATCACCACGACGAAGGAACTTGCGCAAGCATGTACTCGCTTGGCGCGCCATCCCTTCGTGACCGTCGACACCGAATTTCTGCGCGAAACGACCTATTATCCGAAGCTCTGCGTCGCCCAGATGGCCAGCCCGGAGGAAGCCGTCGTGGTCGATGCCCTGGCCGAAGACATCGAGCTCACGCCTTTCTTCGGCTTGATGGGGGATGGAAAGGTTCTCAAAGTATTCCACGCCGCCCGGCAGGACGTCGAAATTTGCTGGCATGAGGCCGGCATCATTCCGCAGCCGATCGTCGACACCCAGGTTGCGGCCATGGTCCTGGGATATGGCGATGCAATCTCCTACGACCAGCTGGTGCAGCGCGTCACCGGCGACACGCTGGACAAGTCCCTCAGATTCACGGACTGGACGCGCCGGCCATTGAGCGAAGCGCAGCTCGCTTATGCCATTTCGGACGTCACGCACCTGCGCGACATTTACCTCAGGCTCTCCGCCGAGCTGGAGGCGCGCGGCCGCATCGATTGGATGCGCGAGGAAATGGGTGTCCTCACCTCTCCGGAAACCTACCGGTCCGAGCCGGAGCACGCGTGGGAGCGCCTCAAGACGCGAGTGCGCAAGCCGAAGGAGCTCGCCGTGATGATGGAACTGGCGGCATGGCGCGAACGGGAGGCACAGGAGCGGGATGTCCCGCGCGGGCGCGTACTTAAGGACGATGTCATGGGCGAGATCGCCGTACAGGCGCCGACCACGCTGGAACGGCTCAAGCAGCTGCGCTCGCTACCGCGCGGGTTCGAGCGTTCGAAATGGGGCGAGGCCATCCTCGCGGCCGTGCGCCGAGGCCTTGCGCGGGACCCGAAGACATTGCCTCGGTTCGAGCGCGGCAAGACGGCGATCAACGGGCAGGCTACAGTCGAATTGCTTAAAGTGCTGCTGCGCATGACAGCCGAGCAGCACGGGGTGGCGGCCAAGGTCATCGCCACAACCAGCGACCTCGAACGCATTGCCGGCGATGATGATGCCGACGTGCCTGCAATGCACGGCTGGCGGCGCGAGTTGTTTGGGGAGAAGGCGCTGGCGCTCAAGCAGGGACGCCTGCTCCTGGCCATGGAGCGCGGCCGCGTGGTCACGCTTGAACGCTAGCTCTGCATCTTACTTGCGACGCCATGAGCGCAGGAATTCCCAGACGAAGACGGCGCTGATGCCGCCGATAGCACCGCTGAGATAGCCGGGAATGTCCGAGTGAATGGCCCAGAACCAAACGCGGCTCGCAATCGAGCTCGCGAGCAGCATGACCGCCACGGTAATCAGAATACGAAGCCAGAACGCCATAAGAGGCCTCCCTGCCAGACCATGATATCGAAAAAGCTTGCCCCGCACATGGATGCGGGGTGGAAACAGGTTTTCGGAAAAGATCATGTTCTACAAAAAACTAGTGCGTTTGCATGACCGGTTCGCGCCCGATGAGACGCGCGAGCTGGCGCAAGCGCACGAAAACCCTCTCCCCGGCGAGGGCGTCGAAGCCCCTTTCGAGGTGCAGCACCAAGCGCCCGCTTTCCACCAGCATGGGCGTCCTGGGCAGCACCCCAGTGGCGGAAGCTGAAACGAGATACCCCACGCGTAGAGCGGCTCCGAGCACGCGCGCCCGATCCAGCAAGCGGGTTGAGGCGAGTTCGCGCAAGCGCGGCGAAATCTCGTCATCGATGAGTCCGACATGCCGGAAGAAGGCAGCCAGCGCGATGAACGCGCGACCGGGATGATCGATGGCAATAAATGCGGCATTGGCAATGATGTTGAGCGACTGCTGTCCGCGATAATCGGGATGAGCGCGCCAGCCGATGTCGGCCAGGAGGCAGGCGGCGTGCCGCAGCCGGCGCTCTTCACCGGTTTCCTCCAGGCCCGAGGAGCCCATGAAGCGGTCAGTCCATGCAATCAGCTCCCGACCATGCGCCGGCAATCGCGAGCGAAGCACGTTGAGTTCGCTGGCCGCTGCGATCAGCGGATCCTGCTCGCGCGTTTTCTGGTCGAGCATGGAAAAGAGGAGGCCCTCGCGCACGCCGAGTGCGGACACCACGACCTCTTTGGGACGCGCCATGCGCACCAGGTTTTCCAGCACCAGCGCCGCATAGGCGAGCAGCGGCCGCCGCGCATCGGTCACCACTTCGATATGTGAGAGCGTCTCCGGATTGACTCGATGCACGAGGCTCGCGAAGTCGAAGGCCTCTTTGGACGGCATGACGTAGCCGTGCATGACGTGCAGGGGATATCCTGTCTGCCACATGTGCAGGCGCGCAAGCGCGCGCCATGTGCCGCCAATCGCATAGAAGGTTCGGCCCCTCCCGCGCTCGAGCAGGCGCGCATCGCCCAGCGCGGCTCTGACAATCTTCTCCGCTTTCTTGATCGACTTCGACGACAGGTCCTGCAGCGCAAGGCCTCCGAGTGGAAGCGTCACCCCCGGCTTCACGTGGTGGCGGTGCACCTCGGTGAGCTCGAGCGAGCCGCCGCCGAGGTCGCCGACGATGCCGTCGGGCTTGTGAAAGCCGGAAACCACTCCCAAAGCCGCGAGCTGCGCTTCGCGTTTGCCGGACAGAACCGCGATTTCGGTCCCGCAGATATGCCGTGCTTCGGCAATGAACGACTTGCCGTTTTTCGCTTCGCGGCAGGCGGCGGTCGCAATCGCGCAGCGGCGCGTGACTTCGAGCCGGTCGCACAAAGCGCGAAAACGACGAAGTGCCGAAAGCGCTTTGTCCGCGGCGTCGGCCGCCAATAATCCGGTCGACTGCACCTCCCGTCCAAGGCCGGCGAGCACCTTCTCGTTGAAAATGGGGGTCGGACTCCGCGTCAGCCCTTCGTAGACGACGAGCCGGACGGAATTGGAACCAATGTCAATGACCGCAACCGGCGGCCCGTAATCGAGTCGGCCTTGCGCTGTCGCCATTCCGGCCCGTGGCGGTCCGCTTACGCGCGCTCGAGGCGGCGTATAAGGCTCCGCGGCGAAGATTTTTTGAGCGATTTGCCACGACCCGACAAGCTCGGATTGGTCATGAAATATTTGTGCGCATTGAACGGCTCCTCGCCCTCGGCAGGTTTTATCCGATTCGACGAGCCGTCGGGCAAAAGCTTGCAGCTCTGCTCATTGTCCTTCAGGTTGGCGACCATGATCTGATCGAGCACCTGTTGATGCACCGTCGGGTTAAGGATGGGGCACAAGGCTTCGACCCGGCGATCGAGATTGCGCGGCATCATGTCGGCAGAGGAAATATAGACGGCTGCTTTTTCATGCGGCAGCCCATGCCCCATGCCGAAACAATAGATGCGGCTATGTTCCAAAAATCTGCCGATAATCGATTTCACCCGAATGTTCTCGGATAGTCCCGGCAAGCCCGGACGCAGGCAGCAAATGCCGCGCACGACAAGGTCTATCGAGACGCCCGCGCGCGAGGCCGTATAAAGCATGTCGATGATCTCGGGATCGACCAGAGCGTTGTCCTTCATCCAGATTGCACCAGGACGGCCGGCGCTGGAATGTGCAATTTCCTGCTCGATGTGCTCGCAGATGCGCTTGCGCAATGTTAGCGGGGACACCGCCATTTTCTCGAGGCCCGCCGGTTCTGCATAGCCGGTTATGTAATTGAAGATGCGCGCCACATCGCGTGCGACAACGGGATCAGACGTGAAGAACGAAAGATCGGTGTAAATGCGCGCCGTCACCGGATGGTAGTTGCCGGTACCGACATGCACGTAGGAGGCAAGCGCGCCCGCCTCGCGGCGCACGACCATGGACAGTTTTGCATGAGTTTTGAGCTCGATAAAGCCGTAAACGACCTGCGCGCCCGCACGTTCGAGGGCGCGCGACCAGCGGATGTTCGCCTCCTCGTCGAAACGCGCCTTGAGCTCGATCAGCGCGGTGACTGATTTCCCCGCCTCCGCGGCCTCGATGAGGGCGCGCACAATCGGAGACTCGGCCGAGGTGCGATAGAGCGTCTGTTTGATCGCAACCACGTCCGGGTCGGCCGCCGCCTGGCTGAGGAAGGCGATGACGACGTCGAAACTCTCATAGGGGTGATGGACCAGGAGGTCCTTCTGGCGGATCGCCGCGAAGCAATCGCCGCCATGCTCCCGAATGCGCTCGGGAAATCGCGCCTGATAGGCCGGAAATTTGAGACTGGGACGATCAATGCCAACCAGTTGCGCCAGATCGTTCAGCGCCAGCA
>JBEVJT010000026.1:0-4532 GCA_040510075.1 Xanthobacteraceae bacterium | reverse complement strand
ACCCGTCGACACTTGAGATGATGCACGAGCTCGGGTTCCTGAGCGAGTTTCTTGAACTTCCGCATTCGACGGTGCGGGAAGTGTCGCTGCAAATCGGAGATGACCACCTGGTCGTCGGGCATTTCGACCATCTACCGGTGCATTGCAAATTCATCGCGCTCATGCCGCAATGGGACTTCCTTAATTTCTTAGTCGGTCAAGCGAGGCGCTATCCCGGTTTCGATCTGCGAATGCGCACAGAGGCGACCGACCTGATCCTTGACGATGGCCGGGTGGTGGGTGTCCGCGCAAAAACTCCGGACAGCGAGATCGAAATCCGTGCCGACCTGAGCGTTGCTTGTGATGGCCGCCATTCGACCTTACGCGAACGGGCCGGTTTTAGCGTTGAAAGGTTGGGCGCGCCCATGGACGTTATGTGGTTCCGCATATCTCGCAATGATGACGATCCTGCCGAAGTCGTAGCGCACGTCGAAAGCGGGAGAATGCTGGTTATGCTCAACCGTAATGACTATTGGCAGTGCGCTTATGTTATTGCGAAAGGCACCGCCGATGAGGTCGAGCACGCTGGCCTCGATGAATTCCGCAATCGCGTCGCGGAGATCTCGCCGTTCCTGCGCAATCGGCTGCGGGAGATCGACAACTGGGACAAGGTAAAACTGTTGACCGTCGAAGTGGACCGCCTGCGTCGCTGGTATCGGGCAGGACTCGTCTGCATCGGCGATGCGGCACACGCCATGTCCCCGATCGGCGGCGTCGGTATCAATCTCGCAGTGCAGGATGCCGTGGCTGCTGCCAATATTCTCGTCGAACCGTTACGGCGTGGGACGGTCACGATCAAGACACTCAAACAAATCCAGCAGCGCCGCGAATTTCCAACCCGCGTAACCCAGCGCGTGCAGATCGTCATGCAGAACAACATCATCCAGCCAGCGCTCGCAAGCCAGGGCAAGCGCCCGAGAGCGCCGCTGTTTTTGAAAATGATGCAGTGGCCGCTATTGCGGCGCATTCCAGGGCGATTGCTTGCGCTGGGCGTGCGCCCAGAGCACGTGCACACGCCCGCAGCGTGATGTCCGCGGCGGGTCCAACGCGGCTCCAAAAAGAACGTCGGGCGGATTAGCCCCAACGGGTCCGCACTATGCGGCCCGATGGCAGGCTCCGGCGTGATCCGCCGTTTGCTGGCAACGATACCGCGGGTCACGGCTTCGCCTAACCCGCTCTACAAGCTCCCGCAGGAAACAGCGTCACTCGAAAATCTCGTCGGCACGGCCGGACAGCGGCAGCGGAATGCTGATGCCGAGCGCGCCGGCGGTCTTCAAGTTGATGTACATCTCGATTTTGGAAGCTTGTTGCACTGGCAGATCGGCAGGCTTGTCGCCTTTAAGGATTCGCCCGGCATAGATTCCGACGAGGCGATGACTCTCCGTAATGTTGGACCCGTAGCTCATCAAACCACCGGCCGCAGCGAACTCGCGCCATTGGTAGATTGCGGGCACGGAGTGCTGAAGCGTAAGCGCGGCAAGTTGCTTGGCATGGCTGGTGAAGAACGCATCACCCGCAATTACCAGCCCGGCAGCCCGCAACTCGGTCAGCTTTGCGAAGACTCTGTCGAAGTCCTGTTCAGTACCTGCGTTCAGGACATGCAGGACGATTCCAAGCGCACGCGCCGCCGAAAGCGCTTCATGCGTCTGCGGTTCGGCAAGCTCCGGAACACTTGGATTGACCAGCAGGGCCAGTATGCCCGCCTTGGGAAGCAACTCGTGCAGCAGCTCCACCCGCTTCGGTGCGACCTCTGCGGACGCCTGGGGACACCAGTGACGTTGCCGCCTAGCCGGTTGAGGCTTGCAACGAGTCCATTTTTGACCGGGTTGCTAGCCATTTCAAAAACGATCGGAATGGTATTGGTTGCTGCCTTCGCTGCGAGTGCTGTCGGAGTGCTGCTCGTTGCGAGCACCGCCACCTTTCGATGAACCAGTTCAATGGCCAACGCCGGCATGCGATCGTATTGGCCTTCGGCCCAACGATACTCGATCGTGAAGTTCTGGCCCTCGACCAAACCCGTTTCATTCAAGCCTTGCCGAAATGCCGTGACGCGATAGGCGTCGGACTGTGCGGAACCAGGACCGAGGAAACCGATCACCGGCACATTGCTCTGCTGCGCGCGCGCGGCGAGCGGTCGCATCACCACCGCGGCGCCGATCAGCCTGACGAAGTCACGCCGTCTCATTGCGAATTGCGAGGCTGCAACCCCGCTCCCTGCGCCCAAAAGACTAGCACATTCGGCAGCGACGCCGAGCCCTGTCGGTCAGCAGCGGCCGCGATCATTGGAGAGCGCCAAGGCGGTTGACCGATCGAAGATGTGTACGCGGCGGGCATCAAAACGGACTGCGACTGGTCCGCTTTCGGGGACCGGCACGTCGGCTCGTACCTGAACCGTCATCCGCCGGCGCGATCCGAGCTCGATTTCCACGAGCTTCTCCGACCCCACCAGTTCCGTCATCCATACCGTACCGGGCAGCACCATCTCAGAATCGGAGCTTGCCAAATGGAGGTCTTGCGGCCGCACGCCAAGAATTACCTCTCGCGCAGGACCGGCAGCCGCGCCGGGTTCGTATAACGGAAGAACAAAGTCGTTCATTAGGAAGGCTGCGTTCGCGCCGCTTGTTTCAATGCGACCTTCCAGAAAATTCATCGGCGGATTTCCAATGAAGCCCGCCACGAACAAATTGCTGGGCTTGTTGTAGACCTCCGCCGGCGTTCCGAACTGCTGGACTACCCCCGTGTTCATGACGGCGATAAAGTCCGACATGGTCATGGCTTCGAGCTGATCGTGCGTGACGTAGATCGTCGTTGCCTGCAGATCGAGGTGAAAACGCCGCAATTCCGTTCGCATGGTCACGCGAAGCTTTGCGTCGAGGTTCGAAAGCGGCTCGTCCATCAGGAAAATGTCCGGGCTGCGCACCATGGCGCGTCCGAGGGCAACGCGCTGCCTTTGTCCGCCGGACAACTGGGCGGGCCGGCGGTCGAGCAGCGCATCGATTTCGAGAATGCGGGCAACGCGCTCGACCGCAGCAATGATGGAAGCCCGATCGACGCCCCGCACCTTCAGGCCATAGCCGATGTTCTGGCGGATCGTCATTTGCGGATAGAGCGCGTAGGACTGGAACACCATCGCGATGTTACGGTCCTTCGGTGCTACGCGGTTAACGATGCGGTCACCAAAACGGATCGAGCCGCGATCAACGGTTTCGAGGCCGGCGATGATGCGCAGCAAAGTGGTTTTGCCGCACCCTGAAGGACCAAGAAGCGTCACGAATTTGCGGCTCGGAAACGTCAGCGTCACGTTCTCGAGGACGCGGACCCTGCCGAAGGCCTTGTCGATGTTCTCGACGGCGACATCCATGGGGCGGATTATCCCTACTGCGTCACAAACTGCTCTACGTCGTCATTGCGGGGCCGCGAGCAGAGCGAGCGCAGGAACATCGGCGTGCCCGATTTTCCTGCGCCCCGGAATGACGTCGAGGGACAACGTGCGCTCTATCCCTTCACCGCACCCGCGCCGAAACCGGTCACGAGATGGCGCTGCAGGGCAATAAACAGGAATGCCATGGGGACTGTCATGAGCACGCATGCCGCCATCAGCAGTCCCCAATCCACGTGGGTTCCCTCGAAGAACAGCATGACGCCCACGGTGAGTGTCAGATTTCCAAGCGAGTTCAGAAAGACGCGTCCAAACAGGTAATCACTCCACGACACGATCATGGAGAAAATCGCAGCTGCGATAATGCCAGGGAGCGCGGTAGGCAGAACGACGTCGCGAAAAACCTGAAGCCGGGTAGCGCCGTCGATGAGCGCCGCCTCCTCGATTTCAATCGGTATCGAGCGCATGAACGCCCACATCAGCCACATGCAAAATGGCAGCGTGATCGACACGTAACCCAGGATGAGACTCAGCAGATTATCGGTGAGCTCAAGTCTCACCATGACCAGGAACAAGGGGAACACAAAGATGATGGAGGGGACCATATACCCCAGGATGCTGAGGTAAGGGACGGCTCTTCTTCCGAAATAACGGAACCGGGTGACGCTGTAGGCAGCCAGCGTCGAGACCACGATGCTGATCAGGGTTGAACCCGCGGTCACGATGAGGCTGTTGAGGAACCAGCGGACAAAAAACTCCGCGGGCGAACTGCCGGTTGCGACCCGCTCCGTGCCGGACTGGAAATATTGGGGGCGCCCGGTGATGAGCGCCTTGTAGTTGTCGATCGTCACCTCGTGCGGGATGAGCGTCGGTGGAGTGGCGAATATCTCCGCTTTTCCCTTCAATGAAGTGGACAGCGCCCAGATGAGCGGGAAACAGACAAGAAAGGTGACAGCAAGCAGAAGCAGGTAGATTGCTCCCGCAGCGAGCATCCGGCGAATCCGGTCCGGATTCATACGCTCGCCTCGTCCCGGCCAAAACCTGAAACGCGCAAATACACGATGCTGCCTATCAACAGCATCACCATCATCACCACGCCGGTCGCTGCCCCAAC
>JBEVJT010000025.1:0-7536 GCA_040510075.1 Xanthobacteraceae bacterium | reverse complement strand
GTGGGTCCGAGGTGATTGCCTTCGGCCGTGTGGTTGTAAACCACGTCGAGAAGAATCTCGATGCCGGCATCATGTAGGCGGGAAACGGTAGAGCGGAAGTCGTCGAGCGGATTGGTTGCCGCGTAGCGCTGGTCGGGAGCAAAGAACCCAAGCGTGTTGTAGCCCCAGTAGTTGCTCAGCCCGCGCTCGATGAGATGGCGGTCGTCCACGAAATAGTGGATCGGCAAGAGCTCCATAGTGGTGACGCCGAGCTGGCGCAGATGATCGATCACCCCCGGCGCGGAAAGCCCGCGGAAGGTGCCGCGCATCCCCGGCGGCACATCCTGACGCATCTGCGTGAGTCCCTTGACGTGCGCTTCGTATACGACGGTGTCGCGCCAGGGGATGGCGGGACGCCGCTCGCTGCCCCAGGTGAAAGCCTCATCGATAACCACCGCTTTCGGCATCCCGCGCGCATTGTCGCGTCTATCGAAGGAGAGATCCGCGCGCGGACTGCCGGTGCGATATCCGAAATGCGCATCGCTCCAGACAAGCCGCCCCACGAGCCATTTCGCGTAGGGATCGGCGAGGAGCTTGTGCGGATTGAAGCGAAACCCCCGCTCGGGCTGGTAGGGTCCGTGCACGCGGTAGCCGTAGAGCTGGCCCGGCGCGACGTCGCTGAGATAGCCGTGCCAGACATCTGCGGTTCGCTCGGGCAAAGCGATGCGCTCGAGCTCGCGGCGTCCCTGCGCATCGAAGAGACAAAGCTCGACCTTGTGCGCATTCGCTGAAAAGATAGCGAAATTGGTTCCCCGTCCGTCCCAGGTCGAACCCAAGGGATAGGGCAGCCCCGCTGCAAGCCGCAAGTTACGACTCGGGGACGAGAAATATTGCCGCAAGGGGCGGAACAACAAGGCTGACCTCGGGAATTGCGCCCTGGTGCAACGTCCTCACGATGCCGCCGTTCCCGATATTGCTGCCTCCGTAGAGCTCCGAATCGGTATTGAGAACTTCACGCCAAGCGCCGGAGAACGGCACCTTGATGCGATAATCCCGGTACACTTCCGGCGTGAAGTTCACGACGACAAGGCAGCGATCTGTCGTATTGCGGCCTTTGCGCAACCAGGCGTAGACACTGCGCTGGGCGTCATGCATCACGAGCCATTCGAAGCCCGCAGCCTCGCAATCGAGCTGATGCAGGGCAGGCAAGGTGCGGTACAGGCGATTGAGATCGCGCACGAGGAGTTGCACGCCGGCATGATAGGGCCGCGCCAGCAGATGCCAGTCGAGCGAATGATCGTGCCGCCACTCGTTTTCCTGGCCGAACTCGCAGCCCATGAACAGGAGCTTCTTGCCCGGATGGCCGAACATGAATCCGTAATAGGCGCGCAGGTTCGCAAACCGCTGCCATTCGTCGCCCGGCATGCGGCCGAGGATGGAGCGCTTGCCGTGCACCACTTCGTCATGGGACAGCGGCAGGATGAAATTCTCAAAAAACGCGTAGTGCAGTCCGAACAGGATCTGGCCATGGTGGTGCTGCCGGTAAATCGGATCCTTGCTGATATAATCCAGCGTGTCGTGCATCCACCCCATGTTCCATTTGTAACCGAAGCCGAGACCGCCCCAATCTACCGGACGTGAAACCATGGGCCAGGCGGTCGACTCCTCCGCGGCAGTGGTGGCATTGGGAAAGCGCGAGAACACTTCGGTATTGAATCGCTTGATCAGGCTAATTGCTTCCAGATTTTCGCGGCCCCCGTATTTGTTCGGAATCCATCCCCCTTCAGACCGGCTGTAGTCAAGGTAGAGCATGGATGCGACCGCATCCACGCGCACCCCATCGATGCGGTAGCGATCGAGCCAGAACAACGCATTGGCGAGGATGAAATTCGCGACTTCGGTTCGCCCATAATTGTAGATGAGCGTGTTCCAGTCGAGATGACGGCCTTGCATCGGATTGAGGTGCTCGTAGAGTGCAGTGCCGTCGAAATGGGCAAGCCCGTGCGGATCGTCGGGAAAATGCCCTGGCACCCAATCGAGCAGCACACCCACGCCTGCGCGGTGGCAAGCCTCAATGAGCGCGGCGAAATCGGCCGGCGAGCCGAACCGGCTCGTGGGTGCGAAGAGCCCCGTAGGCTGATAGCCCCACGAGCCGTCGAAGGGATGCTCGGCAACGGGCAAAAATTCCAGATGCGTGAAGCCCATATCCCGCGCATAGGCGGGCAATTGCTCCGCGAGTTCGCGATAGCTCAACCAGCGACTGCCTTGTTCCGCCTGGCGCCGCCATGATCCGAGATGCACCTCGTAGATCGAGATTGGCGCATCGAGTGCGTTGACACCGGCCGCTGCGGGCTGCGGCCGCCGAATGGCGTCGAGATCGACCACAATTGACGCCGTCTTGGGGCGAAGCTCCGCCATGAACGCGACCGGATCTGATTTGAGCGGCAACATCCGCCCATCGGGACCGATGATCTCGTATTTATATTTGTCGCCCACGCGCACGCCGGGGGCAAAAATTTCCCAATACCCGTTGCCGCGCACGCGCATGGCGTGGCGCCGTCCGTCCCATAGGTTGAAATCTCCCACCACGCTGACGCGTTTGGCGGAGGGAGCGAAGACGACGAATGCAGCGCCGGATACGCCATCGAGCGACATCGGATGGCTGCCGAGCTTCTGGCAGAGCTCCATATGCGTGCCTTCACCCAGGAGGTAGAGATCGAGATCGGAAAGGATGGGTGGAAACCGATACGGATCTTCCAGCTCCACTTCGCCATCGCCGTAACGGGCGCGTAGGCGATAGCGTCGAGCCCCGTTTGAGAGGCGGCCTTCAAACAAGCCGGCATCATGCAGCCGCTCCAGCTCGGTCGCTTCGCCGCGCTCGTTGACGATGGCGACATCCTCCGCGTCAGGCAGAAAGACGCGCACCACCGGTACGTCTCCTTCGACATGCGGGCCGAGATAGTGGAACGGATCGCAGTGGCGGCCCTCTATGACGGCGTAAGCTTCTGGTGAAAGAAACGTCATGGTTCTGCGCGCTCCGCGTTCAGAATGCGCCGGGCGCCGGCGAGCGGTACCCATACCCAATCGGGCCTGTGCGCCAGTTCATAGCCAATCTCGTAGAACACTTTCTGCAGCAGGAAGAAATCGAGCAGGCGATCGGATTGTTCGGGCGAGGGGGGCCAAAGCCGCGCGTCGCCGAGCGTTTGCCGATAGCTTCCCAGGAATGCGCCAATTGCCGCATCGCGCCAGCGGTCAAGCGCGCGCGCAATCCTGTCCTGCGGGTCGGGAGCCGACTTGAATGCGCGCTGCAAAGCCGCCGTGGCAGAATAGTCGATCGAGCGTATGAGGCCCCCGACGTCCCGCGCAGCCGGAGCCTTCCGACGGCGCTCCTCGATGCTGCGCCGCGGTTCGCCTTCGAAATCTATGATCGATACGTCGTCCTTTACCACCAGAACCTGGCCAAGGTGAAAATCGCCGTGATGCCGAATCTTCATGAGCTCGATCGAGTCGGGAAGCAGATTGCGCAGCAGCTTCGGCAGGCTTGCACGTTTGGGAACGACTTCATCGAACAGGTTGCGTGCGGTCTCCGATAGATGGGCGCGGCGCGCAACGAGCTGGTCGAGCACGGCATTGGCGAGCTGCAGCGTGTCTTCGCGCCAATGCGCAACGTCGCCGGGGCTCACCGGTTCCGGCGCGAATTCCGGAATGTCGTCGCGGCTGGCGAATGCGAGCTGCAGTTGCGCCACCCGCGCGCCCACCAGCTGCATGCGCCCCAGATACGCGGTCTGCTCGTCGCTTTGCCCTGCGGCGTCTGCCGTAAGCAGCCGCTGCTCCTCGACATAGCGGTCCAGCGCATGCGCGGTTACCGTCCAGGCGTCTCCCTGGTTTTCGACGAATTGATGCAGCACCGCGACGGAGTGGATCTTGCCGTCCCGCTTGAGTTCCGCCCATCCGAGCAAAGCGGGCGCGTGCGGGAAGGAAACGACCTCTGTGAGGAATCGGCCGATCTCCACTTCCGGATTCAACCCCGGCGCGAGCCGCCGAAAGAGCTTGAAAACATAAGCATTGCCGATCAGGGCCGTTGTATTCGACTGCTCGGCCTCAATGGCGCGCACGCTCTCGACCGGCTCAGGCGTTGCGGTGGAGAGCGCCGGCGTGTGGTGGAACTGCAATGCCCCGCTCTCCGCTTCGATGCTGCATCCGCTGCGCATCTGTTCGAGCATGAATGCGAGAAAACTCGCGTCCGCTGCGGCATCAAGGAGCGTGCCCTCCGAGCGTCCTCGGCGCACCGCGGCAAGCGTGTTCGGATCTCGCCGCACCCGGTCAAGTCGGGTCCAGCGGATGATCAGCGGCAGCAGATATTCGGCACTATCGCGCTCCCCCTTGGCGTCGACCACGGCCAGTTGCAGTTCGGGATCGCGCGCGGTCATCGGAACGGTCATGACAACACTAGTGGCGACGGCGGCGCCGCGATCCGCATACCACCGCCGGCCTGGCAGAAAAGCGGGCAGCACGTCCCGCTCGAGGACCGACCGCGTTCGGCCCTCAAGGAGGGTACGCCAGCCGCCGGTGAGCACGAGAGTCTCGAACTCAACCGCCGCGGCACTGACTTCAAATTCGGAAGCAATCTTCTCGCACAACTGAAACCAGTAGAAGCCATAGGGCGGCAGAGTGATCAGATAGGGATCGCTCTTGATCGCCGGGAATGTCGTACGACCGAGCATCTCGAGTGGCACCCTGCCACGCCATGGCGACAGATCGATTTCCGCCGCCTGTGCCGAGCGCGAAAGGTTGGCCACGCAGAGCATGACTTCGTTTTCATACTGGCGAACATAGACCAGCACCGAGCGGTTTGCCGGACGAATGAAGGTCAATGAGCCGCGGCTGAATACCTTGCTCGCCTTGCGCACGGAGATCAGGCGCTTGGTCCAGCTCAGGAGCGAGCCAAGGCTGCGCGACTGCGCTTCAACATTGACGGCCTCATAGCCATAAACGGGGTCCA
This sequence comes from Xanthobacteraceae bacterium, assembly GCA_040510075.1. GTDB lineage: Bacteria > Pseudomonadota > Alphaproteobacteria > Rhizobiales > Xanthobacteraceae > VAZQ01. The sequence goes on along the minus strand of JBEVJT010000025.1, from coordinate 2,555 downwards.
TGATCATGGGCAGATAGAGCCGCGCCGGATCGCAGCGGGAGAAGCCGCCGTTGCGGTCGGGCGTCCATTGCATGGGAGTGCGCACCCCATTGCGGTCACCCAGGTAAATGTTGTCTCCCATGCCAATTTCGTCGCCGTAATAGATGATCGGCGTGCCCGGAAATGACATCAGCAGTGCATTCATGAGCTCGATCTTGCGCCGGTCGTTGTCCATCAATGGCGCAAGCCGCCGCCGGATGCCGAGATTGATGCGTGCGCGCGGGTCGGTGGCGTAGGTCGACCAGAGATAGTCGCGCTCGACGTCCGTCACCATTTCGAGCGTGAGTTCGTCGTGGTTGCGCAGGAACAGCGCCCATTGGCAGTTCGGTGGGATATCCGGAGTCTGGCGCAGGATATCGGTGATAGGAAACCGGTCCTCCTGCGCAATGGCCATGTAGATGCGCGGCATCAGGGGAAAGTGATAGGCCATGTGGCACTCGTCCCCCTGGCCGAAATAGGCGCTCACATCCTCGGGCCATTGATTGGCTTCCGCCAAGAGGAGCTTGCCCGGGGAGTAGGAGTCCAGCTCTGCGCGTATGCGCTTAATGACCGCGTGCGTCTCCGGAAGGTTCTCGTTGTTCGTTCCTTCGCGCTCGCAAAGGTACGGAATCGCATCCAACCGGAAACCATCGACGCCGCGGTCAAGCCATCGGCGCATGATCTCGGTCAGCGCCAAGAGAACGCGCGGATTGTCGTAATTCAAATCGGGTTGATGCGAAAAGAACCGGTGCCAGTAATACGCGCCGGCGACCGGGTCCCAAGCCCAGTTCGATCGTTCCGTATCGCTGAAGATGATGCGCGTACCGGTGTAACGCTGGTCCGTGTCGCTCCAGACGTACCATTTGCGGGCATCGGAATCGGGGCTGCTCTGGCGCGCGCGCTTGAACCAAGGATGCTGATCCGAGGTGTGATTGATCACTAGCTCGGTGATCACACGAAGTTTCCGCCGATGCGCTTCCTGCAGGAAGCGCCGGAAATGCTGCATGGTCCCGAAATCCGGATTGATCCGGCGGTAATCGGAAATGTCGTAGCCGTCGTCGCGCCCGGGCGAGGGGTAGAACGGCAACAGCCACAGGGCGGTCACCCCGAGCTCCTGCAGATAGTCGAGCTTTTCCGTGAGCCCAGCGAAATCGCCTATGCCATCATTATTGCTGTCGGCGAACGCCTTCACATGCAGCTGATAGATGATCGCGTCCTTGTACCACAGGCCGTCGCCTTCGAGCTGGGGCTCAACCTCGATTTCGGGGACGATGTTCACGGCACTCTCACGTGTAGCAGCGCATGAATACCGCAGGATCCTGCTCTGGGTCGATGCGTAGGCGTATGCCGCCCCACTCGATCATGAGGCGCTCGCCGGTTACAAGGTTTTCGACATATTTCACGCGCTGCCGCGAGCCGGTCGGCCCTATTTCGATATCGCCAAAATGAAACCAGAATTCGCGCGGACCAGCCTTCGCTAACGCGACCGCAACAGCAACGGCGTTATCGCGATTGACCGATTCCTTGACGTAACCGATCACTTGATCGTCGTCGACCTGCGCAAAGCGCAGGTTACTGGTCTGCAGCAATGCACCGTTTGCCTTGCGAAAGCGATTAAGACGGCGGATGTAATCCTTGATGTTTCCGGGCGCGTCCCAATCGCGTGTCTTCAGCTCGTATTTCTCGGAATTGAGATATTCCTCTCTGCCTGGAATGGGTTCGTGCTCGAGAAGTTCGAACCCGTTGTAGATGCCGTAGCTGCCGGAGAGCGTCGCCGCGAGTGCGACACGCAGCTTGAACATCCACGGCTCTCCACCTTGGAGGTGGAAGGGCAGGATGTCAGGCGTATTCACGAAGAAATTCGGCCGGAAATACTCACGTTCCGGATAGCTGGTGATCTCGCTCAGATATGCCTGCAGCTCTTCCTTGCCGGTGCGCCAGGTAAAATACGTGTAGGACTGGTTGAACCCGAGCTTCGCAAGCGCTTTCATGACCTTCGGACGCGTGAAAGCTTCCGCAAGGAATATGACATTCGGATCGACCGTCTGCACTTCCCGGATTACCCATTCCCAGAACGGAAACGGCTTGGTGTGCGGGTTGTCCACGCGGAAAATGCGCACGCCGCGCTCAACCCAAAACAACAGCACGTCACGCAGGGCCGTCCATACCCCTTCTCGTCCGGGGCCATGGAATTCCGGGTTGACGATGTCCTCATATTTCTTTGGCGGGTTCTCCGCATATTGAATGGAGCCGTCTGGCCTGCGCTTGAACCATTCCGGATGCTGAGCCAGCCAGGGATGATCGAGCGACATCTGCACGGCGAAATCGAGCGCAATCTCCATGCCGTAATCGGCACAGGCGCGCACAAGGCGTGCGAAATCGTCAAGCGTTCCCAGTTCGAAATGAACGGCGTCGTGCCCGCCTTCGGCTGAACCGATCGCATAAGGGCTGCCCGGATCTCCCGGTTGGGCGCGCAGACTATTATTGCGGCCCTTCCGATTGGTGGTGCCGATCGGATGAATGGGGAGAAGATAGAG
>JBEVJT010000024.1:0-11768 GCA_040510075.1 Xanthobacteraceae bacterium | reverse complement strand
CATAACTCTCCGCGACAACAGGACGTGTCACGACACGCTCGCGCACGACGGGCGCGGGCGCGACCGTCTCGGACACGATGCGCTCCTTGACGATCGGGCCCCGGCCGTGTCCTTGCGGAATGACGGTGCGATTGATCGTGGTCCGCTGGATCGGAGCGGCCGCAAACGGCTCGGCGATTACAGGCTGATAGGCACGCGACTGATAGACGCGCGGCTCGTAATAGGCGCGCGCAGCACCGTTGGGCTCGTATATCCAGGTCTGGGCCGCAGCAGGCCCGGCAAGAACGATGAGTGCCGCAGCAAGCGACAGGCGGCGGGTGTGGGAGATCATGGGGAGGCCACCTTTGCCCTGATCAGCGCGACCAGCTGAAAATACAATCCCGCGCCAACGTTCCGGAACTGTCAAGCACGTTCAGGGGCTTGCGCGCGTTTTCGGTAAACGGTCACCGCTCAAGACGCCGTGATTCGCGCTCAGCGGCCGCACAGCTGCTCTGTGCGCGTGATCGGAAGCCCGTTTTGCCGCTCGGTAGTGGTGACAGCACGACAGTCGCGCCGTTCCCCTCTGCCTTCGGTCTCAATCGCCATGGTGGAAGGCCGGGGCTCCTCGATAATCACGCGAGGACTGCGCTCGGCTCCGACCGGGGTTTCGCCACTGAGCTGCGCGAGCGAGATACCTCCCGCTGCGGCGGGTCCAGCACAGACCGGCGCCCACACGGTGAGAGCGGTGGCAATCAGGACGACCATTTTGGTTTGCATGCTCCCGTCCTTGCCTGCGCGCACAGGGTGCTGCGCCTTGAGAAAACGAACACATGGGCGGATGAGTTCCCGTACAGCCGTTGCGTTTTCGGCGCGCAACACCCATGCGGACCTGGTTGCAAATACATTGAACTGATTTGCATCGATTGACCGCCGGCTGTCGCAGGTGCACTGTCGCACGCTGCAGCGGCGATGCGGAGCGGGAGAGCAATGTTCGATTATCGTGATCTGTTTCAATGGGATCGGTTCATCACGCCATCCATCATCAAAGTTTTTTACTGGCTCGCGGTGGGCATCTCCGCCTTGTTTGGTGTCTCCGGGATCATTTCCGGGCTGACCCTCATGTCCTTGCATCCGCTCGGCGGTTTGCTGTGGGTGATCGGAAGCCTGATTGGAATCGTGATCGGGGTGGTGTTCGCGCGCATCATCGCGGAATTCGTGCTGATCATGTTCCGCATCAACGAGCATCTCGGCGCGATCAGGCAGCGCGGCCAGATGTAATTAAACGCGCAATGTCATCCTGAAGCGCTCGGCGCAACGCTCGCGACGGCTGAGATAGTAGACCAAGACAAAGCCTGAAGCAGGAACTTCGAACCGCCCTCCCGCTCTAGCTTTTTATGGAGCATGATCTTTTCCGAAAACCGGTTCCCACTTTTCGGGATCATGCTCTAAGTCGCGAATCTGAAATGCATCACGTCGCCATCGGCGACGATGTAATTCTTTCCTTCCAGACGCATCTTGCCGGCGTCCCGCGCGCCCGTTTCGCCGCCGTACCTGACGTAATCATCGTAGGCGATGGTTTCAGCGCGAATGAAGCCGCGTTCGAAATCCGAATGTATGACCGCGGCAGCTTGCGGGGCCTTGGTTCCCCGCGTCACCGTCCAGGCTGCCGCCTCCTTCGGCCCGGCGGTGAAATAGGTAATGAGATCAAGAAGCCCGTAACCGGCTCGGATCAGACGATCGAGACCCGATTCCGCGAGCCCAAGCGCGGCCAAATATTCGTTGCACTCCTGATGTGAGAGCGCGGCGATCTCGGCTTCGATCTTTGCAGAGATGACCACGCAGACCGTCCCTTCCTGCGCGGCCCGCGTTTTCACCTTCTCGCTCAGCTCGCCACCCGTGGCGGCTGCCTCCTCGCCCACATTGGCAACATAGAGGACGGGCTTCGATGTCAGGAGGCCGAGCATGCGAAACGCTTTCTGCTCCTCCTGCTTGCGTTCGAGCAGCCGCGCAGGCCTGCCCTCGTGCAGCAGCGCGAGCGCACGTTGCACAAGGTCGAGCGTCGCTTTTGCCTCGCTCGCGTCCTGATCGCTGCCCTTTGCCTTTTTCGCAAGTCCCTCGACTCGCCTTTCCAGGCTGTCGAGATCTGCAAGCATCAGCTCGGTTTCGATGGTCTCGATGTCCGAGATGGGCTCGACTTTGCCGGCAACATGGGCGACGTCCGTGTCCTCGAAACAGCGCACCACATGAGCAAGCGCGTCGACCTCGCGCACGTGCGCGAGAAACTGATTTCCCAGACCCTCGCCGCGAGAGGCTCCGCTTACCAGCCCTGCGATGTCGACGAACGACAGCCGCGTGGGCTTGATCTTCGCTGATTTTGCCAGCTTCGCGAGCACTTCGAGCCGCGCATCAGGCACGAGCACCTCGCCCACATTCGGCTCGATCGTGCTGAAAGGGTAATTGGAGGCTTGCGCGGCGGCGGTTGCCGTCAAGGCGTTGAAAACCGTGGACTTGCCTACATTCGACAGTCCGAGAATGCCGCAGGTGAACCCCATGGAAGCGTGCCGCGCACGACCTAATCGGAATGGGCTTCAGCTTCGTCCGCAGCCTGCGCCGGGAGCACGCCTTTTGCCTGCATGGCGAGATGTACTCTGTTCTGGAAGTTTGCGTCCTCGCTTTTCGCCAACAGCACAGCATTCTCGGCAATGATTTCGCATAAAACCTCGACCCACGGCCGCTCATCCTTCGCGAAATCACTGAGTACGTAGGCCTGCACGAGATCCTTGGCACCTGGATGTCCAACGCCCATGCGCACGCGCCGGTAGTCGTTACCGATATGCGCGCTGATAGAGCGCAGTCCGTTGTGTCCGGCCACCCCGCCTCCTGTCTTCACGCGCACTTTACCCGGCGCGAGGTCGATCTCGTCGTGAAACACGACGACTTCCGAAATGCCCAGTTTGTAAAAATGAGCCGCTTCTGCAACCGCGCGCCCCGAATCGTTCATGTATGTGCCGGGGAGGAGAAAAAGCGCGCCCTCGCCCGCAAGCAGGCCTTCCGCGGCAACGCCTTGAAAGCGCCGCCGCCACGCTCCTTCGGCGTGGCGGCGCGCAATCGCCTCAACTGCCATGAAACCAATGTTGTGCCGGTTGCCGGCATAGCGCGCGCCGGGATTGCCGAGTCCGACCATGAGCAGCATGCATGAGCGCTTTCGTATTCTGCTGCGCCCGGAATTCTGTCGAACTCCGTACTGATTGAGTGTTTCTCACCATCCGCCGGTTCCCGCGAAAGCGGGGACCCAGTCTTTTTGCCGCCGGGTTCCAACCTGCGCGGGAAGGCGCGAAGAGCGCACAGGTCTCGCCGTTATTTCTTCTCCGTTGCTGGTCCTCCACCCGTGCCGGCCGCGGGCGCTGCAGCCGCGCCGGGGGCTGCGGCACCTGGTGCGGCCTCGGCCGGCGCGCCTGCTTCGGCGGCGGCGGCCGCTGCCGCGGCCGCTGCCGCAGCGGCTTCCGCAGCCGCTTTCATTTCTTCCGCATAGCCGGACGGCGGCACGATGGTGACGAGGGTCTGATCAAGCCGGTCGACCACGCGCACATTCGGCGGCAACGCGATCTCATCAAGGTGCTTCGAGTAACTGATTTCCAGTCCCGAAATATCGACTTCGATGGATTCGGGGATGGCGTCGGCGGAGCAGATGACCTCGACCGAGTGAGTCACGATGTTCACCGTGCCTCCGCGCTTGACGCCCGGCGCCTGCTCCGCGTTCTTAACATGCACCGGGATGCGCACGCGAATTTGCGCGCCTTCACCAAGGCGCAGGAAATCGACATGGATGGGCAGGTCCTTCACCGGATCGAGCTGGAAATCGCGCGGAATCACCCGATGCTTCGTTCCATCGACGTCAAGCTCGTAAATCGTGGTGAGAAACCGGCCCCCGTAGATCCGCTGCTTGAGCTCGGCATGATCGACCGACACGTTCATAGGTGGCTTGCCGTCGCCATAGACCACCCCTGGCACGCGCCCGGCACGGCGCTCCGCCCGCGCGGTTCCCCTGCCGGCACTCGCACGCGCTGTCGCTTTCATTTCCCTGACCGTTGCCATATCGATCCCTTTACAAAATCATTCGACCTGCGCGGCGAGTGGCAGGTCGTGGCTCGTTGCAATGCGCGTGATCGGGCGCGGCTTATACCGGCAGGATGCAGCAAAAACAAGAAAAGCGCCGCTTCGCCTCGTCACATGTGCATGCCCAGGTGTATGGCCCGTGTGCATGGCCAAGTGCATGGCCCAAGGCTCGCAGCCCAGTCTGATCAGGGGCTGCCGGCGGCGAGCTTCGCCTCCAGCACTTCGAGCCGGGCTCGGAGAGCCTCGTTCTCCTCGCGCGCGAGCCGCGCCATCTCCGTCACTGCTTCGAATTCCTCGCGCTTGACCACATCCAGATCGCGCAGGATCCGATCCGCCTGATTGCGGACCATGGTCTCGAACTCCCGCCGCACGCCGGAGGCAACTCCGGCTGCATCATTCATCAAACGCGCGATTTCATCCAAAAATCGGTTGGAGGTCTGGGTCATGGCAGCTGTCTCAGCTCTTTCCTCTGCTGCACATCAGAATGGTGACGATTGTCCGCTGCGGCAAGACCGATTCATGGTCACGTCTTGACGGCAGGCTGCCCTGTGTCCATGACGCGCTCTGTTGGCCAAATCGCCGATGCCGCTATACGTCATCCCTTTCCCCAATTTCGATCCCGTTCTCGTCAGCATCGGCCCGTTTGCGGTGCGCTGGTATGCACTTGCTTATATCGCGGGCATCCTACTGGGCTGGGTCTACGTGCGCGCAATCATCCGCTCGCCCCCCGCGTGGGGAGGCGCGCCCCCCCTTACTACGACCGACTACGACGATTTCATCCTGTGGGTGACGATCGGGATCATTGCAGGAGGGCGCATCGGCTACGTCCTCTTCTACAACCCGAACTATTTCGCCGGCCATCCGCTCGAAAGCCTTTATCTTTGGAAAGGCGGCATGTCCTTTCACGGCGGCTTTTTAGGTTGCGTGCTCGCCGTGGTGTTGTTCGCGCGCCATCGCAGGCTGCCTACACTATCGCTTGGCGATCTCACCTGCGCCGCGGCGCCCATCGGCCTCTTTTTTGGCCGCCTCGCAAACTTCATCAATGGCGAGCTTTGGGGCCGCCCGGCGAATGTGTCCTGGGCAATTGTGTTTCCCACGGGCGGACCGGAGCCGCGCCATCCCAGCCAGCTCTACGAGGCCGCACTGGAAGGGATCGTGCTTTTTGTCGTCCTGGCCGTGTTCGTGCACTCGGGCGCACTGCGCCGCCCGGGCTTGATCACCGGCACGTTCGCGCTTGGTTATGGCATCGCGCGCCCCGTCGCCGAGTTGTTTCGCCAGCCGGACGTGCAGATCGGGTTTCTCTGGGGTGGGCTGACCATGGGCATGCTGTTGTCGATCCCGCTCGCAATTGCAGGGGTGCTGTTGATCGCCTTTGCGCTTAGGCGCGAAACCGCCCCCTCCTCATGAGCATTCCCGCCGTCATGCCGCTCGAGGCCGAACTACGTCGACACCTCCAGCGCATTGGGCCGTTGTCGGTGTCGAAATACATGGAACTCTGCCTCACCCATCCCGAGCATGGTTATTACACGACGCGCACGCCAATCGGTGCAGGCGGAGATTTCACCACCGCCCCGGAAATCAGCCAGATGTTTGGCGAACTGATCGGGCTCTGGGCGGCTGCAGTCTGGCGCGGCATCGGCTCAGAAAACCTGCGCCTCATCGAGCTCGGCCCAGGTCGGGGAGCCATGATGGTCGATCTGTTACGGGCCGCAAAGGTAGTCCCCGACTTTCGCGCCGCCCTGGTGCTTCACCTTGTCGAGATAAGTCCGGCCCTCGAACGCGTTCAACGCGAGGCTCTGTCCGGAACCGAGGTTCCGGTCTCCTGGCATCATTCGCTCGACGACGTGCCGGATGGCCCTCTGATCCTGCTGGCGAACGAGTTCATCGATGCGCTGCCCGTGCACCAGGCCGTCATGTGCGCCGATGGGTGGCATGAAAGGGTGGTCAAGCTCGGCAAGGACGGCGCTCTCCATTTTAGCATCCATCGCGATCCGAACCCGCTTTTCGAAGAGCTCCTGCAGAGCAGAATACGTAATGTAAAGGTCGGCGACGTATTCGAGTGGCGCGACGACAACATCGCATTGGAGATTAGCCGCCGCGTGGTGAAATCGCAGGGCGCCGCACTGGTCATCGACTACGGTCATCTTGCAACTGCGATCGGCGATACTCTGCAGGCCGTCAGCCGCCACGGCTTTGCCGATCCGCTTGTGGCGCCCGGACTTATCGATCTCACAGCGCACGTCGATTTTCAGGCGCTCGCTGAAGCGGCCGAAGGCATGGGCGCGCGCGTGCATGGACCCGTCGAGCAGGGGGAGTTCCTGCGACGTCTGGGTATCGAGCAAAGAGCCCTCGCTCTCAAACGCGGACTGTCACCCGCCCGAGCTGCGAGCATCGATGCGGCGCTGGCGCGGCTCACCGATGCCAACCCGACCGGAATGGGGCGAATAATCAAATGCATTGCCTTTTCGAGCCCCGGCCTCGAGTGGCTCCCCGGCTTCAACTGAATCACCGGCGCCCGGGCCCTCGCCAGCGAGGTACGAAATGATCCTGAAGGCTTCCTCCCTGGGTCAAATAGCCAACGTTCGCCATGCCTTCTTCACGCGCGAAGGCGGCATTTCTGCCGGCATGTATGCAAGCCTGAATGGCGGCATCGGGTCCGGAGATGGGGCCGCGAATGTGCGGGAAAATCGCGCTCGCATGGCGGCTGCCCTGGGGCTCTCGCCTGAGCGCCTGCTCACCGCCTACCAAATCCATTCCGCGGAAGCTGTCATCGTGGAGCGCCCTTGGAGTGTGAGCGAACGCCCCCGTGCCGATGCGCTCGTGACCAGCACGCCGGAACTGGCAATTGCGATTACCACGGCGGACTGCGGGCCGATCCTGCTTGCGGATCAGGACGGCGGGGTGATCGCGGCCGTCCATGCTGGATGGCGGGGGGCATTGAGCGGGATCGTGGGCGCTGCCGTTGCAGCGATGGAACGGTGCGGTGCCCAGCGACAAAAGATAGTAGCAGCAATCGGACCCTTGATTCGTCAGCCGATGTACGAGGTCGGCGCCGATTTGATGGCGGCTTTCAGCGGCGCGAGCGACCGGCGCTTTTTCACGCCGGCGCGCCGCGCAAATCATGCCTTATTTGACCTTGCTGGCTACATCGCGAGCCGTCTCCATGCCGCAGGCGTAGCGCATGTCGAGGATCTCGGGCTCTGCACCTATTCGGACGAGACGCGGTTTTTCAGCTACCGCCGGTCGGTCCATCGCCAGGAGGGTGATTACGGCCGACACATAAGCGCGATCGCGCTTTCCGGTTGAGCTGCGTGCTGCGGGCCGCTTGCCATAAATCGACCGTGCCCTGAGCCGCCGGCAACAAATCGCGGGACAAGCAGTTCGCCAAAGTCCGGTGATATTGCCAGCCGCGTCGCCGCCTTGTTATCAGAGCGCCGCGACAGCGCAGCACCGCGAGGAGCGAGGCGATGCGGCCGAATAATGGAGCGATCAAGCTGGTCGCCGGCAATTCCAATCCCGCGCTCGCCCATGCCATCGCTGCATATCTGGCCATCCCCCTCGCCAAAGCCGTGGTTCGCCGCTTTGCGGACATGGAGATCTTCGTCGAGATCCTGGAGAATGTGCGGGGCAGCGACGTCTTCGTTCTGCAATCGACCTCGTTTCCCACCAACGACCATCTGATGGAGCTCTTGATCATCATCGATGCGCTCCGGCGCGCGTCGGGACGGCGGATAACGGCGGTCATTCCCTATTTCGGCTATGCGCGTCAGGATCGTAAGCCGGGTCCTCGAACGCCGATCTCGGCAAAACTCGTGTGCAATCTCATCACGCGCGCCGGCGCCGACCGCGTCATGACCCTCGATCTACATGCGGGCCAGATCCAGGGCTTTTTCGACATCCCCACCGACAATCTCTACGCCGCCCCGATGATGGTGCGCGACATCAAGGATCGCTTCGATGTCGCAAAGGTGATGGTCGTCTCGCCCGACGTGGGTGGCGTCGGACGCGCGCGCGGTCTTGCCAAGCGCATCAATGCACCGCTCGCGATTGTCGACAAACGGCGCGAACGGCCAGGGGATTCCGAAGTCATGAACGTGATCGGCGACGTCGAGGGCGCGATCTGCATCCTGGTCGACGACATCGTTGATTCCGGAGGCACGCTGATCAACGCCGCCGATGCGCTCCTCGAGAAGGGCGCGACCGAGGTCTACGCCTATATCACGCACGGCGTGCTTTCAGGCGGTGCAGTCGCCCGCATTGCTGCCTCAAAGCTGAAGGAACTGGTGATAACCGATTCGATCCAGCCCACCGAGGCTGTGAGGGTTTCCCGCAATATCCGGGTCCTCTCGGTGGCGAACCTCATCGGCGAGGCGATCGGACGAACCGCTACCGAGGAGTCGGTCTCCAGCTTATTCGATTAAACGCAGCCATTGCGACCCTGCTCGGCTATCGATGGGGCGGCGGCGGGCCGCGCAGCTTCAGAAGCTGTGGAGAACGACTCGCCTGGGTCAAATATCCACCTGCGCTTAACCATTCTGCCCGCCTATGACGCTTTAGCCACGGGAATCAAGGGGTTATAGTGGCCGCCATAGTGATTCGCCCGGGAGCCACCGGGGACTGCGTAGAAGCGCGGAGTGCGTGCCGGTCGAGTGCGCATTGCTCACTTCCCAGCGGCGGTGGAGACGGGCATGTCCCTCATCGAGATCAGCGAACAGCCAGAGGTGAATCCGCTCGAAGTGGTCGAGCGGGTTGCGGTGACGAACGGTTGGTCCTTCGAACGCGCGAGCGACGAGGAAATCACCATCCTGGTTACCGGAAAGTGGTCGGATTACCAGGTCTCCTATACCTGGATGTTCGACATCGAGGCGCTGCATCTCGCCTGTGCATTCGAACTCAAGGTGCCGGAGCGGTGCCGCCCCGAGGTGCAGCAGCTCATTTCGCTCATCAATGAGCAGATGTGGGTTGGCCATTTCGACCTGTGGCCGCAGGATGGGCTGGTCATGTATCGGCATGCGCTGGTGCTTGCCGGCGGAGTTGAGGCATCAGGGCGGCAATGCGAGACGCTGCTCGGAACCGCGCTCGATGCTTGCGAGCGCTATTTCCCTGCCTTCCAGTTCATCGTCTGGGCGGGCAAGGGCGCGCGCGAAGCGCTGGATGCAGCAATGTTCGAGACGCAAGGCCGCGCCTAAACTGAGGCCCTGGCGGTGCCACGGCTCATTTGTCATCTACGCTTGCGCTCGTCATGTTTTGGCCCTTGCATGGGTTCAGCGCCGCAATGCGGAGGCTGCAATGAGGGCATCGGATTTCCAGCCGCAAACGGCCGCGCTCGCGCAGGTGGATGGAAAGATCCTGCTTGTCGGCGCCGGCAAAATGGGAACTGCTATTCTCGAGGGCTGGTTGGGGCTCGGTTTGTCTCCGAGCAAGCTCATTGTGCTCGAGCCCGACCCCAGCGCACAACTGAGCGTACTTGCCGCACAGGGACTCACTCTCAATCCGGATCGAGCGGCGGATCAGGCCGTTGTGGCTGCACTAATCGCCGTAAAGCCGCAGACCGCACCCGAAGTGATGCCGCACATCGTGCCCTTCCTGGGCGACGGGACCGTGGTTGTTTCGATCATGGCGGGCCGCACGCTGCGGTTTATCTCCAGCATTCTGCCGAAAGCTGCCATTGTTCGTGCCATGCCAAACGTGGCGGCCTCGATTGGTCGCGGGATTACAGTAGCGATAGCCAATTCGCGGGTCGCCGCGGCGCAACGCGATCTCGTTCATGAGCTGCTCTCTGCAGTGGGTGTTGTCGAATGGACAGCCGATGAAGATTTGCTGGATGCGGTCACCGCCGTTTCCGGGTCTGGCCCGGCTTATGTCTTCCTCCTTGCGGAGTGCATGGCGCGGGCGGGCGTGCTCGCCGGCCTGCCAGCGGGGCTGGCGGAGCGGTTGGCAAATGCCACGGTCGCGGGCGCAGGCGAACTCCTCGCTCGATCCGGTCTCGATCCGGCCACCCTGCGCCAGAACGTCACCTCGCCCGGTGGTACGACCGCGGCTGCTTTGGATGTGCTCATGAGCGAGCGGGGGTTGCAGCCTTTGCTCACCGAAGCGATTGCCGCAGCAACCCGACGTTCCCGACAACTCGCCGAGTAACCGCCGCGGCCACGCAGGGCACGCGCCGCAACAGCCCTGGAACCCTCACCCGCGCACCCTTACACTCGCGCGGTCGGCTTTTTTTGGAGCTTCCCCATGGCTCGCAAACCTCCTCGCAACACAGCGGCTTCCGCCGCCGCAACTCCCGCGAAGCCTGCCCGCGAACGCATCATCGAAACCTTCATGAAGTTGCTCGGGCAGGGGTCGCTCGAAGAGATCGGCCTTGCGGACATTGCAAGGCAAGCAGGCGTTTCGCTGTCTGAACTGCGCCAGATCTTCGGGTCTGTGTTTGCAGTTCTCGCTGCGCAGATGAAGGAAATCGACCGACAAGTCCTGGCCGGTGGGGATCCCGAATTGGCCGAGGAATCGCCACGGGAGCGGTTATTCGACGTAGTCATGCGCCGGCTCGATCTACTCGAGTCTCATAAGCCCGCGATACGCTCACTCATCCGCTCAGCCCAGCGCCGTCCCACGCTGGCGCTCGCTTTGAACGGACTTGCGGTCCGCTCGCAGCAGTGGATGCTCGCGGCAGCCGGGATCAACACGGCGGGGACACGCGGAATGCTGCGAGCGCAAGGGCTCGCGGTGCTCTACGCCTCTGTTCTGCGCACATGGATCGACGACGACGAAGAAGGCCGCGCGCGCACCATGGCCGCGCTTGACCGTGCATTGGCGCGCGGCCAGCGCTGGTCGGGTTTTCTCGACGATGTTTGCCGGGTGCCGCAATGCCTTCGCCGCATCCGGCAACGGCGCGAGAGCGAGTCGGAGACCGATGAACCGGGCGCAATAGCGGTATAGGCCGTCGCTTTGCGGCATTATCCGCATATGCCCGGCGTTGAGTGAGCATCCGCAAGCAATCCGTGGCGAGCAGCATCTCCTGGGAGAAATTTCATGCGGACGTTTTGGCCGCCATGCTTGGACGCTGGGGCGTCATGGGCGCCGGCTTTGTCACGACCATGGTGCTCACCCGCATATTGCCGGTCGCCGATGTAGGGCTTTATTTCATCGTTCTCGGCGTGGTGCTTATTTTAGGGCCCCTTGCCAATTTGGGATTGCAGGAACCGACCGTCAGGGCAATCGCTTCGTTTGCAGCGACAGGCGATCATGCGCGCGCTGCGGCCGTGGCCGGATCGGCATTGCGGGTCGCGCTGGCAAGTGCATGCGTTCTATCCATCATCATCCTCTTGATTTGGGCAGGGTTGTGCAAAGCCGGTCTCCTTCGAGGAGATGGCGACCTTCTGACGGGAATCTTTGTCGCCTTGTGGATGGCCATCGTAGCAGTTGAGGTGCAACTCGTCGGAACTTTTCAGGGTCTCGCGGCCGTTCTTTGCGACGGAGCGATTGCGAAACTGCTTGCAATGGCGGCTGTGGCGATCCTGTATGTCTCGCGTGGGCATGCGAACTTGCATGAGATGTTGTTTATTTTTCTCGCCTGCGAAATTGCCAATGTCGCGATCGCGCTGTTTTTTCTGGCCCCGCTAATCAGTTTCTTTCCCGATCCTGCATTGGCAGCATCGGCTTCCGATCTGCTTAAG
>JBEVJT010000023.1:0-15012 GCA_040510075.1 Xanthobacteraceae bacterium | reverse complement strand
TTCGAGGAGAGCAGGTCAAGGATCTCGTCGTCGCTGATCTCCGGGTTTTTCTCCAGCGCGTCGACGCTGAGCATCAGGAATCCCGGCGTGCAGAAGCCGCACTGAAGCGCATGATGCGCCATGAACGCCTCCTGCAGAGGGTGCAGCTTGTCACCTTCCGCCAATCCCTCGACCGTACGAACGTGTTTGCCGTCGGCCTGCACGGCAAACATCAGGCATGCACGGACTGCGTCGTTATCGACGATCACCGTACAAGCGCCGCAGACGCCGTGCTCGCAACCGACATGGGTTCCGGTCAGACCGCAATCCTCGCGGATCACATCGACCAGGGTCTTGCGCGGCTCGGCGTGGACGGAATGGGGACACCCATTGATATGGAGCGTGATCTCGACCTTTTCGGGCATCGCCTTCCCTGGTGCATATGAAGGGACTCCAATTTTGGAGAAAAGCGGGGAGAGCGGCAAGCGCCCGAAGGACAAGTGAAATACACACGCGGACTCGAACCCGAGCGAAATCGTCTGAATTGTGATGCGCAACACACTCCCCCGCACCAAAGCGCGGTAGCTCTTCTCATGCGCGTGAGCGCGCGCGATCCAGTTAAGGGAGAAGAAGATGAGCAGTCAGCCGAAGTCGAAAGCCGCGCTTATTGGCGTTCTGGCCTGGGCGGTGGGCCTGGGTGCAATCGCAATCGCCTGGCAAGCCAAGGGTGCCGATCCGAGCCATGCGGCTCTCGCGCAGGGTACGTTTGCATCGTTCGTCGAGGCCCATGCGAATGCGCACCTCGACAACTTGCCGGTGCGGTAAGGCGGACGTTCTCAGCGGCGGCGGCTAGGCAGGCGAACTCGGTCAAGTTCTCTCTCCCTGGGAGAGGGAACGCGCTGGAGTTCGCGGCGTAGAAATCGCTCGTCCTGAAACGAAGCGTTGTCCCTTATTCCGGAAGCGTCATGCTAATCGCGCGCAGAGCGCGAGAGGCAGACGCGGCGAGCATGCTGGCCGCACGTCAGGTGCGCCAGCATGCTCATATCCGCAAGCACAGGGGTAGCAACGTGTCAGATCAGCCCTTCGTGACGACGGGAGGGGCCTTGCCCTTGCCCACGCCTGCACAGCCGGAAACGCTGACCGCGACGAGCGTCGCAACCAGAACGAATAATAGCTTCTTCATTGGAGCCCCCTTTCGAGTGGTGATTCTCCTCCTCGTGACCGTGCGGATTAATACACCAATCGGGGGGCTCCTCTAGTGCAAGAAAGCCACACCGCCGGGAATTGGTTCTGCGGCAGTCCTGCATTGGCCCGGGCGTCGTTCTCGTGATGCGCACCGTCGTGGCCGCATCTACATCTTTTCCTAAAAAAGCAGGAAGGCCTAGATGGTCAGGGTGCGCCGGCCATGAAAACAGTTTGTTATTTGAGGCTCACGCCCGTGAGCTGCACCACCTTGGCGTATTTAGCGGCCTCCGCTCGGATGAAATCGCGAAACTGCTCGGGCGTGTTCCCCACAGGCTCGGCGGCTTGCCCGGTCAAGATCTCGCGCACCTGGCCATCCTCGAGCGCTTGCGTGCTGTTTTTATAGAGCTGCTCCAGGATGGCAGGGGATGTTCCGCTGCGGGCAAGCAGTCCGAACCAGTTCGTGAAATCGAATTCCTCAAACCCGGGCGTTTCGGCGAGGGCGGGAATATCCGGAAAGCGTGGCGAGCGCTGCCTGCTCGCCACTGCGATTGCTTTGAGGGCGTGTGACTGCAGGAATCCGACGACTGGCGGCATGCCGGAGATTGTCAGCTTGACCTGACCGCCGACCGCGTCGGCGACTGCGGGGCCCGCTCCGCGATAGGGCACATGCACGAGCCGCGTCCCCTGCAGCTTGTTGATCATCTCGCCCGTCAAATGATGGCTGCTGCCAATGCCCGGACTGGAATAGTCGACCTGATCCCTCCGGGCGAGCGCGACGAGCTCGGTGGCATTCGATGCCGTGAAGCTCGGATGCGCTGCCAGAATGAGCGGCGTCCACGCGAGCAGCGTGACAGGGACAAGATCGTTGAGCGGATCAAAGGGAAGATCCTTGAACAGATTAGGGTTGAGCGCGACTTCGGCAGGGGAGCCGACAAGGAGCGTATACCCGTCGGGCTCCGCCTTCGCGACCGCCTGCGCTCCCACGTTGCCGCTTGCTCCCGACCTGTTCTCCACGATGAAGCGCTGGCCCAGCCTGTCGCCGAGCTTTTGCGACATTACGCGCGCGACGATGTCGGTGCCGCCGCCCGCCGGATAAGGAACGATCAGCCTGACCGGCCGGTCAGGCCATTTTTGCGCAACACTGGCCGATAGCCCGCAGATAAGTAACAACAGGCAAAGCGCAGGAACGCGCAATAGGCGCATAATCCCTCCTGGGCGGACGAGACGACGTGACGCTTCACTATTGTAACCCGGATTGAGCAAAGCGAAATCCGGGAAAGGACTCCGGGAGCACAGCGGATGGAGCCGAAAAATCTGCTGATCATCATGTCCGATCAGCACAGCAGAACGCGCTTGGGGTGCTATGGCGATCCCATCGTCAAAACGCCGAATCTCGACAAGCTCGCGGAGCAAGCGACGCGTTTTGACGCTTGCTGGACGCCCTCACCCGTCTGCATTCCGGCGCGCGCGGCCTTCGCGACCGGCAAATACATTCATCAGATCGGCTTCTGGGACAATGCCGATCCCTACGACGGCTCGGTGCCGAGCTGGCACCACCGGCTGCGCGATCGAGGCCATCGCGTCGTCTCCATCGGCAAGCTGCATTTCCGTTCCGACGAGGACGATTCCGGCTTTTCCGAATCCATCATCCCCATGCAGGTGATCGAGGGCAAGGGCGACTTGTTGGGTCTCATCCGCGACGAGCTGCCGGTGCGCGGCGCCGCCTCCAAGATGGCGCGCATGGCAGGCCCGGGCGAGTCGCCCTACACGCAATACGACCGCGAGATTGCCTCGCGCGCGCAGATATGGTTGCGTGAGGAGGCGCCCAAATGCACCGGCAAACCATGGGTGCTTTTCGTCTCCTTCGTTTGCCCCCA
Source organism: Xanthobacteraceae bacterium (assembly GCA_040510075.1). Lineage (GTDB taxonomy): Bacteria > Pseudomonadota > Alphaproteobacteria > Rhizobiales > Xanthobacteraceae > VAZQ01. The sequence goes on along the minus strand of JBEVJT010000023.1, from coordinate 11,971 downwards.
CTATCCGCTCACCGCGCCCCCCGAGCACTTCTACCGCTATTTCGACGATCCCAAATTGCCGATGCCGCTCTTTTACGAAGAGGATGAGCGGCCGAAACATCCCTTCGTGCGGGACTACGCCGCGTCCTTCAATTTCGACGATTATTTCGAGACGCCGGGGGATGTGCGCCGCGCCGTTGCGGGATATTTCGGGCTCTGCAGCTTCATGGACGAGCAGGCCGGCAAAGTGCTGGGCGCCCTTGCGGCGGCAGGGCTCACCGCCAAAACGCGCGTGATCTATACGAGCGATCATGGCGACGCGGTAGGCAAGCGCGGCCTGTGGGGAAAGTCGACGCTTTACGAAGAAGTGTGCGGCGCTCCGATGATCGTTTCGGGAGAGGGCATCCCCGAAGGAAAGTCGATCGACACCCCATGCAACCTCATCGACACGTATCCATTCATCATGGAATGCGTGGGCGCGCCGCAACTCAAGCAACAGGACCACTCCGGTTTCTCATTGGCGCGGCTTGCGCTCGGCGAGCGGCCCGAGCGCACGGTGCTGAGCGAGTATCACGGCATGGGCTCCACCACAGGGGCCTTTGCGATCCGCGCAGGCAATTACAAATACATCCATTACGTGAAATATCCGCCGCAGCTGTTCGACCTCGCGCGCGATCCGCACGAGGCGGCGGATCTGGCATCTGACCCAGGCCATGCGGGCGTATTACAGGCGTGCGAAGCCAGGCTGCGCGCCTTGCTGTCGCCCGAAGAGATCGATGCGCGGGCAAAGAAGCGGCAGGCCGACCAGCTCGCGCGCTACGGCGGCCGCGAGGCCGTCATCGCGCGCGGCGATCTCGGCTTCTCGCCCCCCCCCGGCATTCGCCCCGAGTTTCATTAACCGCTAGAACTACTTGTTTGCTCGCCCATTTAAAACAGCCCGCGCTGAAAATTGTAAGAAGCAGGCAACACGAAAGCCGGTGGCTGAGGAGGTAGTTCATGAAGCTACGAACGCTGACCCTCATCGCGAACATTGCGGCCCTGCCCACCCTCGCCCAGGAGCACGAGCACGGGCGGGTGTCGCCCGTCGGCGCACTCAGCGCCAAACCCAGAATCTCATCCGAGGCCGCGGTCGCAAACCCGAATGCGGCGAGCAGAAAGAACGCGGAAGAATTTATCGGCGCGGTGGAGCGCGAGCTGCCCATTGAAACCGAATACGGAAATCGGGTCAGCTGGATCGCCGCCAATTTCATCACGCCCGATACCGACTGGCTGTCCGCGAAAGTCACTGCCGAGCTTGCCTCTACAACGGTCGCGCGCGCGAAAAGCGCCACGAAATTCGACGGCGTCGATGTCGATCCTCGGACCAGGCGGAAGCTCGAACTGCTGAAGAGATCGCTGGTATTGCCGGCGCCGGAGCAGCCGGGGGCGTCGCAGGAACTCGCCGAATTGCAGGTGCGTCTGGGTACGGCCTATTCGACCGGCAAAGTCGCACACCGCGGCAATCAGCTCACGCTCGATGACATCGAAGACATAATGCGCACCTCACGCGACCCCAACGAGCTCAAAGCTTTGTGGGAACGCTGGCATGCGGTGGCAATTCCCATGCGGCAAGCCTACGCGCGCATGGTGGAACTCGCCAATTCGGGGGCGCGCGCACTCGGTTATTTCGACACCGGTGCCTTGTGGCGGTCTTGGTACGACATGCCGGCCGATGGATTTTCCAGAACGACCGAGCGTTTGTGGTCGCAACTCGCGCCCATCTATCGCAACCTGCACTGTTACGCGCGCGCACGCCTGAACGAAAGATACGGCGATGCGGTGCAGCCCCGTACCGGCGCAATCCGCGCGGATCTTCTCGGCGACATGTGGGCGCAGCAGTGGGGGAACGTCTATGACCTGCTCGCGCCGAAGAACGGTTCGCTCGGTTACGACCTCAGCGAGGCGCTTGTGCAACACGGCTACGATGCCGTCAGGGAGGTGAAGGTTGCCGAGAGCTTCTACGTCTCGCTCGGTTTTCCGCCGCTGCCGGAATCGTTCTGGAGCGGCTCGTTGTTCGTGCGTCCACGCGATCGCGAAGTGGAGTGCCATGCATCCGCATGGGACATCGATGGCAAGGAGGATGTTCGCATCAAGGCCTGCCTGCGCGTGAATGCGGATGACTTCTATACAGCGCATCACGAGCTTGGCCACGTTTATTATTACCGGGCATACCAGGATCAGCCTGCGGTGTTTCGTGATGGTGCCAATGACGGTTTCCACGAGGCAATCGGCGATTTTATCGGACTGAGCTCGGTAACGCCGATTTACCTGCACAAGCTCGGCCTCATACAGCAGGTGCCGGGAGAGGAAGCCGACATTCCTTTCCTGTTGCGCATGGCGCTCGAAAAGATTGCCTTCCTGCCGTTCGGCTACATCGTCGATAAATGGCGCTGGCAGGTCTTCTCGGACCAGACCGCTCCCGCGGATTACAATGCCGAATGGTGGGCGCTGCGAACCAAATATCAGGGAATAATTCCGCCAGGGCCGCGTCCGCCCGATGCCTTCGATCCGGGCGCGAAGGAGCACATCGCAAGCAGCACGCCGTATATGCGGTACTTTCTGGCCACCATCTATCAGTTCCAATTTCACCGAGCGGCGTGCCGGATCGCCGGATGGAATGGGCCGCTCAACCGCTGCTCGATCTATGGGAATACGGAGGCAGGCAAGCGCTTCAATGAGATGCTGCGCCTTGGCGCTTCAAGACCATGGCAGGAGGCGCTCGCAACGTTTACCGGCGAGCGCGACATCGATGCGAGCGCGATCGCGGATTACTTTGCACCGCTCGAACGCTGGCTGACCGAGCAGAACACGAACGAGACTTGTGGCTGGTAGATAACCGGCCGGTTTCTCGATGGCCGGTAGTGCCTCAATCGGCCAACCCCTCACCTGCACACAACCCAAAGGCATGATTGCATACAATCCAGGATGCGCCGCAAAGCATTGATTCGTCTGTTTCTTCTTGATTAGAAGGGCATAAGCCGAGGTCCAGATAACAATCCTGCACTTTTATTGTGCACAGGCTGGTTATGGATTGTGCCGAAGGGGGTGGGCCTGTGCCTCACGGCTTATCGCCATGCGAGCTTCAGGGACGCGCCAGACCTTAGCTTTCCGGCTGGAATCAATTGCGCAAGGGCTGGCGTTGCCCTTCGTCTGTCATCGCACCGGCTGGCACGAGCGTTGCTACCGACCCGAACAGAGGGGTTTAGCACTCCAGACAAAAGGTCCGATGTCCACCACCGGAAATTTCATCGTAAATTTCATGCCCTCCGAAATTTTCTCCGCCATCGGGCGCAGGCGACTGCGTCGAGGCGTGCAATTCATCGTCGGGCCGGTGCTCCTGATTGCTCTTTGGTGGGTAGCGTATGCAGGCAGCCTGGTGGATCCCAAGCTCCTGCCCTCACCGTTCGCTACCATTGCCGATACCTGGGGCAATATCGCGTCCGGGGCGATGACGCGCGATTTCTTTCAGACGCTCTTGCGCGTGAGCTACGCGTTCGGCATCGCCACGGTTTTCGGGGTGCCTGCGGGGATCATTCTGGGCGCAAATGAGAACGTCTACCGGTCAGTCGAATTCCTGATCGATTTTTTCAGATCCACGCCGGCGACGGCGATGTTCCCGCTGTTTCTTCTTCTGTTCGGCCTGGGAGATTTTTCCAAGATCTCCGTCGCCGCTTTCGCCGCATGGCTCGTCATAGTGTTTAACGTCGCCTACGGCGTCATGAATGCGCGGCAGACCCGTATCCTGGCGGCGCGTTCCATGGGCGCAAATTCCCTGCGCATATTCAAGGACGTCATTTTCTTCGAAACCTTGCCGCAGACCTTCGTCGGCCTGCGCACTGCCGTTTCGCTCGCGCTCGTCGTTCTCATCGTTGCCGAGATGTTCATCGGCGCGGTCGATGGGATGGGGCATCGCATCATCGATGCCCAGATCTCGTATCAGCTCACTGACATGTACGGGTCGATTCTGGTAGCCGGCGCCATGGGCTATGGCGCGAATGTGCTTTTCCTCGTGATCGAGAAGCTGTTTGTCCACTGGTCGGGGCGCTGATCTTCGCTCACGCCAGCCAGTAATAAGCGGAGGCAGATGAAATGAAGATGCTCAGGATTGCCGGCGTGCTCGCGGCTTTGTCACTTGGCTGCGGCAGCAGTCTCGCCTGCGAGCGTATGGAAAAAGTGGTGTCGGTGTGGCTGCCCATCATGCAGACCACTGCCTATTACGTGGCGCTCGAAGAAAAACTGTTTGAGAAAGCGTGCATCGAGATCGTCTCCAACAAGCTCGAGGCCCCCAACCAGATCATCGACGCGCTTGTCGGCGCGCGCGCCGACTTCGGCCCACCCGGAGCGGCCGCCGGCATTGCCATCCTGGCCGATTCGAAGTTTCCCGGCACGTTCAAGGTGTTCGGCCTGCAAGGCGGCGGCATCAAGGTCGGGCTCATTAACGACGGGCTCATCGTCAAGACCGACAGCGACATCAAGAGCTTCGCAGATTTGCGAGGAAAAAAGCTGGGGCATGTGCCCGGCATCCAGTGGCGAACCATCTCGCGCCACATGGTGCGTTCGGCCGGGCTTGATCCCGAGAAGGACCTGACACTGACGGACCTGGCCGTCGGTATGCAGGTTCCGGCCGTGGTCGGTGGCAGCGTCGATGCAACGCTCTCGCTCGAGCCAGTCGGCTCGATCGCCGTCGCTTCCGGTCAGGCCAAGCGCGCCATGACCAATCCCGTGGCTATGGTGATTGCCGATCCGTTCTATTCCGGCGTGTCGCTGCTCACCACCAAATTCATAAAAGAGCGGCCACAGGTGGCGTTGAAAGTGGTCGAGGTCATCGATCAGGCGACCAAGCTCGCCAATGCGAACTTCGACAAATACAAGCCGGTGATTCCGAAATACACGCCCATTCGCCCCGAGCAGCTCGGACTGCTTGCCAAGCCGTACCTGCGCGCATTCGACGAACTCAACGAAACCGATCTCAATTCGTATCAGGCGCTGGTCGATGTCTTTCAGAAAGAGGGCGTCCTCACCGAGAAGATCAACGTGCGCGAGAAGATTCTCAAGCGCACGGACTTCGCCTCATGAGGCACAGCTGAGAGCCGGCAGCAAGATCATGTCCAAAGCGGCATCGCACCTGGCTCTTGTGGGCATGGAGGATCATGCGCCGACTTCGGCGAAGGAACGCCGAGAACGGCAAGCCTTCATCACCATCCGCGGCCTGAGCAAATCGTTCAATGAGGCGGTCGTCTATCAGAATTTCGATCTCGACCTGCCGCAGGGCCAGATCATCTCGATCTTCGGGCCGAACGGCTGTGGGAAAAGCACCCTGATCAACCTGATTTCCGGCTTGATGAAGATGGATGCCGGCCAGGTGCTGTTCGACGGGCAGACGATCCAAGAAACGCGGCTGTCGTACGTATTTCAGAACTATCGAGATGCGCTGTTCCCCTGGTTGCGCGCCATCGACAACATTCATTACCCGCTAAAGCTCATGCGCATGTCGCGACGCCGGCGCGACGAACGCTTGGAGAAACTGCTCGTCGATTTCGATGTGAAGATCGATCTCCATGCCTACCCCTATCAGCTCTCCGGTGGACAGCAGCAGACCGTCTCCATCCTGCGTGCACTGGTGACCGATCCCGAAGTCTTGTTTCTCGACGAGCCGTTCTCGGCACTCGATTACGAGATGACGCTGTTCATGCGCGAGCAGCTGCAAAGAATTTTCCTGAAGACCAGGACTACGGCTTTGCTTGTCTCCCACGATCTCGAGGAAGCGGTTCAGCTCGCAAACCATGTGCTGCTGCTGACGCGGCGGCCAACGCGCGTTGCGGATTTTGTCGAGATCGATCTGCCCTGGCCGCGCGCCACGCACAGCGTGACCGACGCACGTTTCGTGGAACTCAAGAGCCACTGCCTGGGCGTGTTCGAACGCGAAATAGCTCGCCAAACTTCCCCGACCGGTTGAGGAAACTGAGATGAAGAAGAAGCAATTTCGTGCCGCAGCAGCGCAGACGCTCGCCCGGCTGGGGGATATCGACCACAACATTGCGCTCGCGACCGAGCTGGTGAATGAAGGAGTGCGGCAGGGCGCCGAACTCGTGGTGCTGCCGGAATGCATGAACACGGGCTATCTGTTCGATTCCCCCGAGCATGCCCGGGCACTCGCCGAGCGCATCCCCGATGGCCCCTTTGTTTCCGCCCTGTCTGCACTGGCGAAAGAGCATCGCATTTACATCGCGAGCGGGATTACGGAATGGGATCCGGCGCGAGAGCGCATATTCAACAGTGGCATCATGCTCGACCGCAGCGGCGCCGTAGCGATCCACTATCACAAACAGTTTCTCGCCACGCACGACCAGAACTGGTTCTCCTTCGGGCAGCGGGGATGTCCCGTGGTCGACACCGATATTGGACGCATCGGGCTGCTTATATGTTTCGACGGCCGCATTCCCGAGATCGCCCGCGCACTCGCGCTGCAAGGCGCGGAGGTCCTCGTCGATATGGCGAATTTCTTCGCCATGGACCAGGCAGAGATGTGGGCACCGGCGCGTGCGTTCGAGAACAGCGTCTGGCTCGTTGCTGCCACCAAAGCCGGCCGCGAGCGGTCGATCTATTACCCGGGCGGCAGCATGATCGTCGAGCCTTCCGGGCGCGTGGCTGCGAAAATGCCCTATGACCAGCACGGCGTCATTGTTTCCGACGTATTCCCCGAACTGGCGAACAACAAATCTATCTATGCCGCAAACGATAAGTTTGCTGATCGCCGGCCGCTCACCTACCCGAGCCTGGTCGAGGAATACCGCGACACTCCTGTCTCGCGCGTGGCCCGCGAACCGCTCATTCCCGAGAGTTCCGTCGCCAAAGTGGCCGCGGTGCAAATGCATGCCACCAGGGATGTTGCGGAGCAGGACGTGTTCGCCATGATCGATCACACGGCCAAGCTCGGGGCCAACGTGATTACGCTCCCCGAATACGCACTTCTCGAGACTTGGATACCGACCCCCGCACAAGCCGAGGCCGCGGCGGTGAAAGCGCCAGCGCACATTGATCTGGCTGCGGCGGTGGCGCGGCGCTATGGCTGCGTCATTGCGCTACCTTCGGTGACGCGCGAAGCGGGACGGCTTTCGTGCACTACCGTTCTGATCGGACCGGATGGAGGCGAACTCGGCCGCTATCGCAAGACTCACCTCACCGCCGAGGAGCGTGCTTGGGCCTCTCCCGGCGATGCCTATCCCGTGTTCGAGACGACTTTCGGACGCTTCGGCATCATGTCCGGGTATGACGCGCTCTTTCCCGAGACGTCGCGCTGCCTGGCGATTGCCGGAGCCGATATCATTCTCTGGCCAGCCGCCATGCGCGAGCCTTTCGAACGCGATCTCATCGCCGTGCCGCGCGCCGCGGATAATCGCGTCGCCGTGGTCATCGCGAACCGGCTCGATTCTCCGTATCCCGGCGGCAGCGTAGTCATTCCGCCGGGCGGATTTCCGCTCTGGGACATCAATCAGGTCGCCCCCCGCTCCTTCGCAATGGGCGCGGTCGTACCGATGTTCATCGATCTCGCCGTCTGCCGTCAGAAGCAAATGATTCCAAAAGTGGACATGTTTGCGAATCGGCTCCCGCATACGTACTCCGCGCTCGTGACCGCGTCGCCGCGGGCGCAGGCAGCCGAATGAGAGCCGAGGCGCCATGACCACGCTCGCCGAAAGCATCCGTCAAAAACTCGCGGATGAGATTCTTGGCGGGCTTTATGCGCCGGGAACAAGGCTCGACGAGCAGGGATTGGCCAAGCGCTTTAAACTCTCACGCACGCCGGTTCGCGAAGCACTTCGCCAGCTCAATGCGGTGGGTCTCCTCGAGATCAGGCCACGGCGCGGGGCCATCGTCTCGCTTCCAAGCGAGTCCACATTGGCCGAGATGTTCGAGGTGATGGGCGAGCTTGAGGCTACCTGTGCTCGGCTAGCCGCGCAGCGGATGTCGCCTGCCGAACGCGTGCACCTCGAGCTTGTCCATCAACGGGCCTGCAGCGCTGCCCGCAGCAACGATGTGGCCAGCTACCGCAGCCTCAATTTCGAGTTTCACGACGCGATCTACGCGGGGGCGCGCAACGCGTTTTTGTGCGCGACGACGGCGGGGATGCGCGCGCGCATTGCGCCGTTCCGGCGCGCGCAATTCGAGATCCCCTTTCGCCTGTTGCAGTCCTGCGACGAGCACGCTGCGATCATGGCCGCCATACTGGCCGGGGACGCAGCACTCGCAAGTGAGCGCATGCGCGCGCATGTCGTTGTGGTACGCGCCGCCTCGGCCGTTATGTCCGCGGCCTCGGACCAACCTCACGCTCTCGCAGGCCCGAGCGCCGCGCCTCGGCGTAGCTTCTAGGCGCGCAGTCCCCAACAGCGCATAGCCGTGGACATGAGGCCGGCCCTCGCCGGACAACACGCCCACGGCCGCAGCACAGGAGGATAGCAGCGAGGATCAGCCCTTCGTCACGACAGGCGCCGGAGCCTTGCCTTTGCCCTTGCCCATTCCCGCACAGCCGGCAACGCTCACAGCCACGAGAGTCGCCACCAACGCGATCAGTACCTTTTTCATCGGAGCCCCCAAGTTGAAAGCCTCTGGTTAGAGTTTCGATCTAGCCATCAAATCCGATATTCCGCTAGTGCTCGCAAACCACAGTGGACATTAAAGCGGCGTATGCTCATCGTTTCCCGTTGTTGACCCGGCCAGCCTTCTTTCCAAGAAAGAGTACCCGTTGTCTCCAAGCAACCCCCGCCAAACGGCTCAGCGCGCCATGACCTACGGGTCACGAACTGCGAAACAGTGGAGATGCCGGAGCGCGTGCCTGGCAATCGCGGCCGCATTGGCGATTGCCAGCACGGCGCAAGCCGAACAACCCGATCGGCTGTTCGTTCAGGCAGTGAATTATATTTTCACCGGCAGAATCGATCCGCCGGATGGGCCCGCGATCACGGATGCGAAGTCCTGCATCGTTGTCGTCCCCGAGCCGAAATTCAACCGATATGCCCGGTACTACCTCAATCGCCTCAAATTGGAGACCGCCCGCATCAGCAAGAAATATGCCGGCCCGCAAGTCATCTACGAGTGGGAGGTGGAGAGCGACGACGTCATCTTCGAATATCTCAAACCCGACAAAAAAACCGTGGACTACGGCTTTCGCTCCGCCCATATCGCGCTGCCGGGCAACGTCGAGCAAACGGAGCGGGCAATCGCGCTCATTTATTCCAAATACTGCAAACAGGAGCAGCAAAAAAGCCCCTTTTGACAAGCGTCACCCCTCCTGCGCGGGGGAGAGATATCACACCGTCATCCGGCGGCCCGTGTTCGCCGCCTCGATCACCGCCTCGAAGGCCGCGATGGTGTCGAGCATCTGCGCAGGCGTGATCGGAAAGGGCGTTCCGGCCGAGACCGCGCCGGCAAACGCCTCGACTGCTTCGAAGAGCGAATCGACCTGGGCGAATTCACGCAACTCGGGACGCCGCCCAATGGGCGCAACGCACAGCCTGTCTTCGCTCTGCGCCTCCGCCCATCCGCGCGCTCCGAACGCGTGCACGCGCCAATACATGGGGCCCGCGCGCACGGTGGTCATCGTGCCCGTCGCACCCGATGCGAATTGCAGCAAGACGGCGATTGAGTCACGAGGGTCGGGCGGCGGCTTACGTGCAAATGCCCGCACGTCGACGGAGGCGACAGGGCCGACCAAATTGACGAAAGCATCGAGCACGTGCAGGCCGGCCCCCGTCATGCCAAGCCCCGGCGATTCCGCCGGATCATCGCGCCAGCCACCAGCGACGCGTGTGCTGTGTTCGTTGCAGTAGTGGCCCTCGAGATGAAGTATTTCGCCAATGGTGCCGCTGCGGACAATCCGTTCGAGCTCCCGCATCGAGGCGAACCAGCGCTTGTTCAGACCGGTTGCGAGGACCACACCCGCGCGGCGGCACGCCTCCACGATGCACTCGGCTTCCCTTCTTCGCAGCGCCAGCGGTTTCTCGCACCATAGGTGCTTGCCCGCCTGCGCGACCGCGAGCGCCTGCGATACATGCAGCGAATGGGGAGTGGCGAGAAAGACCGCTTCCACCTCATGATCCGCCAGAGCTATCCCCAATTCCGTAGACAACCGGAAGCGATGGCGCGCGGCGAACTCCGTCTCCGGTTCCTTGCTGACCCCGTGCACGAAACGGACGGATGAGCTGCGGCCCTGCACCGTGTCGACAAGCGACTTGCCCCAGCGTCCGAGCCCGATCATGGCGGCATTAATCATGATGCGCGGTCGGTCCGAGCAGCTGCTCAGAGGTAACGGCCAATTTCAGGCGGCCCGGCCGCAGTAGCGGGCGAGCCTGACGGCCAGGGCCAGCAAAACTTCGTCGCCGCCGGGCCAACCGATGAACGACAGGCCGACGGGAGCGCCTGTCACCGTCCCGACAGGGATCGAGATTTGCGGCAGGCCGCCCAGGCCCGCAATGCAGGTGAGCCGCATCGCACGCACGCGGAAAGATTCGAGCTCCTCCTCGGAGCTGTGGAGCAGCGGGGCTATGCAGGGCGCGGTGGGAAGCGCGAGGACGGTTCCGGACCGTACCATGCCGTGGATGTGTGCGCGCACCTGCGCATGAGCCGCCCGCGCCTTTGCCGCGTCGCCTTCCTTCACGGAAGCCGCAAACCGCATGCGCTCGCGTATGCCTGGACCCATCCGCGGCTGGTGTTTTTCCACGAACGCCCCGAATGTGTGCCAGACTTCGCTCGCCTGGATCACGCGGAAAATCTCGCGCCAAACATCTAACCCGTCAGGAACAATGTGTGCGTGCGTAAGGTTGGGCAGATCGCCGGCCGCTTCATGGAGCGCGCTCGCTAGCAGAGATGCGACTTCCGCATCGGCCTCTGCAAATGCGTCATCGAGAATGACGATTTGGCTGATCGGCGCGCTCGCGGTGTGCCCTTCCAGCAGCACATTGCCGACGCGCTGAAACACACCGGGACCGCTCGCAAACCAGCCCGGCACATCGAAAGAGGGCGCCATCGGCATGGCGCCTGCGAGGCTCACACGACCGTGCGTAGGACGGATACCAAAAATGCCGCAAAATGCGGCCGGCACCCGCACCGACCCCCCGGTATCGCTGCCCAGCGCGATGTCGCAGGCGCCCGCCGCCGTGGCCGATGCCGATCCGCTCGATGAGCCGCCGGGCAGTCGCCCTGGCGCGCGGGGATTGATCGGCGTTCCGTAATGCGCATTGACGCCCGCCAGGCTGAAGAAGAATTCGTCACAAACGGTTTTGCCGACGATCGTGGCGCCGGCATCCAGCAGCCGCTGCACGGCCGCTGCCGTCGCGTTTGCCGGACCCTGCGCGCGCAGCCAATCCGGGTTGCCGCCGCCCGTGCGCGAGCCGGCAATGTCGTACATGTCCTTGATTGCCGCCTGGAGTCGCGCGAGGGGTCCGCTGGGCTTTCCGACGATCGGGGCGGTGAGATCATGCGGCACGAAGGCCGAGCGTGGAGACGCGATGAGTTGCTCGTTCACTTCTGCTGCTCCTGCGGCTGCTGCGTCAGATACCAATCGAGTATCTTGGCGCCGTCCCATGCGGCGACGCCCTCCTTGGCGAGAATATGCTCAAAGGTGCGCCGCACATGCGCAATGCGGTGGGGCACGCCGGAAAGATAGGGATGGCACGCAATGGCCATGATCTTCGCCCGCTCGTGCGACTCCTCGTATAGACAATCGAAATGATCCAGCGTCCGGCGATAGATCATGTCCGAAGGATGATGCTGCAGCGCCATTAGGACGATGTCGTGCAGCTCGAAATTATAGGGCAGCGCGACCACCGGACGATGCGCTGTCTTCAGTGTGACGGATTCGTCGTCGAGCACCCAATCGCCGATGTACTCGACGCCCGCCTCTGAAAGATAATCGAGCGTGTCGTACGTTTGCGTGAGCCCCGGCCCAAACCAGCCGCGC
>JBEVJT010000022.1:0-3041 GCA_040510075.1 Xanthobacteraceae bacterium | reverse complement strand
GACGTCCTTCGCGGTCTTGGTCACGGCCGTGCTGACGCTCTTAAGGGGATTTCCGATCGAGAAGGCTGATGCCGGGGTGGCAGAGCCGATCGCGATCGGCATGGCAACGAGTGCCATTATCGTCCAATGGATGCGCATGATGCTCTCCGCTGTTCTGGGGTCCGCTCACAAGTGATCGTCCCTGAGTTGCACTTTGGCATTCGTTGCGGAAAACATCTGTGAGTTGCATCACAAAATAGTTGGCCGAAGAGACCGTCATTTGTGAATTGGATCACAGACGAGCGGCGCACGATGCGTTGCGGCTATGGGGCCGCCTTCGCGATTTCGAGCGCGAGGGATGGCTCGTGATGCGCGCGCGCGCTGGCGGCTCGGCCGCGCGCTCGCCGAGGTCGATCGCGGCCTTGGGCCCAATCGCGGGAGGGGGGCGGAGTGTTCAAAAATCCAGATAGGCCGGCGGCCACGATCAGACGCGAATTTTTTGGGTAAAGGCGTAGTCGCCGGCGGTTGGGGTATGGTGCCGCCAGGTTCGACGAAAGTTGACCACGGGATTTCGACCGATGGGCCGACGTGGCGGGCGGCGAATGTAACGAACCGAGCGGTGCGTCCGAATCAGTGGCCGAATTCGCGCTATCGCGACGAGATCACCGAGGGCAGCGCGGCGTATTGGGACCTCTGTTGCCGCAGCGGTGCACTTGCGCCGGACGCCGCCGATGATCGGCGATCGAGCACGCGGTCGAGCGACTACTGGCCGATTGGGCGGCGGCGTGGCGCGAGCGCGCGTGATAGGCGGCGGCTCGGCGATATTCCCAGGTGTGGGAATAAGCGCTATCAGGCCATCGAATGGCCGCTTAAATAGCTCCAACCAGTGTTGTAGGCGCCGATGTTGAAACTGTCGGTGTTATAGCTATTGGTGTTCAAACTGTTGAGCAGCTCGCTGCCAAAGATCAATAAGCTGTCGGTGACGTTGTTGAAACTTTCGTTGAAGATATAGACAGACAGCGACTCCCCGCCCGCAACAGCAGCAAGCTCGGCGTCGGTCAAAGCGATTAGCCCTTCCATGGCTTTCCTCAAGTGCCGCGTCTGACCGACCTTCTTTGGCCGATTTAGCGTATCTGCACAACAACTACCCTTCGTTAAGGTTAAGGATGATCCGTTACGCGCCACGTCGTGCGATCGCGGGCCGCGGGTATCGTGGCGGCATTGGTGACGATCGGCGGGCGACAGGTTTCCTCCCCCTTCATTCCTGACGCGCGCCGCCGTCGGATGACGCCGCCATGGACCTTGCGCCCGCCTCGACCTCTCGCCCGTTTCCGCTTCCGAGCGACTTGAAAACTGATGCGGCTCGGGCAATGCGCAAAGCCGGCATGGTCGCGTTCGTCGCAGACGCATCGTGGTGACCGCATGGACGATGACGTCGACCCGATCGCCCGAGCCTACGAGCTGCTCGCGAAGGGCGAAGAACAAGATTGGGCGCACATTCAATGGCAGCAAGCGCGGCGCGAGCGCGAACAGGAGCGAGCCCTAGGAGCAACGCAACACCGTGGCGCTCCTCCCAGCACTCTGCTCCAGCAGTCCCCGCGTATTACTAATCCCTTCCCGTTGATAAGCGCTCGATTTCGACGGCCAACGCATCTCGGACATGCCTGAGCGCTGCTATCTGAAAGGGCCTTTGAGGATGGCCAGGCACCTCAGCGGCGCGGTCGCGCTCTGTAGGCGACAAGGATACGATCGGTATTTTCAGTTCCGCCCATGTCGTCGGCTCTGTTTCCTTGCTGTCTGCAAGACGCATCCAGATGAAGGCCTCACGACCTTGCCCTCCGGTAATCTCTGTTTTGACGTGCTTTATGGGCATGCGGTACCCCTCTCTTTGTTTGATCGCGATTCAACTAGCACCCTTTGCTCCAGTAGTCCCCCTAGAAGGGGGACTGCCTACTGGAGCGGAAAAGGTGCTCGGCCGCGACCAGTGACGCGACCAAGGCACGCCAACATTGACATTGCAGGATAATGTGCCCCAGGACGCGAGCTGCGCTTGGTCTATGGTCCCCACCCTCTACGGCCTGTGGGCGGTTCGAACGCCTTGTCGGGAGTGGGAGGATGCGGCGCAGTCCCGTGCCCCGGAGGTGCGCGCGAGCGCTCAAGGTCTTCGAGCATGAGGTACGTAGCGCGCAGGGGCCTACAGCGAGACGGCCCAATCCTTCGCCAATGACTCAACGGCTAGCTTCAGGCCCGCATTGTGGGATCGTTGCCGTGAAGCTGCATGATGGCACGATTGAAAGCGTATTGCGCTTGTTCGGCGGTCTCTCCGCCATCGCTTTCCTCCATTGCTCCGCGCTCAACATTTTCGCGATGGGCGGCCGCAGCGCGGCGGCTCATCGCGACTTGCGGTGATGCGATGCGCTCAAGCCGGCTACCGCTTGAGGACCGCAGCCGTTTTCCGCATCGCGTCGCCGCTCTGCTGCGCGACTGCGAGACCGGCGACGGCGCGGTGAGCCTCGCCGCGCGGCAAGCCCAGGGCGAAATATTCCGCACACCCGCTTTGCTCAGCGGCGTGCCGGGATCGCGCCGCCGAGCTTGAGAGGGGGCTCAAACTCGCGGCCCGTTTACCTTCATTCTTAATCTGCCGTTAGATTTATCGGAGCAGCGTTACGGCACAAAGCCCCCCGGCTTTGAGGGCCTCCGAGCCGGAGATTATGATTACCTCCTCGTGCGCGTGTATTCCGGCCGGAGGCCCGCCCACTTCCCAGTGACGCGCGAGGCCAAAGACGACGGCCCGCCGAGAGGCTAGGGGGACGATGGACCGTCGCGGGGAATGCGCGATTGCCATCGAGCCCGCAAGTGGGGCATTTCGGGCGCTCTGAATCTGGATCAGTCCGCCGGTTCGCCGCTTCAACCCGCCGGCACGGTCGCCGCCACGTCGAGCTTGCCGTCCATCACGAGCGCGACGATCACCTGCCGGCGCACGGCGTCGATGGACCCGTTCCGCTCGGCCGCGTCGAGCAGGAGCGCGGCCACGCGCTGCCACGCCCGTGGTTCGAAAAGTC